>NZ_JBJGXU010000042.1:0-51278 GCF_045447305.1 Pseudomonas sp. D47 | reverse complement strand
CGGTCGGAAAATGACCTGAAGGGCACGGCGCTCCTTTGATTTCTAGGCTCCAGCCTTTCTATGCAATGGCCTTATGCATGGCTATCATGCGTGCCTCATTGTGAGGCGATACTTGCATGCTGACGTTGTTAGAACTTCTGAAAGATGGCCGATTCCATTCCGGAGAAGCGCTGGGTGCCGCCTTGGGCGTCAGCCGCAGCGCTGTTTGGAAGCAGCTCCAGCATCTTGAGGCGGAGCTGAATCTGCCTATTCACAAAGTCCGTGGTAAGGGGTACCAGCTTGCTTCTCCGTTGGTGTTCTTGAATGCGGAAGAAATTGAAGCGAATACTGCTCCTTTGGCGTGGCCCTTTCATATCTCAGACTCTATTGACTCCACTAATGCCGAAGCTTTGCGCCTAGTCGACGCCGGCTACGCTGCACCATTTCTTGTGCTGGCGGAGCAGCAGACGGCGGGTAGGGGCAGGCGAGGCCGTAAGTGGGTAAGTCCGTTTGCTCAGAATGTCTATTACAGCCTTGTGTTGCGCATTGAAGGCGGGCTGCGGCAGCTGGAGGGCCTTAGTCTCGTTGTTGGCTTGGCGGTCATGCAGGCCCTGCGTGAGTTGGGTGTGCAGGGTGCGGCCTTGAAGTGGCCAAACGACGTTCTGGTTGGGCAGAAGAAAATTGCCGGTATCTTGCTTGAGTTGGTGGGAGATCCTGCTGACATTTGCCACGTTGTTCTCGGAATCGGCATTAACGTAAATATGCAGCAGGCTGCTGAGGTTGATCAGCAGTGGACCTCGGTACAGTTGGAGACAGGTTCTCCTGTCGACCGCAATCACTTGGTTGCACGGCTGTGTCTGCAGCTGCAAAGCCACCTGGAGCGGCACAAGGCCTTTGGCTTTGGTGCGCTTCAGGCTGAGTGGGAGCGAAATCATTTGTGGCAAGGTAGGGCTGTGTCCCTCATTGCGGGCGTCAACCAAATTGACGGGGTTGTGCTGGGGATTGATCACCAGGGCGCGCTGCGCCTGAATGTCGATGGTGTCGAGAAAATATATAGCGGTGGTGAGTTAAGCCTGAGGCTGCGTGATGATTCTTGAGCTCGACTGTGGGAATAGCTTTATCAAGTGGCGTGTGCTCGGCTCGGCGATAGCTAGTGCCTCTGCGGAAGGTATTGTTGGGTCGGATCTCGCGTTAATTGAAAGTTTGATCGCAATTCCGGGTCTGTTGCTGACGCGATGCCGCCTGGTGAGCGTCCGTGCCTCAGAAGAAACCGGAAAGCTTGTTGAGGCATTGCAAGAGGCCTTTGGTGTTACGGTGTCCTGCGCGGCCCCGGCGCGCGAAATGGCTGGGGTGCGCAATGGCTATGAAGAGTTCGAGCGCCTCGGGCTTGATCGCTGGTTAGCAATGCTGGGTGGGTTCAAGTTGGCGTCAGGTAATTGTCTGGTGCTCGACTTCGGTACCGCGGCGACTGCGGATTTTATTGCTACTGATGGTGAGCACCTCGGTGGTTTTATATGCCCAGGGATGCCTCTCATGCGCAGCCAACTGCGGACGCACACCCGCAAGATTCGCTACGACGATGCAGCAGCCGAGCAGGCTATGGAGCGTCTTTCCCCGGGTCGGACGACCGTTGAGGCTGTTGAGCGCGGCTGTACGCTGATGCTCAGGGGGTTCGTATTGACTCAGCTGGAGCTGGCTCGGCGTTACTGGGGGGATGATTTCACGGTATTCCTGACTGGCGGGGATGCTGACCTGGTCTCGGACGCCGTACCGCAGGCTCGCTTCGTTCCTGATCTGGTTTTCGTCGGTCTGGCGATGGCGTGCCCTTTGTCCTGAGGTATTTATGCGTTGGCTGTTTTTGCTTTTGCTCGTTCTCAATGCCTTTTATTACATTTGGCATCAACAAGAGGCGCCGTTGCGGGCCAAGGATGTTACTCCGCTGAGCCTCTATCGCGGCTCCCAGCAGGACATTCGGCTGTTGAGCGAATCTGCTGATTCGGTGGTCCGCCGTGATCGAGCAAAAGCCCCGGATCTGCAAAATACCTGCTTGTACATCGGTGGCTTTGCTGATCAGCGGCAAGCAATGTCGCTTGAGCAGCGCCTTACAAGCCTGGATATAAAGGTCAAGGTGCAACAGCTGAATGCACCTGACGCTTCCGGCTACTGGCTCCGTGTGGCCCCTGAAAGCAGGCGCCTGGCTGACGATCTACCCTTTGAAAACCTTGCTAAGGAATTCAATGAGTTAAAACATAAAATAATGTTGTGCGAAGGCGTTGCAACTGTCGAATAGTTTGCATAGAATGGCGCCCGCTTCGCAGTGAAGACCTTTACGGTCTACAGCGTGAAGCGAAGGTCAACGCAGCTAACCTCATATTTTTAATGAGAAAATGCTTGACAGAAGGTCGGCGTGATGTAGAATGCCGGCTCGCTTAGGAGGGGTTCCCGAGCGGCCAAAGGGATCAGACTGTAAATCTGACGTCTACGACTTCGAAGGTTCGAATCCTTCCCCCTCCACCATTTTTAGCGTGAGCTGCAAGCTCCGCGGGTATAGTTTAGTGGTAGAACCTCAGCCTTCCAAGCTGATGATGCGGGTTCGATTCCCGCTACCCGCTCCAAGTTTGCAGGTTGTGCATGGTGTTTTGCTCTTGTAGCTCAGTTGGTAGAGCACACCCTTGGTAAGGGTGAGGTCAGCGGTTCAAATCCGCTCAAGAGCTCCATATAACAAGGCAGATATGAAAATATCTGCCTTTGTTTTAACAGCTGCCTCGGCTTGATGGTGTTGTGCTCGGCTTTGATGTTGGGTGATTTCAAGTCTCTTGGGGTTGGTTGTTGTAAAGTCTTTTTCAGGCCTGCATAATGGTCGGCCTGATTTTGTTTTAGGTCAGTAGCTCAATTGGCAGAGCGACGGTCTCCAAAACCGTAGGTTGGGGGTTCGATTCCCTCCTGACCTGCCAGATTCACGTGGTGTGTCTGGCTTTCTTTTCACAGGATCTTCATAGATGACTCCTAAGGCTGAAGCTCAAAGCTCTCGTTTCGATCTGGTCAAGTGGCTTGCTGTAGTCGCATTGGTGGTCGTAGGCGTTGTTGGCAATCAGTACTACTCTGCTTCGCCGATCCTGTACCGCGTACTCGCTTTGCTTGCTCTTGCTGCTGTAGCTGCCTTTGTAGGCCTGCAGACTGCCAAAGGCAAGTCTTTCGCAGTTCTGGTAAAGGAAGCTCGCACAGAAATCCGTAAAGTCGTTTGGCCGACTCGCCAAGAAACCACGCAGACCACGTTGATTGTTGTGGCTGTTGTTCTGGTTATGGCGTTGCTGTTGTGGGGGCTTGATTCCCTGCTCGGCTGGCTTGTTTCCTTGATTGTTGGCTAAGGGTGTCCCGTGGCTAAGCGTTGGTACGTTGTGCATGCTTACTCGGGTTACGAGAAGCATGTCATGCGCTCTTTGCTAGAGCGCGTAAAGCTGGCAGGCATGGAAGATGGCTTCGGCGAAATTCTGGTTCCCACTGAAGAAGTGGTTGAAATGCGGAATGGTCAGAAGCGCAAAAGCGAACGCAAGTTCTTCCCTGGCTACGTGCTGGTTCAGATGGACATGAATGAAGGTACTTGGCATTTGGTCAAGGATACTCCTCGTGTCATGGGTTTCATCGGCGGTACTGCTGATAAACCTGCTGCGATCACTGACAAAGAGGCGGAAGCAATTCTGCGTCGTGTTGCTGATGGTAGCGACAAGCCTAAGCCGAAGACGTTGTTCGAGCCGGGTGAGGTTGTTCGTGTCACAGATGGTCCGTTTGCTGATTTCAACGGGACTGTCGAAGAAGTTAACTACGAAAAGAGCCGGATCCAAGTGGCAGTGCTCATTTTCGGTCGCTCTACTCCGGTAGAGTTGGAGTTCAGCCAGGTCGAGAAGGTCTAGCTGAGCAAGCATCCCAACCCCGCAGCCCTAGGCTGTGGGGTTTTGTCGTCACTGGGATAAACGCGCAAGTAACCGGGGAGCCTTTCGAGGCGTTTGAACCCGTAATTGGAGTGCCTCATGGCCAAGAAGATTACCGCTTACATCAAGCTGCAAGTGAAGGCCGCTCAGGCCAACCCAAGTCCACCTGTCGGCCCAGCTCTGGGTCAGCACGGCGTGAACATCATGGAATTCTGCAAGGCCTTCAACGCCCGTACTCAGGGTATTGAGCCAGGTCTGCCGACTCCAGTGATCATCACTGTATATAGCGACCGTAGCTTCACTTTCGAAACCAAGTCGACCCCGGCTTCGGTTTTGTTGAAGAAGGCTGCTGGTCTGACTAGCGGTTCCGCTCGTCCTAACACCGTTAAGGTTGGCACCGTAACTCGTGCTCAGCTGGAAGAAATCGCGAAAACCAAAAACGCGGATCTGACTGCAGCTGATATGGATGCAGCCGTGCGTACCATCGCCGGTTCTGCTCGTAGCATGGGCCTTAACGTGGAGGGTGTGTAATGGCTAAGCTGACCAAGCGCCAAAAGGCTATCGCCGGCAAAATCGAAGCAGGCAAGGCCTACAACTTTGTAGACGCTGCTGCCCTGCTGACCGAGCTGTCGACTGTCAAGTTCAGCGAGTCCGTTGACGTTGCTGTAAACCTGGGTGTTGACCCACGTAAATCCGACCAGGTCGTTCGTAGCGCTACTGTGCTGCCACACGGTACTGGCAAGACTGTACGTGTTGCTGTCTTCACTCAAGGCCCGGCAGCTGAAGCTGCTCTGGCCGCCGGCGCAGACCGCGTTGGTATGGACGACCTGGCTGCCGAAATGAAAGGCGGCGACCTGAACTACGACGTAGTCATTGCTTCCCCGGATGCAATGCGCGTTGTAGGTCAGTTGGGTCAGATCCTCGGTCCACGCGGTCTGATGCCTAACCCTAAAGTTGGCACCGTAACGCCAGACGTAGCTACCGCGGTTAAAAACGCCAAGGCTGGTCAGGTTCGTTATCGCACCGACAAAAACGGCATCATTCACACCTCCGTTGGCAAAGTCGGCTTCGACGCCGTCAAGCTGAAGGAAAACGTTGAAGCCCTGATCGCTGATCTGAAGCGTATCAAGCCAGCTTCCTCGAAAGGTATCTACGTCAAGCGCGTTACCCTGAGCACCACTATGGGCCCAGGTCTGGTCATCGACCAAGGCTCGCTGGACGTATAAGACACAGATTGGCGCGAGAGATCGCGCTAATTGAAAAAATTGGGGTCCCTGCCTGGCGGGGGCTATCCAAGACCGTAGGCGGCGTAAGCCTTAAACCAAAAGCCTACGCAGATGGTGCTCCCGGTTCCTTACCGAATCAGACACCAAAACGACATCCGGCTTCGGCCAGATGAAACGGTAACAAGCAGGAGTTAAACCCGTGGCAATTAATCTCGAAGACAAGAAGGCCATCGTCGCTGAAGTCAACGAGGCTGCCAAAGCTGCTCTGTCCGCTGTCGTGGCTGATGCCCGTGGTGTGACAGTAAGCGCTATGACCGGACTCCGTAAAGAGGCTCGTGAAGCTGGCGTATACGTACGTGTTGTGCGTAACACCCTGCTCAAGCGCGCTGTTGCAGACACTGAATACAGTGTTCTCAACGACGTGTTCACTGGCCCGACTCTGATTGCGTTCTCCAAAGATCATCCAGGTGCTGCTGCCCGTTTGTTCAAAGAATTCGCTAAGAGTCAGGATAAGTTCGAGATCAAGGCAGCTGCGTTCGAGGGCAAGTTCCTCGCAGCTAACCAAATCGACGTACTGGCAACACTGCCGACCCGTAACGAAGCTATTTCTCAGCTGATGAGCGTGATTCAAGGCGCTACCAGCAAGTTGGCTCGTACTCTGGCCGCAGTTCGCGAGCAAAAAGAAGCTGCCGCAGCCTAAGGCTGAGCAACCTCTCTCGCGTTTTTTTGTTTATTTCGATGGCCGCGTAGGCCGTCCCCCAATTCAGGAAATACAGCAATGTCTATCTCCCAAGACGATATCCTCAACGCCGTAGCTGAAATGTCGGTTCTGCAGGTTGTTGAGCTGATCAAAGCTTTCGAAGAAAAATTCGGCGTTTCCGCTGCCGCTGCTTCTGCTGGCCCAGCTGTTGCTGCTGTTGCTGCTGAAGAACAAACCGAATTCAACGTTATGCTGTTGGAATCCGGCGAGAAGAAAGTAAACGTGATCAAGGCAGTACGTGAACTGACCGGTCTGGGCCTGAAAGAAGCCAAGGCTGTAGTTGACGCTGCTCCAGGCATGGTTCTGGAAGCCGTATCGAAAGACGCAGCTGACAAAGCCAAAGCTGCTTTGGAAGAAGCAGGCGCTAAAGTCGAGCTGAAGTAAGCATCGACCTTGCGTCTCCAGCCCAAGCGTTAAGCTGAAGGCTGATGGCTGGTGGCTCTTGCCACCGGCCTTTTTCCGTTCTTGGCTGTCGACTCGGTCGCCGCCATTAACGTGCTGTAGCCACCCGATGCGGTGGTGCAAACCATGGGGTTTGCGAGATTTTCTGGCTGCTCCCGTCGGGAGGGGCCAAACAAGCAGGTGACCAAGCTGGGGAACGCTGATGGCTTACTCATATACTGAGAAAAAACGTATCCGCAAGGACTTTAGCAAGTTGCCGGACGTCATGGATGTCCCGTACCTTCTGGCTATCCAGCTGGATTCGTATCGTGAATTCTTGCAAGCGGGAGCGACTAAAGATCAGTTCCGCGACGTGGGCCTGCATGCGGCCTTCAAATCCGTTTTCCCGATCATCAGCTACTCCGGCAATGCTGCGCTGGAGTACGTGGGTTATCGCCTGGGCGAACCGGCATTTGATGTCAAAGAATGCGTGTTACGCGGTGTTACGTACGCCGTACCTTTGCGGGTAAAAGTCCGTCTGATCATTTTCGACAAAGAATCGTCGAACAAAGCGATCAAGGACATCAAAGAGCAAGAAGTCTACATGGGCGAAATCCCACTGATGACTGAAAACGGTACCTTCGTTATCAACGGTACTGAGCGCGTTATCGTTTCCCAGCTGCACCGTTCCCCGGGCGTGTTCTTCGACCACGACCGCGGCAAGACGCACAGCTCCGGTAAGCTCCTGTACTCCGCGCGGATCATTCCGTACCGCGGCTCGTGGTTGGACTTCGAGTTCGACCCGAAAGACTGCGTGTTCGTGCGTATCGACCGTCGTCGTAAGCTGCCGGCCTCGGTACTGCTGCGCGCGCTCGGCTATACCACTGAGCAAGTGCTGGATGCTTTCTACACCACCAACGTATTCAGCCTGAAGGATGAAACCCTCAGCCTGGAACTGATTGCTTCGCGTCTGCGTGGTGAAATTGCTGTCCTGGACATCCAGGATGAGAATGGCAAGGTCATCGTTGAGGCTGGTCGCCGTATTACTGCGCGCCACATCAACCAGATCGAAAAAGCCGGTATCAAGTCGCTGGATGTGCCTCTGGACTACGTTCTGGGCCGCACCACCGCCAAGGTCATCGTTCACCCAGCTACAGGCGAAATCCTGGCGGAGTGCAACACCGAGCTGAACACCGAGATCCTGGCGAAAATCGCCAAGGCTCAGGTTGTTCGCATCGAGACCCTGTACACCAACGACATCGACTGCGGTCCGTTCGTCTCCGACACACTGAAGATCGACTCCACCAGCAACCAATTGGAAGCGCTGGTCGAGATCTATCGCATGATGCGTCCTGGTGAGCCACCAACCAAAGACGCTGCCGAGACCCTGTTCAATAACCTGTTCTTCAGCCCTGAGCGCTATGACCTGTCTGCGGTCGGCCGGATGAAGTTCAACCGTCGTATCGGTCGTACCGAGATCGAAGGTTCGGGCGTGTTGTGCAAGGAAGACATCGTCGCGGTACTGAAGACCCTGGTCGACATCCGTAACGGTAAAGGCATCGTCGATGACATCGACCACCTGGGTAACCGTCGTGTTCGCTGCGTAGGCGAAATGGCCGAGAACCAGTTCCGCGTTGGCCTGGTACGTGTTGAGCGTGCGGTCAAAGAGCGTCTGTCGATGGCTGAAAGCGAAGGCCTGATGCCGCAAGACCTGATCAACGCCAAGCCAGTGGCTGCAGCGGTGAAAGAGTTCTTCGGTTCCAGCCAGCTCTCGCAGTTCATGGACCAGAACAACCCGCTCTCCGAGATCACCCACAAGCGCCGTGTTTCCGCACTGGGCCCGGGCGGTCTGACCCGTGAGCGTGCAGGCTTTGAAGTTCGTGACGTACACCCGACGCACTACGGTCGTGTTTGCCCGATCGAAACGCCGGAAGGTCCGAACATCGGCCTGATCAACTCCCTGGCCGCTTATGCGCGCACTAACCAGTACGGCTTCCTCGAGAGCCCGTACCGTGTAGTGAAAGACGCTCTGGTCACCGACGAGATCGTGTTCCTGTCTGCCATCGAAGAAGCTGATCACGTGATCGCTCAGGCTTCGGCCACGATGAACGATAAGAAAATGCTGATCGACGAGCTGGTCGCTGTTCGTCACTTGAACGAGTTCACCGTCAAGGCGCCGGAAGACGTCACCTTGATGGACGTATCGCCGAAGCAGGTAGTTTCGGTTGCAGCGTCGCTGATCCCGTTCCTGGAACACGATGACGCCAACCGTGCGTTGATGGGTTCCAACATGCAGCGTCAAGCTGTACCCACCCTGCGCGCTGACAAGCCGCTGGTAGGTACCGGCATGGAGCGTAACGTAGCCCGTGACTCCGGCGTTTGCGTCGTGGCTCGTCGTGGCGGCGTGATCGACTCCGTTGATGCCAGCCGTATCGTGGTTCGTGTTGCCGATGACGAAGTTGAAACTGGCGAAGCCGGTGTCGACATCTACAACCTGACCAAATACACCCGCTCCAACCAGAACACCTGCATCAACCAGCGTCCGCTGGTGAGCAAGGGTGATCGGGTTCAGCGCAGCGACATCATGGCTGACGGTCCTTCCACCGATATGGGTGAGCTGGCACTGGGTCAGAACATGCGCATCGCGTTCATGGCCTGGAACGGTTACAACTTCGAAGACTCCATCTGCCTGTCCGAGCGTGTGGTTCAGGAAGATCGCTTCACCACGATCCACATTCAGGAACTGACCTGTGTGGCACGTGACACCAAGCTTGGGCCAGAGGAAATCACTGCAGACATCCCGAACGTGGGTGAAGCTGCACTGAACAAGCTGGACGAAGCGGGTATCGTTTACGTAGGTGCTGAAGTTGGCGCGGGCGACATTCTGGTAGGTAAGGTCACTCCGAAAGGCGAGACCCAACTAACTCCGGAAGAGAAGCTGTTGCGTGCCATCTTCGGTGAAAAAGCCAGCGACGTTAAAGACACCTCCCTGCGTGTACCTACCGGTACCAAGGGTACTGTCATCGACGTACAGGTCTTCACCCGTGACGGCGTTGAGCGTGATGCTCGTGCACTGTCCATCGAGAAGACTCAACTCGACGAGATCCGCAAGGACCTGAACGAAGAGTTCCGTATCGTTGAAGGCGCGACCTTCGAACGTCTGCGTTCCGCTCTGGTAGGCCACAAGGCCGAAGGCGGCGCAGGTCTGAAGAAAGGTCAGGACATCACCGACGAAATCCTCGACGGTCTTGAGCACGGCCAGTGGTTCAAACTGCGCATGGCTGAAGATGCTCTGAACGAGCAGCTCGAGAAGGCCCAGGCCTACATCGTTGATCGTCGCCGTCTGCTGGACGACAAGTTCGAAGACAAGAAGCGCAAACTGCAGCAGGGCGATGACCTGGCTCCAGGCGTGCTGAAAATCGTCAAGGTTTACCTGGCAATCCGTCGCCGCATCCAACCGGGCGACAAGATGGCCGGTCGTCACGGTAACAAAGGTGTGGTCTCCGTGATCATGCCGGTTGAAGACATGCCGCACGATGCCAATGGCACCCCGGTCGACGTCGTCCTCAACCCGTTGGGCGTACCTTCGCGTATGAACGTTGGTCAGATCCTTGAAACCCACCTGGGCCTCGCGGCCAAAGGTCTGGGTGAGAAGATCAACCGTATGATCGAAGAGCAGCGCAAGGTCGCAGACCTGCGCAAGTTCCTGCACGAGATCTACAACGAGATCGGCGGTCGCAACGAAGAGCTGGACACCTTCACCGACCAGGAAATCCTGGATCTGGCGAAGAACCTGCGCGGCGGCGTTCCAATGGCTACCCCGGTGTTCGACGGTGCCAAGGAAAGCGAAATCAAGGCCATGCTGAAACTGGCAGACCTGCCAGAAAGCGGCCAGATGCAGTTGTTCGACGGCCGTACCGGCAACAAGTTTGAGCGCCCGGTTACTGTTGGCTACATGTACATGCTGAAGCTGAACCACTTGGTAGACGACAAGATGCACGCTCGTTCTACCGGTTCGTACAGCCTGGTTACCCAGCAGCCGCTGGGTGGTAAGGCTCAGTTCGGTGGTCAGCGTTTCGGGGAGATGGAGGTCTGGGCACTGGAAGCATACGGTGCTGCTTACACTCTGCAAGAAATGCTCACAGTGAAGTCGGACGATGTGAACGGTCGGACCAAGATGTACAAAAACATCGTGGACGGCGATCACCGTATGGAGCCGGGCATGCCCGAGTCCTTCAACGTGTTGATCAAAGAAATTCGTTCCCTCGGCATCGATATCGATCTGGAAACCGAATAACACGTGACGCGAATCGAGAGCGGGGCTGTTTAGCCCGCTCTCTGCTCCGCCAGGAGGAAAGGCCTTGAAAGACCTACTGAATTTGCTGAAAAACCAGGGTCAAGTCGAAGAGTTCGACGCCATCCGTATTGGATTGGCATCGCCTGAGATGATCCGTTCGTGGTCGTTCGGTGAAGTTAAAAAGCCGGAAACCATCAACTACCGTACGTTCAAACCTGAGCGTGACGGCCTGTTCTGCGCCAAGATCTTTGGCCCGGTAAAGGATTACGAGTGCCTGTGCGGTAAGTACAAGCGCTTGAAGCACCGTGGTGTGATCTGCGAGAAGTGCGGCGTTGAAGTTGCGCTGGCTAAAGTTCGTCGTGAGCGCATGGCGCACATCGAACTGGCTTCGCCGGTTGCCCACATCTGGTTCCTGAAATCGCTGCCGTCCCGTATCGGCTTGCTGATGGACATGACCCTGCGTGATATCGAACGCGTTCTCTACTTCGAGAGCTATGTCGTTATCGATCCAGGCATGACCACCCTTGAAAAAGGTCAGCTGCTGAACGACGAGCAGTACTTCGAAGCGCTGGAAGAGTTCGGCGATGACTTTGATGCCCGCATGGGTGCTGAAGCCGTCCGCGAACTGCTGCACGCTATCGACTTGGAACACGAGATTGGCCGTCTGCGTGAAGAAATTCCGCAAACCAACTCCGAAACCAAGATCAAGAAACTGTCCAAGCGTCTGAAGTTGATGGAAGCCTTCCAGGGTTCCGGCAACTTGCCAGAATGGATGGTGCTGACCGTTCTGCCGGTTCTGCCGCCAGACCTGCGTCCGCTGGTACCGTTGGACGGTGGTCGTTTCGCGACGTCCGACCTCAACGACCTGTACCGCCGCGTGATCAACCGTAACAACCGCTTGAAGCGCCTGCTTGATCTGTCCGCTCCGGACATCATCGTGCGCAACGAAAAGCGTATGTTGCAAGAAGCTGTCGATGCCCTGCTCGACAACGGTCGTCGTGGCCGCGCTATCACCGGTTCCAACAAGCGTCCTCTGAAATCCTTGGCTGACATGATCAAGGGTAAGCAAGGTCGTTTCCGTCAGAACTTGCTCGGTAAGCGTGTTGACTACTCCGGTCGTTCGGTAATTACCGTAGGCCCGACCCTGCGTCTGCACCAGTGCGGTCTGCCTAAGAAGATGGCACTTGAGCTGTTCAAGCCGTTCATCTTTGGCAAGCTGGAAATGCGCGGTCTCGCGACCACGATCAAAGCGGCCAAGAAAATGGTCGAGCGCGAACTGCCAGAGGTTTGGGACGTTCTCGCCGAAGTAATTCGCGAACACCCGGTTCTCCTCAACCGTGCACCGACCCTTCACCGTCTGGGTATCCAGGCGTTTGAACCGGTACTGATCGAAGGTAAGGCTATCCAGCTGCACCCTCTGGTCTGTGCTGCGTACAACGCCGACTTCGACGGCGACCAAATGGCCGTGCACGTACCGCTGACACTGGAAGCCCAGTTGGAAGCGCGTGCGTTGATGATGTCGACCAACAACATTCTGTCGCCAGCCAACGGTGAGCCAATCATCGTTCCGTCGCAGGACGTTGTATTGGGTCTGTACTACATGACGCGTGAAGCGATCAACGCTAAAGGCGAAGGTCGTGTGTTCGCTGACCTGCAAGAAGTTGACCGTGTGTTCCGTGCCGGCGAAGCCGCACTGCACGCCAAGGTCAAAGTGCGGATCAACGAAACCGTCAACGACCGTGACGGCGGCAGCGTGAGCGGCACCCGTATCGTCGACACCACTGTCGGCCGTGCGCTGTTGTATCAAGTTGTGCCAAAAGGCCTGTCGTACGACGTCGTTAACTTGCCGATGAAGAAAAAGGCGATCTCCAAGCTGATCAACCAGTGCTACCGCGTGGTTGGTTTGAAAGAGACCGTAATCTTCGCTGACCAGTTGATGTACACCGGTTTTGCTTACTCGACCATTTCCGGCGTTTCCATCGGTGTTAACGACTTCGTTATCCCGGATGAAAAAGCCCAGATCATCAGTGCTGCTACCGATGAAGTGAAAGAAATCGAGAGCCAGTACGCCTCCGGCCTGGTAACCCAGGGCGAGAAGTACAACAAAGTGATCGACCTTTGGTCCAAGGCCAACGACGAAGTGTCGAAGGCGATGATGGCTAACCTCTCGAAAGAGAAGGTTATCGACCGTCACGGCGTAGAAGTCGATCAAGAGTCTTTCAACTCGATGTACATGATGGCCGACTCGGGCGCACGGGGTTCTGCTGCGCAGATCCGTCAGCTCGCCGGTATGCGTGGCCTGATGGCCAAGCCGGACGGTTCCATCATCGAAACGCCGATTACTGCGAACTTCCGTGAAGGTTTGAGCGTACTTCAGTACTTCATCTCGACTCACGGTGCTCGTAAAGGTCTGGCGGATACCGCGTTGAAAACCGCTAACTCCGGTTACCTGACTCGTCGTCTGGTAGACGTTGCGCAAGACTTGGTTGTGACTGAAGTTGACTGCGGTACCGAACACGGTCTGCTGATGACTCCGCACATCGAAGGCGGCGACGTTGTAGAGCCGTTGGGTGAGCGCGTACTGGGTCGAGTAATCGCCCGTGACGTATTCAAGCCAGGTACCGAGGAAATTATCGTTCCTGCCGGCACCTTGGTAGACGAGAAGTGGGTCGAGTTCATCGAACTCAACAGCATCGACGAAGTGATTGTTCGCTCGCCGATCAGCTGCGAAACCCGCTACGGCATTTGTGCCAAGTGCTACGGCCGTGACTTGGCCCGTGGTCACCAGGTGAACATCGGTGAAGCGGTCGGCGTTATTGCTGCCCAGTCCATCGGTGAGCCGGGTACCCAGCTGACCATGCGTACGTTCCACATTGGTGGTGCGGCAAGCCGGACCTCCGCAGCCGACAGCGTTCAGGTGAAGAATGGCGGTACCGTCCGTCTGCACAACCTGAAGCATGTTGAGCGAGTGGATGGTTGCCTGGTTGCTGTGTCCCGTTCCGGTGAGCTGGCGATCGCTGATGACTACGGTCGTGAGCGTGAGCGTTACAAGCTGCCGTACGGTGCTGTGATTTCGGTTAAAGAAGGTGACAAGGTCGACGCTGGCGCAATCGTGGCCAAGTGGGATCCGCACACTCACCCAATCGTTACCGAAATGAAAGGTACCGTGACCTACGTGGGCATGGAAGAAGGCATCACGATCAAGCGTCAGACTGACGAATTGACCGGTATGACCAACATTGAAGTACTCGACGCGAAAGATCGTCCAGCTGCCGGTAAAGACATCCGTCCTGCCGTTAAGATGGTCGATGACAACGGCAAGGACTTGTTGCTGCCAGGCACTGACGTAATCGCTCAGTACTTCCTGCCAGCCAACGCCCTTGTCGGTGTAGCGGATGGTGCGAAGATCGCGATCGGTGATGTTATCGCGCGTATCCCGCAAGAAACTTCGAAGACCCGTGACATCACCGGTGGTCTGCCGCGTGTTGCCGACTTGTTCGAAGCTCGTCGTCCGAAAGAAGCGTCGATTCTGGCTGAAGTCAGCGGCACCATCGCGTTCGGTAAAGAGACCAAAGGCAAGCGCCGTCTGGTCATTACCCCGAACGACGGTAGCGATCCGTACGAAGAGCTGATTCCGAAGTGGCGTCACCTGAACGTCTTCGAAGGCGAACAGGTAAACCGCGGCGAAGTTATCTCCGACGGCCCAAGCGATCCACACGACATCCTGCGTCTGCTGGGCGTGAGTGCGCTGGCCAAGTACATCGTTAACGAGATCCAGGACGTTTATCGTCTGCAAGGCGTGAAGATCAACGATAAGCACATCGAGACCATCCTGCGTCAGATGCTGCGTAAAGTTGAAATCGCTGAATCCGGCGATTCCAGTTTCATCAAGGGCGACCAGATGGAACTGACTCACGTACTGGTAGAGAACGAACGTCTGGGCGCGGAAGACAAATTTGTCTCCAAGTTCACTCGTGTGTTGCTGGGTATCACCAAGGCGTCGTTGTCCACTGAGTCGTTCATCTCGGCGGCCTCCTTCCAGGAGACCACTCGCGTACTGACCGAAGCAGCGGTAACCGGCAAGCGCGATTATCTGCGCGGCCTGAAAGAAAACGTGGTCGTGGGTCGTTTGATCCCGGCAGGTACCGGCTTGGCCTACCACAGCGAGCGTAAGCGCCGCCGTGAACTCGACAAGCCGCTGCGCGTAAGCGCCAGTGAAGTGGAAGCTGCACTGACCGAAGCGCTGAACTCAAGCGGTAACTGAGTTCTGCGATAGATAAGTCTGGGCCCTGGCAGCCCCCATTCGTCGGATCGAGGCAATTTTGCCCCGCTTCGATGAGAGGGGAGGTCGGGGCCTTGCCTTGACTGGGGGCAAGATCCTCTTTAGACTCTTGTACCCCTAAATTTGGCGGGAATTCGTTCCTGCCATTTTGCTTTTCTTGCAAGACAATAGCGTCGCAAGACAACAGTGGAGCTAGTAGATGGCAACTATCAACCAGCTGGTACGTCAGCCGCGTAAGCGTATCGTCGAGAAATCCGACGTGCCTGCGCTGCAGAACTGCCCGCAACGTCGTGGCGTATGCACTCGCGTGTATACCACTACGCCGAAAAAACCTAACTCGGCACTGCGTAAAGTATGCCGTGTGCGTCTGACCAACGGTTTCGAGGTTTCCTCGTACATCGGCGGTGAAGGCCACAACCTGCAAGAGCACAGCGTGGTACTGATCCGCGGCGGTCGTGTAAAAGACTTGCCAGGTGTTCGTTACCACACCGTACGCGGCTCCTTGGATACTTCCGGCGTTAAAGGTCGTAACCAGGGTCGTTCGAAGTACGGTACCAAGAAGCCTAAGTAGTAGCGGCTTTTTGTAAACCTGAATCATCTTATTTTCTGAGTCGATAAGAGTAAGGTCGGAGGCGTCCCGAAAGGGCACTGATTCCGAGCGAACCTGAAGACCGTTTGAGGGCTTATCCATGCCAAGAAGACGCGTAGCAGCCAAGCGCGAAGTGCTTGACGATCCAAAATACGGAAGCCAAATTCTGGCCAAGTTCATGAACCACGTGATGGAAAGCGGCAAGAAAGCCGTTGCCGAGCGTATCGTTTATGGCGCGCTGGAAAAGGTTAAAGAACGCAAGAACAGCGACCCCCTGGAAATCTTCGAGAAAGCTCTCGACGCCATCGCTCCGCTGGTCGAAGTGAAGTCGCGCCGTGTAGGCGGTGCTACTTACCAGGTTCCGGTTGAAGTTCGCCCGTCCCGTCGTAATGCTCTGGCAATGCGCTGGTTGGTAGACTTCGCCCGTAAGCGCGGCGAGAAGTCTATGGCTCTGCGTTTGGCTGGCGAACTGTTGGACGCTGCTGAAGGTAAAGGTGCTGCTGTTAAGAAGCGTGAAGACGTGCACCGTATGGCTGAAGCTAACAAAGCTTTCTCGCACTACCGCTTCTAATCTTAGCTTCACTAATTTTGCGAGGGCTTTATGGCTCGTACTACTCCGATTAGCCGCTACCGTAACATCGGTATCGTTGCTCACGTGGATGCTGGTAAAACCACCACCACCGAGCGCGTGCTGTTTTACACCGGCAAAAGTCACAAGATGGGCGAGGTGCATGACGGCGCCGCGACCACAGACTGGATGGTTCAGGAGCAGGAGCGTGGTATTACCATTACTTCTGCTGCTATTACCGCCTTCTGGAAAGGTTCCGAGAAGCAGTACAAGGATGAGCACCGCTTCAACGTAATCGATACCCCGGGCCACGTAGACTTCACTATTGAAGTTGAGCGTTCCCTGCGCGTACTCGACGGCGCTGTCGTTGTGTTCTGCGGCACCTCGGGTGTTGAGCCTCAGTCGGAAACCGTATGGCGTCAAGCCAACAAATACGGCGTTCCACGTCTTGTTTACGTAAACAAGATGGACCGTGCTGGTGCGAACTTCCTGCGCGTGATCGGTCAGATCAAGCAGCGTCTGGGTCACACCCCGGTGCCAATCCAGTTGGCTATCGGTTCCGAAGACAACTTCCAAGGCCAGATCGATCTGCTGACCATGGAAGCTGTTTACTGGAACGATGCTGACAAGGGTATGGTTCCTGTTCGTAAGCCTATCCCTGCTGAACTGCAGGAACTGGCTGACGAATGGCGCAACAACATGGTTGAGGCTGCGGCCGAAGCCAACGAAGAGCTGATGAACAAGTACCTCGAAGGTGAAGAGCTCACCAACGTGGAAATCAAGGCTGCTCTGCGTCAGCGTACTATTGCTGGTGAGATCGTCTTGGCTGTTTGCGGTTCGTCGTTCAAGAACAAGGGTGTTCCCCTGGTTCTCGATGCTGTGATCGACTACCTGCCTGCGCCAGTTGATATTCCTGCCATCAAGGGTACTGACCCGGATGACGAGACTATCGAGCTGGAGCGTCATGCAGACGATGCAGAACCGTTCTCTGCTCTGGCATTTAAAATTGCCACTGACCCATTCGTGGGTACCTTGACCTTCGTCCGTGTTTACTCGGGCGTGTTGAACTCCGGCGACGGCGTAATCAACTCGGTTAAAGGCAAGAAAGAGCGCGTGGGTCGTATGGTGCAAATGCACGCGAACGCCCGCGAAGAGATCAAGGAAGTACGCGCTGGTGACATCGCGGCCTTGATCGGCATGAAGGACGTCACCACTGGTGAGACTTTGTGCAACGCTGACAAGCCAATCATCCTGGTTCGTATGGACTTCCCGGAGCCGGTTATTTCGGTTGCCGTGGAGCCTAAGACCAAGGATGACCAGGAAAAAATGGGTATCGCTCTGGGCAAACTTGCTCAGGAAGATCCATCTTTCCGCGTCAAGACTGATGAAGAGACTGGTCAAACGATCATCTCCGGCATGGGCGAGCTGCACCTGGACATCCTGGTTGACCGGATGCGCCGTGAGTTCAACGTCGAAGCCAACATCGGTAAGCCTCAGGTTTCCTATCGTGAGCGCATCACGAAGAACTGTGAAATCGAAGGCAAGTTCGTTCGTCAGTCCGGCGGTCGTGGTCAGTTCGGTCACTGCTGGATTCGTTTTGCTCCTGCTGACGAAGGTCAGGAAGGTCTGCAATTCGTGAACGAAGTAGTGGGTGGTGTTGTTCCTAAGGAATACATCCCTGCTATCCAGAAGGGTATCGAAGAGCAGATGAAGAACGGTGTTGTTGCCGGCTATCCGCTGATCGGCCTGAAAGCAACCGTTTTTGACGGTTCTTACCACGACGTCGACTCCAACGAGATGGCGTTTAAGGTGGCTGCTTCCATGGCAACCAAGCAACTGGCCCAGAAGGGCGGTGGTGAGTTGCTTGAGCCAATCATGGCGGTAGAAGTTGTTACACCTGAAGACTATATGGGTGATGTCATGGGCGACCTTAACCGTCGTCGCGGCATGATCTTGGGTATGGAAGACACGGTTTCCGGCAAAGTGATTCGCGCCGAGGTTCCGTTGGGTGAGATGTTCGGTTATGCGACCGACGTTCGCTCCATGTCTCAGGGTCGCGCAAGCTACTCTATGGAATTCAAAAAATACAACACAGCTCCGGCGCACATCGCTGAAACTGTATCCAAAAAACAAGGCTGATTCAGTCCTTTAGGCAAGGAGTTAATTGTCGTGGCTAAAGAAAAATTTGATCGTTCCCTACCGCACGTCAACGTTGGCACTATCGGTCACGTTGATCACGGTAAAACCACTCTGACTGCTGCTCTGACTCGCGTTTGCTCCGAAGTATTCGGTTCCGCAATCGTTGATTTCGATAAAATCGACAGCGCACCAGAAGAAAAAGCTCGTGGTATCACCATCAACACCGCGCACGTTGAATACAACTCGCTGATCCGTCACTACGCTCACGTTGACTGCCCAGGTCACGCTGACTATGTGAAGAACATGATCACCGGTGCTGCCCAGATGGACGGCGCGATCTTGGTTTGTTCGGCCGCTGATGGTCCGATGCCACAAACCCGTGAGCACATCCTGCTGTCCCGTCAGGTAGGCGTTCCGTACATCGTGGTTTACCTGAACAAGGCTGACCTGGTAGACGACGCTGAGCTGCTGGAACTGGTTGAGATGGAAGTGCGCGATCTGCTGAGCACTTACGACTTCCCAGGCGACGACACTCCGATCATCATCGGTTCTGCTCGTATGGCTCTGGAAGGCAAAGACGACAACGAAATGGGCACCACGTCCGTTCGTAAACTGGTTGAAACTCTGGACAGCTACATCCCAGATCCAGTTCGTGTTATCGACAAGCCGTTCCTGATGCCAATCGAAGACGTATTCTCGATCTCCGGTCGTGGTACTGTTGTGACTGGTCGTATCGAGCGCGGTATCGTTAAGGTTCAAGATCCACTGGAAATCGTTGGTCTGCGTGACACTACCGTCACCACCTGCACCGGTGTTGAAATGTTCCGTAAACTGCTCGACGAAGGTCGTGCTGGCGAGAACTGCGGCGTTCTGCTGCGTGGTACCAAGCGTGACGACGTTGAGCGTGGCCAGGTTCTGGTTAAGCCAGGTTCGGTTAAGCCGCACACCAAGTTCGAAGCTGAAGTGTACGTGCTGAGCAAAGAAGAAGGCGGTCGTCACACTCCGTTCTTCAAAGGCTACCGTCCACAGTTCTACTTCCGTACTACCGACGTTACTGGTAACTGCGAGCTGCCGGAAGGCGTAGAAATGGTAATGCCAGGCGACAACATCAAAATGGTTGTCACCCTGATCAAAACCATCGCTATGGAAGACGGTCTGCGCTTCGCAATCCGTGAAGGCGGCCGTACCGTTGGTGCTGGCGTTGTAGCTAAAATCATCGAGTAATTATCTCTTCTGAGATAGCCTTGATGTTTTGAGAAGGCCCCCGCTTAGCGGGGGCCTTTTTTATTGGGTTGACACCTATCTGGGCCGTCTATAGAATTGCGCCTCCTTTTAACGGGCGTATTGCGCTCGCTGGGAATAGCAGCCGGAGTCTGAAATCCAATGCAAAATCAGCAAATCCGTATCAGGTTGAAGGCTTTTGACCATCGCCTGATCGACCAATCCACCCAGGAAATCGTGGAAACCGCGAAACGTACTGGTGCTCAAGTGCGTGGTCCAATTCCACTGCCTACCCGTAAAGAGCGGTTCACCGTTCTGGTCTCCCCGCACGTCAACAAAGACGCGCGTGACCAGTACGAGATCCGTACTCATAAGCGCGTACTGGACATCGTCCAGCCAACGGATAAAACCGTTGATGCGCTTATGAAGCTTGATCTGGCGGCCGGTGTGGAAGTACAGATCAGCCTCGGCTAAGACTTGGGTCTTAGTCGTGTAACGCTCTGAAATGGGCGGCCATAGCGGGTGAAAGCCCCGTACACTCATGAGGTTTACAACATGACTATTGGTGTAGTCGGTCGTAAATGCGGTATGACCCGTATTTTCACCGAAGAAGGTGTCTCCATTCCGGTCACGGTCATTGAGATCGAGCCGAATCGCGTCACCCAGTTCAAAACTGAAGAAACCGATGGCTATCGTGCAGTGCAAGTCACTGTCGGCGAGCGTCGTGCTTCGCGCGTGACTGCTGCTCAAGCAGGTCACTTCGCTAAAGCAAACGTTGCAGCTGGTCGCACTGTTATGGAGTTCCGTCTTGAAGATGGCGACTACCAGGCTGGCGATCTGATCAACGCTGAAATCTTCGCCGCTGGTCAACTGGTTGATGTAACCGGTCAGTCCAAAGGTAAAGGCTTCCAGGGTACGATCAAGCGTTGGAATTTCCGTGGTCAAGACAACACTCACGGTAACTCCGTTTCCCACCGCGTCCCGGGCTCTATTGGCCAGTGCCAGACTCCTGGTCGTGTATTCAAGGGCAAAAAAATGTCCGGTCATATGGGCGCTGAGCGCGTGACCGTGCAGTCCCTCGAAGTAGTGCGCGTCGACGCTGAACGCAATCTGTTGTTGGTCAAGGGTGCTGTTCCTGGCGCTACTGGCGGCAACCTGGTTGTACGTCCAGCGGCCAAGGCTCGCGGTTAAGGGGAAGCTGACATGCAATTAAATGTAAATGACGCTCAAGCGATCGAAGTTTCCGAACTGACATTTGGCGGCGAATTCAACGAGACGCTGGTTCACCAAGCAGTCGTGGCCTACATGGCCGGCGGCCGTCAAGGTAGCAAGCAGCAAAAGACCCGTTCCGACGTACGTGGTGGCGGTAAGCGCCCTTGGCGTCAGAAAGGTACTGGCCGTGCTCGTGCCGGTACTATCCGTAGCCCAATCTGGCGTGGCGGCGGTACCACTTTCGCAGCTCGTCCACAGGATCACACTCAGAAGCTCAACAAGAAGATGTATCGCGCAGCTCTGCGCTCCATCCTTGCTGAACTCGTGCGTACTGATCGTCTGGTCGTGGTTCAGGACTTCGCTGTTGATGGTCCAAAAACCAAAGACCTGCTGGGCAAACTGAACAACATGAATCTGACCGACGTTCTGATCGTGTCTGAAGCTGTTGATCAGAACCTGTACCTGGCTGCTCGTAACCTGCCACACGTTGATGTACGTGACGTGCAAGGTTCCGATCCAGTTAGTCTGATCGCATACGACAAGGTGTTGATCACCGTGTCGGCCGTGAAGAAATTCGAGGAGCTGCTGGGATGAACCAGGAACGCGTATTTAAAGTTCTGCTTGGCCCGCACGTTTCCGAAAAGGCTACGGTTCTGGCTGACAAGAAAGGCCAGTTCGTTTTCAAGGTTGCAACTGACGCAACCAAGCTGGAAATCAAGAAGGCCGTCGAAAGCCTGTTCAGCGTGAAAGTAGAGCGTGTTACTACCCTGAATGTTCTGGGTAAGAGCAAGCGCACTGCTCGCGGTCTGGGCAAGCGTAATGACTGGAAGAAGGCAGTTATCTCCCTTCAGCCAGGCCAAGATCTCGATTTCAGCAGCAGTGCTGAGTAAGGAAGGGGTGCATCATGGCAATCGTTAAATGCAAACCGACTTCCCCTGGCCGCCGTTTTGTGGTCAAGGTGGTCAACCAGGAGCTGCATAAAGGCGCTCCTCACGCACCGCTGCTCGAGAAAAAATCGAAGACTGGTGGTCGTAACAACAATGGTCGTATTACCACTCGTCACATCGGTGGTGGCCATAAGCAGCATTATCGTCTGGTCGATTTCCGTCGCAACGACAAAGATGGCATCACTGCCACTGTCGAGCGTATTGAATACGATCCAAACCGTACTGCTCACATCGCTCTGCTGCTGTACGCAGATGGCGAGCGTCGCTACATCATCGCCCCTAAAGGCGTGAGTGCTGGTGACCAGCTGATCGCAGGTGCTTTGGCACCGATCAAGCCGGGCAACGCTCTGCAACTGCGTAACATTCCAGTTGGTAGCACCGTACACGGCATCGAATTGAAGCCAGGTAAAGGCGCGCAAATCGCTCGTTCCGCTGGTGCTTCGGCTCAGCTGATCGCTCGTGAAGGTGTCTACGTGACCCTGCGTCTGCGTTCTGGTGAGATGCGTAAAGTGCTGGCTGAATGCCGCGCGACCCTGGGTGAAGTCTCGAACTCCGAGCACAGCCTGCGTTCGCTGGGTAAAGCTGGTGCCAAACGCTGGCGTGGCGTTCGCCCAACCGTTCGTGGTGTTGCCATGAACCCGGTTGACCACCCACACGGTGGTGGTGAAGGTCGTACCTCTGGTGGTCGTCATCCGGTATCGCCATGGGGCTTCCCGACTAAGGGCGCGAAGACTCGTGGTAATAAGCGTACCGACAAAATGATCGTCCGTCGTCGCAAGTAAATAGAGGGATACGACAGTGCCACGTTCTCTGAAAAAAGGTCCTTTTATTGATCTTCACCTACTGAAGAAGATCGAAGTGGCGGCGGAAAAGAACGATCGCAAACCAGTTAAGACCTGGTCGCGTCGTTCGATGATCCTGCCACAAATGGTCGGTTTGACCATCGCAGTACACAACGGTCGTCAACACGTCCCAGTTCTCGTTAACGAAGACATGGTCGGCCACAAACTAGGCGAGTTTGCCGGTACCCGCACTTATCGTGGGCACGTGGCAGACAAGAAAGCCAAGCGTTAAGGGGTAAGGAAATGGAAGTAGCCGCTAAGTTGTCGGGCGCTCGAATCTCCGCCCAGAAAGCCCGCTTGGTCGCCGACCAGATCCGCGGGAAGAAGGTGGGCGAAGCGCTCAACCTGTTGGCTTTCAGCAGTAAGAAAGCCGCCGAGATCATGAAGAAAGTGCTGGAGTCGGCCGTAGCCAACGCCGAGCATAACGAAGGCGCAGACGTTGATGACCTGAGGGTCAGCACCGTTTTCGTCAACGAAGGGCGTTCGCTGAAGCGTATCATGCCGCGTGCCAAAGGCCGTGCTGATCGCATCGTCAAGCGGTCTTGCCATATCACTGTCAAGGTTGCTGACAAGTAACGGAGTCGAAGAGATGGGTCAGAAAGTACATCCCATTGGCATTCGCCTGGGAATCGTCAAGGAGCACACCTCCGTCTGGTACGCAGACGGTCGGACTTATGCGGACTATTTGTTCGCTGATCTGAAGGTGCGTGAGTATCTCCAAGACAAACTAAAAAGCGCGTCCGTAAGCCGTATCGATATCCATCGTCCGGCACAAACTGCACGTATCACCATCCACACCGCTCGTCCAGGTATCGTTATCGGGAAGAAAGGTGAAGATGTTGAGAAACTGCGTCAGGACCTGACCAAGCAAATGGGTGTGCCTGTGCACATCAATATCGAAGAGATCCGTAAGCCGGAGCTCGACGGTATGCTGGTTGCGCAGAGCGTAGCTCAGCAGCTGGAGCGTCGCGTAATGTTCCGTCGCGCTATGAAGCGCGCTGTACAGAACGCCATGCGCATTGGTGCCAAAGGCATCAAAATCCAAGTGAGCGGTCGTCTCGGCGGTGCTGAAATCGCACGTACTGAATGGTATCGCGAAGGTCGTGTGCCACTGCACACCCTGCGTGCCGACATCGACTATGCCAACTACGAAGCTCACACCACTTACGGTGTGATCGGTGTAAAGGTTTGGATCTTCAAAGGCGAAGTAATTGGTGGTCGCCAAGAAGAACTGAAACCACAAGCACCAGCGCCTCGTAAAAAAGCTGCTAAGTAAGGGGTACGCCAAATGTTGCAACCTAAGCGTACGAAGTTCCGCAAGCAGATGACAGGTCACAACCGTGGCCTGGCACAGCGCGGTAGCAAAGTCAGCTTCGGCGAGTTCGCGCTGAAGTCTGTAGCTCGTGGTCGTCTCACCGCTCGTCAGATCGAGTCAGCGCGTCGTGCTCTGACCCGTCACGTTAAACGTGGCGGCAAGATCTGGATCCGTGTATTCCCGGACAAGCCGATCTCCAAAAAACCTCTCGAGGTTCGGATGGGTAAAGGTAAGGGTAACGTGGAATACTGGGTAGCCCAGATTCAGCCAGGCAAAGTCCTGTATGAAATCGAGGGTGTAACTGAAGAGCTGGCGCGTGAGGCTTTTGCCCTGGCTGCTGCAAAGCTGCCGCTCGCCACCGCCTTTGTTAAACGGACGGTGATGTGATGAAAGCGAATGAACTTCGTGAAAAATCCGCACAGCAGCTGAACGAGCAACTGCTCGGCTTGCTGCGCGACCAGTTCAATCTGCGTATGCAGAAAGCAACTGGCCAGTTGGGGCAGTCTCATCTGCTCTCGCAAGTTAAGCGTGACATCGCTCGCGTGAAGACTGTGCTCAACCAGCAGGCAGGTAAGTGATCATGGCTGAAGCCGAAAAGACTGTCCGTACGCTGACTGGCCGTGTTGTCAGCGACAAGATGGACAAAACCATCACCGTTTTGATCGAGCGTCGCGTTAAGCACCCGATCTACGGTAAATATGTTAAGCGTTCGACTAAGCTGCACGCGCACGACGAAACCAACCAGTGCCACATCGGCGACAAAGTCACTATTCGTGAAACTCGTCCGCTGGCCAAGACTAAGTCTTGGGCGCTGGTTGATGTTCTCGAACGCGCTGTGGAAGTCTAAGGACTAGGGGTCGGAGAAATTATATGATTCAGACTCAATCCATGCTCGATGTGGCCGATAACAGCGGCGCTCGCCGTGTTATGTGCATCAAGGTGCTGGGTGGCTCCCATCGTCGTTACGCTGGTATCGGTGACATCATCAAGGTTACCGTTAAGGAAGCAATTCCTCGCGGTAAAGTGAAAAAAGGCCAAGTGATGACTGCTGTTGTAGTCCGCACTCGTCACGGCGTACGCCGTGCAGATGGCTCCATTATCCGCTTTGATGGCAACGCTGCTGTTCTTCTGAACAACAAGCAAGAGCCGATCGGCACCCGTATCTTTGGGCCAGTGACCCGTGAACTTCGTACTGAGAAGTTCATGAAGATCGTCTCGCTCGCCCCAGAAGTGCTGTAAGGAGATCCGACATGCAAAAGATTCGTCGTGACGACGAGATCATCGTGATCGCCGGCAAAGACAAAGGTAAGCGCGGTAAGGTGCTTAAGGTTCTCGCTAATAACCGTTTGGTTATCGGTGGTCTGAACCTGGTTAAGCGTCATACCAAGCCTAACCCGATGTCGGGCGTACAAGGCGGTATCGTCGAAAAAGAAGCTCCGCTGGACGCTTCTAACGTCGCTATTTTCAATGGCGAAACCAACAAGGCTGACCGCGTTGGTTTCAAAGTAGAAGATGGCAAGAAAATTCGTGTCTTCAAGTCGACCCAAAAAGCGGTTGATGCTTGAACACTGCTAGGTAGAAGACCATGGCACGACTAAAAGAGATTTACTGGAAAGAAATCGCACCGAAGCTTAAGGAAGAACTTAAGCTTTCGAACGTGATGGAAGTTCCACGCGTTACCAAAATCACCCTGAACATGGGTCTGGGCGAAGCGGTCGGTGACAAAAAAGTCATCGAGCACGCTGTTGCTGACCTGGAAAAGATCACCGGTCAAAAAGTCGTTGTGACTTACGCTCGGAAATCCATCGCTGGCTTTAAAGTCCGTGAAGGTTGGCCGATCGGCGTCAAAGTGACTCTGCGCCGTGAGCGTATGTACGAATTCCTGGATCGTCTGCTGTCGATCTCCCTGCCTCGGGTACGCGACTTCCGCGGCCTGAATGCCAAGTCCTTCGATGGTCGTGGTAACTACAGCATGGGCGTGAAAGAGCAGATCATCTTCCCGGAAATCGACTACGACAAGATCGATGCTCTCCGCGGTCTGGACATCACCCTGACCACCACTGCCAAGAACGATGATGAAGGTCGCGCCCTGTTGCGTGCTTTCAAATTCCCGTTCCGCAACTGATTGGAGTAGGACCATGGCCAAGATGAGCATGAAAAACCGCGAGCTGAAGCGTCAGCTCACGGTTGCCAAGTACGCCAAGAAGCGTGCAGCACTGAAAGCAATCATCGTTGATCTGAACGCAAGTCCAGAAGCGCGCTGGGAAGCTACAGTTGCTCTGCAGAAGCAGCCACGTGACGCAAGCGCTTCGCGCATGCGTAACCGCTGCCGCCTGACCGGTCGTCCACACGGCGTTTACCGCAAGTTCGGCCTCGGCCGTAACAAACTGCGTGAAGCGGCAATGCGTGGTGACGTACCAGGTCTGGTTAAAGCCAGCTGGTAAGTACTTTCGAAGTCCAGGTGGTCTGCATCGCAAGATACTGACCGCCGGTGACCTTGAATCTGGAACAAGCCCCTTTTGGGGCTTGTTTCATTTCCGCAGTGTGTCTAGAATACCCGGCTCGCCTGAGCCCGTGTTTTCTATGCTCGGAGATTCTCGGCGACATATGTAGCCGCAAGGCTAATTTTTTTGTATTAGGAGCGTCTAGCCCATGAGTATGCAGGACCCGTTAGCGGACATGCTAACTCGTATCCGTAATGCCCAGATGGCTGAAAAGTCCGTCGTAAGCATGCCATCTTCCAAGTTGAAGGTAGCTGTTGCCAAAGTCCTGAAAGACGAAGGCTACATTGCGGGTTATCAGATCAGCAGCGAAATCAAACCACTGCTGTCCATCGAGCTGAAATACTTCGAAGGCCGTTCGGTCATCGAGGAAGTGAAGCGCGTTAGCCGTCCAGGCCTGCGTCAGTACAAGTCCGCTGAAGATCTGCCGAAAGTTCGTGGCGGTCTGGGCGTGTCTATCGTCTCCACCAACAAAGGTGTGATGACGGATCGTGCTGCGCGCGCTGCCGGTGTCGGCGGCGAAGTTCTTTGCACTGTGTTCTAAGGGGGGATAAGCATGTCTCGCGTCGCTAAGAACCCCGTTAAGCTGCCAGCCGGTGTCGAAGTCAAATTCGCAGGCCAACAGCTTTCGGTGAAGGGTGCCAAGGGCACTCTTGAACTGAACATCCATTCGTCCGTTGAGATCGTTGAAGAAGCTGGTGAGCTGCGTTTCGCTGCTCGCAATGGCGATCAACAAACTCGCGCAATGGCCGGTACCACGCGTGCGTTGGTAAACAACATGGTCCAAGGCGTAAGCCAAGGCTTCGAGCGTAAGCTCCAGCTGGTCGGTGTTGGTTACAAAGCGCAAGCAAAAGGCACGGTTTTGAACCTTGCCCTTGGCTTCTCGCACCCAGTGGATTACGAACTGCCGGAAGGCATCACCGCTGAGACCCCTAGCCAAACCGATATCCTGATCAAGGGTATTGATAAGCAGCTGGTAGGTCAGGTGGCCGCTGAGATCCGCGACTTCCGTCCACCAGAGCCGTACAAAGGCAAAGGTGTGCGCTACGCGGACGAAGTCGTCCGTCGTAAAGAAGCCAAGAAGAAGTAGGGCATAGCAAATGACCGACAAAAAAGTTACTCGACTGCGTCGCGCTCGCAAAGCACGCCTGAAAATGCACGAACTAGAAGTCGTGCGTCTCTGCGTGTTCCGCTCGTCGCAGCACATCTACGCCCAGGTCATCTCGGCCGACGGCAACAAAGTCCTGGCAAGCGCCTCGACTTTGGATAAAGAACTGCGTGATGGTGCCACTGGCAACATCGACGCGGCCACAAAGGTTGGCCAGCTGGTCGCTACGCGTGCTAAGGCCGCTGGCGTCTCGCAAGTGGCTTTCGACCGCTCTGGCTTCAAGTACCACGGCCGCGTTAAAGCGCTGGCTGATGCTGCTCGTGAAGCTGGGCTGGAGTTCTAAGTTATGTCAAATAACGACCAAAAGCGCGACGAAGGCTACATTGAGAAGCTGGTTCAAGTTAACCGCGTAGCCAAAACCGTTAAAGGCGGCCGTATCTTCACTTTCACCGCGTTGACCGTGGTTGGTGATGGTAAAGGGCGTGTTGGCTTCGGCCGTGGCAAGTCACGTGAAGTGCCTGCTGCGATCCAGAAGGCAATGGAAGCTGCTCGTCGCAACATGATCCAAGTTGATCTGAACGGCACCACTCTGCAGTACGCAATGAAGTCCGCCCATGGCGCTTCGAAGGTGTACATGCAGCCTGCTTCTGAAGGTACCGGTATCATCGCTGGCGGCGCTATGCGTGCTGTCCTCGAAGTTGCTGGCGTTCAGAACGTTCTGGCCAAGTGCTACGGCTCGACTAACCCGGTAAACGTGGTTCACGCCACTTTCAAAGGTTTGAAAGCTATGCAATCTCCTGAGTCCATCGCTGCCAAGCGTGGTCTGACTGTCAAGGAGATCTTCTGATCATGGCTACCGTTAAAGTAACGTTGATCAAAAGCATGACCGGCCGCATCCCTAACCACAAACTGTGTGTTAAAGGTTTGGGTCTGCGTCGCATCGGTCACACTGTAGAAGTCCAGGATACTCCCGAGAATCGCGGGATGATCAACAAGGCTTACTACATGCTGCGTGTAGAGGGTTAATCGATGAAACTCAATGATCTGAGTCCAGCGCCGGGTTCCCGTCGCGAAAAGCATCGTCCGGGCCGTGGTATCGGTAGCGGTTTGGGTAAGACTGGTGGCCGTGGCCACAAAGGTCAAACCTCCCGCTCCGGTGGCACCATTGCTCCAGGCTTTGAAGGCGGTCAACAGCCGCTGCATCGTCGCCTGCCTAAGTTCGGTTTCGTATCCCTGAAAGCCATGGACCGCGCAGAAGTGCGTCTGTCCGAGCTGGCTAAAGTGGAAGGCGATATCGTTACTGTGCAGACCCTGAAAGATGCCAACGTGATCAACGTCAACGTACAGCGTGTGAAAATCATGCTGTCCGGTGAAGTGACTCGCGCTGTCACTATCGGCAAGGGAATCGGCGCCACCAAAGGTGCGCGTTCGGCTATCGAAGCAGCTGGCGGCAAGTTCGAGGAATAAATGGCTAAGCAAGGTGCTCTCTCAGCGCTCGGCAAAGGCGGTATGTCTGAACTTTGGGCTCGTCTGCGTTTTCTGTTCCTGGCGATTATCGTCTACCGAATAGGCGCACACATCCCGGTTCCAGGTATCAACCCGGACCGACTCGCAGACCTGTTTCGACAGAATGAGGGGACCATTCTTAGCTTGTTCAACATGTTTTCTGGCGGCGCGCTGGAACGGATGAGCATCTTTGCACTGGGGATCATGCCGTACATTTCGGCATCGATCATCATGCAGCTGATGACCGCCGTCAGCCCGCAGTTGGAGCAGTTGAAGAAGGAAGGTGAAGCTGGTCGTCGCAAGATTAGCCAGTACACCCGCTACGGCACTGTCGTCCTCGCCCTGGTTCAAGCTATCGGCATGTCCGTTGGCTTGGCGGGGCAGGGGATTGCGTTCACTGTTGACTTTGGCTTCTATTTCGTCGCGGTATCCACTTTTGTGGCTGGTGCGATGTTCATGATGTGGCTGGGTGAGCAGATTACTGAGCGTGGTGTTGGTAACGGTATCTCGATGTTGATTTTCGCAGGTATCGTCGCCGGTCTTCCGAGAGCAATTGGGCAGTCTTTCGAGTCTGCACGTCAGGGTGATATCAATATTTTCGCCTTGGTTGCTATCGGTTTGCTGGCAGTAGCGATTATCGGTTTTGTGGTGTTCATTGAGCGTGGCCAGCGTCGTATTGCTGTTCACTACGCCAAGCGTCAGCAGGGCCGTAAGGTCTTCGCTGCGCAGACCAGCCACTTGCCGCTGAAAGTGAATATGGCCGGTGTTATTCCGGCAATTTTCGCGAGCAGCATTTTGCTGTTTCCGGCTTCGTTGGGTACCTGGTTTGGTCAGTCTGAAAATATGGGCTGGCTGCAGGACCTCTCTCAGTCGATCGCTCCTGGTCAGCCGTTGAATATTCTGCTGTTTAGTGCAGGGATTATTTTCTTCTGCTTCTTCTATACGGCGTTGATGTTCAATCCGAAAGACGTAGCGGAAAACCTGAAGAAGTCCGGTGCCTTTATTCCGGGTATCCGTCCAGGTGAGCAGTCGGCACGCTACATTGATGGCGTTCTGACTCGTTTGACCCTGTTCGGTGCTCTATATATGACGGCCGTGTGCTTGTTGCCCCAGTTCCTGGTGGTTGCAGCAAACGTTCCGTTCTACCTTGGCGGGACCTCGTTGCTGATCGTGGTCGTGGTTGTGATGGACTTCATGTCCCAAGTACAATCGCACCTCGTTTCGCACCAGTACGAATCCCTGATGAAGAAAGCCAACCTGAAGGGTTACGGCAGCGGCATGTTGCGCTGAGTACCCATAAGGTTCGAGGAGTTGGTGATGAAAGTTCGTGCATCGGTGAAAAAGCTGTGCCGTAACTGCAAGATTATTCGCCGCGAAGGTGTTGTTCGAGTAATTTGCAGCGCGGAACCGCGTCACAAACAGCGCCAAGGCTGAGTGTGATCCGCTTGAAGCCCGGCAGCTAGTGCGCTGCCGGGTTGATTATTTGTTATTACAGCGATATTATCTCGCGCCCTATTTCTTGGCTTCCGGGGCGTAGGTAGCTGTCAATTGGAGTCCCACTGAATGGCCCGTATTGCAGGCGTTAACATTCCAGATAACAAGCACACTGTTATCTCGCTGACCTACATCTATGGTGTTGGTCGCACTACTGCGCAGAAGATTTGCGCAGATACTGGGGTAAACCCAGCCGCAAAGATCAAAGATCTGAGCGACGAGCAGATTGAGCTGTTGCGTGGCGAAGTGGCGAAGTTCACCACTGAAGGTGACCTGCGTCGCGAAATCAACATGAAAATCAAGCGTTTGATGGACCTCGGTTGCTACCGTGGTCTGCGTCATCGTCGTGGTCTTCCAGTGCGCGGTCAGCGTACCAAGACTAACGCGCGTACCCGTAAAGGTCCGCGTAAGCCGATCCGCAAGTAATCGCCCACGCGAATCGACAGGAAATTAATCATGGCAAAACCTGCTGCTCGTCCTCGTAAAAAAGTTAAAAAGACAGTGGTTGATGGCATCGCCCACATCCATGCATCTTTTAACAACACCATCGTGACCATCACCGACCGTCAAGGTAACGCGCTGTCTTGGGCTACCTCTGGTGGTTCGGGTTTCCGCGGTTCCCGCAAGTCCACCCCGTTTGCTGCTCAAGTAGCTGCTGAACGTGCTGGTCAAGCTGCGCTGGAATACGGCCTGAAAAACCTCGACGTCAACGTCAAAGGTCCAGGTCCAGGTCGTGAGTCTGCTGTCCGTGCTTTGAACGGCTGTGGCTATAAGATCGCCAGCATCACCGACGTGACGCCAATCCCGCACAACGGGTGCCGTCCGCCGAAGAAGCGCCGCGTGTAATCCAGGAGATTGTAAAGAATGGCTCGTTACATTGGTCCAAAATGCAAACTCGCTCGTCGCGAAGGCACCGATCTCTTTCTGAAGAGCGGCGTGCGCGCGATCGAATCGAAGTGCAACATTGAAGCAGCACCTGGTATCCACGGCCAACGCCGCGGTCGCCAGTCCGATTACGGCACCCAACTGCGTGAAAAGCAGAAGGTCCGTCGTATTTACGGCGTTCTCGAGCGTCAGTTCAGCGGCTACTACAAAGAAGCTGCTGGCAAGAAAGGTGCAACCGGTGAAAACCTGCTGCAACTGCTCGAATGCCGTCTGGACAACGTTGTATACCGTATGGGCTTTGGTTCGACTCGCGCCGAATCCCGTCAGCTGGTATCGCACAAATCCGTCAGCGTAAACGGCCAAACCGTTAACGTCCCGTCCTACCAGGTTCGTGCTGGTGACGTGGTCGCGATTCGCGAGAAAGCAAAAAACCAACTTCGCATTGTCCAAGCTCTCGATCTGTGTGCCCAACGTGGCCGCGTAGAATGGGTAGAAGTAGACACTGAGAAGAAGTCGGGCGTTTTCAAGAACGTTCCTGCTCGCAGTGATCTGTCCGCCGACATCAACGAAAGCCTGATTGTCGAGCTCTACTCCAAGTAAGGGCTAGAAAATAGGTGCATCCATGCAGATTTCGGTAAATGAGTTCCTGACACCCCGCCACATTGATGTGCAGGTTGTCAGTCCAACCCGCGCCAAGATCACTCTCGAGCCTCTCGAGCGTGGTTTTGGCCACACCCTGGGCAACGCGCTGCGCCGCATCCTGTTGTCCTCAATGCCCGGCTGTGCAGTAGTCGAGGCCGAGATTGACGGTGTGCTCCACGAGTACAGCGCCATCGAAGGTGTACAGGAAGACGTAATTGAAATCCTGTTGAACCTTAAAGGTCTGGCTATCAAGCTGCACGGCCGTGACGAAGTTACGCTGACCTTGTCGAAGAAGGGTTCGGGGGTGGTTACCGCTGCCGATATTCAGCTGGATCATGATGTCGAGATCGTTAACCCCGATCACGTAATCGCTAACCTGGCGTCTAACGGCGCCCTGAACATGAAGCTCACCGTAGCTCGTGGTCGTGGTTATGAACCGGCCGACTCGCGTCAGAGCGATGAAGACGAAAGCCGCAGCATTGGTCGCTTGCAGCTTGACTCTTCGTTCAGCCCGGTTCGCCGCATCGCATACGTGGTGGAAAACGCCCGTGTCGAGCAGCGTACTAACCTGGACAAGCTGGTTATTGATCTGGAAACCAACGGTACTCTGGATCCTGAAGAGGCTATCCGCCGCGCTGCAACCATTCTGCAACAGCAGTTGGCTGCGTTCGTCGACCTCAAAGGTGACAGCGAACCAGTGGTAATCGAGCAGGAAGACGAGATCGATCCGATCCTGCTTCGCCCGGTTGACGATCTGGAACTGACTGTACGTTCGGCTAACTGCCTTAAGGCGGAAAACATTTACTACATCGGCGATCTGATTCAGCGCACCGAAGTAGAACTGTTGAAGACTCCGAACCTGGGCAAGAAATCCTTGACTGAAATCAAGGACGTTCTGGCCTCCCGCGGTCTGTCCCTCGGCATGCGCCTCGACAACTGGCCGCCTGCAAGTCTTAAGAAGGACGACAAGGCGACTGCCTGATCGTCGTAATCACCGAACGTGAGTTTGGTAAGGAATGAACCATGCGTCATCGTAAAAGTGGTCGTCACCTGAGCCGTACCAGCTCGCACCGCAAGGCCATGTTTCAAAACATGGCGGTGTCGCTGTTCGAGCACGAGCTGATCAAAACTACACTGCCGAAAGCTAAAGAACTGCGTCGCGTTGCTGAGCCGCTGATCACTTTGGCCAAGACAGACAGCCTGGCTAACCGCCGTCTGGCTTTCGACCGTACTCGTTCGAAAGCTATCGTTGGTAAGCTCTTCAACGACCTGGGCAAGCGTTATGCTACCCGTGAGGGTGGCTACCTGCGCATCCTCAAGTGCGGCTTCCGCACTGGCGACAACGCGCCTATGGCGTACGTCGAGTTGGTTGATCGTGCTACTGCCGGCGAAGCTGTAAGCGCCGAGTAAGACGACAGTCTGCAACGAAGAACCGGGCCTAGTGCCCGGTTTTTTGTGGGCGATGCAAAAGCTGTCTATATTCTTCACGTCGCTGCCGACGCTCTTCATAAAATAAATAGCTATCTGCTATGACGGTTCATTAGTTATTTTCTATCAAAGTCCATGATTTAATGCATTTGATGGTGTCATCTTGATGGTCAATACTCCCTCCAAGCCGAGTAGCCGGCAGTTTCTAGCCTGACCTGAGGAAGATTGAGCATGAGCCAGAACAAAGTCCTTACCACCGCGAGCGGTGCGCCCGTCGCCGACAACCAGAACTCCCGCACTGCCGGCCCTCGTGGGCCATTGTTGCTCGACGACTTTCACCTGATCGAGAAGCTCGCCCACTTCAACCGTGAAAATATCCCAGAGCGTCGTGTGCACGCCAAAGGTTCGGGCGCTCACGGCACCTTTACCGTCACTAGCGATATCACCCGGCTCACCTGCGCCAAGCTGTTCGAGTCCGTTGGGAAGAAAACTCCAACCTTCCTGCGCTTCTCCACCGTGGGCGGCGAACGTGGTTCGGCGGATACTGCCCGTGACCCGCGTGGTTTTGCGTTGAAGTTCTATACCGAGGAAGGTAACTGGGACATTGTTGGTAACAACACGCCCGTGTTCTTTATCCGCGACCCGCTGAAGTTCCCTGACTTCATCCATACTCAAAAACGTCTGCCGCAAACGAACCTGAAAAGCGCGCAGATGATGTGGGATTTCTGGTCGCACTCGCCTGAGGCGCTGCACCAGATCACTATTCTGTTCTCGGATCGTGGTATTCCAGACGGCTACCGCCACATGCACGGCTTCGGTAGCCATACCTATAGCCTGATCAACGCCAGAGGCGAGCGCCACTGGGTTAAGTGGCACTACAAGACCAAGCAAGGGATCAAGAACCTGGCGCCTGACGTGGCTGAACGGCTGGCCGGTACCGATCCTGATTACGCTCAGCGCGACTTGTTTGAAGCGATTGCGCGCGGTGACTATCCAAAATGGAGTGTCAATATCCAGGTCATGACCGAGGCTCAGGCCACCGCGCACTATGAGAACCCCTTTGATGTGACCAAGACCTGGTCGCAGCAGGAGTTCCCGTTGATTGAAGTGGGTGAACTGGAACTCAACCGTAACCCATTGAATTACTTCGCTGAAGTAGAACAAGCTGCGTTTGGCCCAAGTAACATGGTTCCGGGTGTTGGCTTGTCGCCAGACCGCATGCTGCAAGGTCGTGTATTCGCCTACGCCGATGCCCACCGCTACCGCGTAGGGACGAACCATCAGCAACTGACGATCAATGCGCCTCTGCCTGTTGCGAATGCCCATACCTATCAACGTGATGGCTCAATGGCTTTTGGCACTAACGGCGGCGCGTCACCTAACTATGAGCCGAATAGCTATGCTAATTCACCGAAACAAGCGCCACAGTACGCTGAGCCGCCTTTGGCGTTGAGCGGCTCGGCAGATCGTTACGACCAGCGTGAAGACACCGACTACTACAGTCATGCAGGCGCGTTGTTCCGCTTGATGAATGATAGTCAGAGAGCTCTGTTGATCAGCAACATTAGCGGTGCGATGGCGGGTGTTTCCAGCGATGTAGTCCAACGCCAACTGCAGCACTTCTTCAACGCAGACCCGGCTTATGGAGAAGCAATCGCAAGGGCACTGGGCGTAACGCTTAGTTAAGTCTAAACGATAAGCAGAACCGCCCTCATTTGGGTGGTTTTTGCGTTATTTCAGCTACTTTTCTCCGGAAATCTTCACTTTTCTGCCGTTGGTCCCGTGACCTCCGGGTCATCATGGTTCAAACTACAGACTTTCAAGCAGGGAGATGTAGGGCGATGCAAGGTCACCCCGACGTAATCGATTACCTCAACACGTTGCTGACGGGCGAACTGGCAGCTCGTGACCAATATTTCATCCATTCGCGTATGTACGAGGACTGGGGCTTTACCGAGCTCTACGAACGTATCAACCACGAAATGGAAGAAGAGGCACAGCACGCCGATGCGCTGATGCGCCGCATCCTGATGCTCGAAGGCACGCCACGTATGCGTCCCGACGACCTGGATGTGGGCACCACGGTGCCTGACATGCTCGCAGCTGACCTTCGCCTCGAATACAAGGTGCGTGCCGCACTCTGCAAGGGCATCGAGCTGTGCGAGCAGCACAACGACTATGTCACTCGCGAAATTCTGCGCGTGCAGTTGAATGACACCGAAGAAGATCATACCTACTGGCTGGAAAAGCAGTTGGGCCTGATCAAATTGGTTGGCCTGGAGAATTACCTGCAATCGCAGTTCTGATTCCCGGCTACAAAAAAGCCCCTGTCACCGCAAAGTGACAGGGGCTTTTTCATGCGCCGGATAAATCAGGCTTTGTCGCGTGCTAACAACGGCTTCAGGTAGTAGCCGGTATGCGACTGCGGCATCTCGCAGACCTGCTCCGGCGTACCGACCGCAATAATCTGGCCGCCCTTGGAGCCGCCTTCCGGCCCCAGGTCCACCAGCCAGTCGGCAGTCTTGATCACATCCAGGTTGTGCTCGATCACCACCACTGTGTTGCCGTGGTCGCGCAAGCGGTGCAGCACGTCCAGCAATTGCTGAATATCCGCAAAGTGCAGGCCTGTGGTCGGCTCATCGAGGATATACAGGGTCTTGCCGGTATCGCGCTTGGACAGCTCGCGCGACAGCTTCACGCGCTGCGCCTCACCACCGGACAACGTTGTCGCCGATTGCCCTAGCTTGATGTATGACAGGCCCACATCCATCAGCGTCTGCAGCTTGCGCGCCAACGCTGGCACCGCGTCGAAGAACACCCGCGCTTCCTCGATGGTCATCTCCAGGGTTTCGTGGATGTTCTTGCCCTTGTACTTGATCTCCAGGGTTTCGCGGTTATAACGCTTGCTCTTGCACACATCGCACGGCACGTAGATGTCCGGCAGGAAGTGCATCTCCACCTTGATCAAGCCATCGCCTTGGCACGCTTCGCAGCGCCCGCCCTTGACGTTGAACGAGAACCGACCAGGCCCATAACCCCGCGAGCGGGATTCCGGCACACCGGCGAAGAGTTCGCGTATTGGCGTGAACAAGCCGGTATAGGTCGCGGGGTTGGAGCGCGGTGTACGGCCGATCGGGCTTTGGTCGATGTCGACGACTTTGTCCAGATGCTCCAGGCCCTTGATGCTGTCGTGTGCAGCCGCTTCCAGAGTGGTCGCGCCGTTCAAGGCGGTGGCACTCAGTGGGAACAGCGTGTTGTTGATCAGCGTCGACTTACCCGAACCGGAAACGCCGGTCACACAGGTCAGCAGGCCCAGAGGAATTTCCAGGTCCACATTGCGCAAGTTGTTGCCGCGCGCGCCCTTGAGATGCAACGCCATCTTCTTGTTGCGTGGCGTACGCTTGGCCGGCACTGCAATCTTCACGCGGCCGGACAGGTACTTACCGGTCAACGAATCCGGGTGAGCCATGACCTCGGCCGGCGTGCCCTCGGCAACAATATGCCCACCGTGCACACCCGCGCCCGGACCGATGTCGACCACGTAATCCGCCAGGCGGATCGCGTCTTCATCATGCTCGACCACGATCACCGTGTTGCCGATGTCCCGCAGATGCTTCAGCGTTCCCAGGAGACGGTCGTTGTCCCGCTGGTGTAGGCCAATCGACGGTTCATCGAGGATGTACAGCACGCCCACGAGGCCGGCGCCAATCTGGCTGGCCAGGCGAATCCGCTGGGCTTCACCGCCAGACAAGGTATCCGCGCTGCGATCCAGTGACAGGTAATCCAGGCCGACGTTAACCAGGAACTGCAGGCGCTCACGGATTTCCTTGAGGATCTTGTCGGCAATCTCCCCACGGCGTCCGGTCAGCTTGAGCCCGGCAAAATACTCACAGGCATCGCCGATCGGCAGGTTGGTCACTGCCGGCAACGTTTTCTCACCCACCCACACATGCCGCGCTTCGCGACGCAGACGAGTGCCGCGGCAATCCGGGCAAGGCTGAGTGCTGAGGAATTTGGCCAGTTCTTCGCGCACGCTCGCCGACTCAGTCTCGCGGTAGCGCCGTTCCAAGTTCGGCACGATGCCTTCGAACGGGTGCGAGCGCTTGACGATATCGCCACGATCATTCAGGTATTTGAAGTCGACATTCTGCGAACCGCTGCCGTGCAGGATGACCTTCTGCTGCTCCGCCGGCAGTTGGTTGAACGGCACTTCCAGGCTGAATTTATAGTGCGAGGCCAATGACCCCAGCATCTGGAAGTAGTAGACGTTACGCCTGTCCCAACCGCGTATCGCGCCCTCCGCCAAGGTCAGCTCGCCGTTGACGAGGCGCTTGATGTCGAAGAACTGTTTAACCCCAAGCCCATCACACGTCGGGCAAGCGCCGGCCGGGTTGTTGAAGGAAAACAGCTTGGGTTCCAACTCGCTGATGGCATGGCCACAGATCGGGCACGCAAAGCGCGCAGAGAAGATGATCTCTTCGCCCGGCTCGTCATCCATTGGCGCAACCAGTGCAATACCGTCCGCCAGTTTCAGCGCGGTCTCGAACGACTCGGCCAAACGCTGCTGCAAGTCGGCGCGCACCTTGAAGCGGTCGACCACCACATCAATGGAGTGCTTCTTCTGCTTGTCGAGTTTCGGCGTTTCATCCAGCTCATAGAGCTTGCCGTCGATGCGCGCGCGCACAAAACCTTGCGCACGCAACTCTTCGAAGACCGAAAGGTGTTCACCTTTACGCTCACGAATCACCGGCGCCAGCAGCATCAGCTTGGCGCCTTCCGGCTGAGCCAGCACCAGGTCGACCATCTGGCTGACGGTCTGGGCTTCCAGCGGAATATCGTGGTCCGGGCAACGCGGAATACCCACGCGCGCATACAGCAGACGCAGGTAGTCGTAGATTTCGGTGATGGTGCCCACGGTGGAGCGTGGGTTATGGGAGGTCGACTTCTGCTCGATGGAGATCGCCGGCGACAGGCCTTCAATGGTGTCGACGTCGGGCTTTTCCATCATCGACAGGAACTGGCGGGCATAGGCCGACAGCGATTCCACATAGCGACGCTGACCTTCGGCATACAGCGTGTCGAACGCCAGGGACGATTTGCCGGACCCGGACAAGCCGGTGATGACGATCAGTTTGTCCCGGGGCAGGGTCAGGTCGATGTTCTTCAGGTTGTGGGTTCTAGCCCCACGAATCAGGATCTTGTCCAAGATGGCCTCGCACGGCGGGCGTAAATAATGCAGGAGTATACGGCTAAAGACTGGATGAATATACACTGCCAAAGTGCCGGGTGCAGCCTTACATGAAAGCTGCGCGGCAAAGCGCCGCATATACCCTCTCAATCGATGGGACTGGTAGAATCGCCGCCGGTTCACACGAGGTTTTTCCATGCACGATCCCCACAGCGAACGCATGAGTAGCGGCGAGACCCGAGCGGCAAGCGGTCTGGCCCTGGTGTTCGCCTTCCGTATGCTTGGCATGTTTATGGTGTTGCCGGTGCTGGCGACCTATGGAATGGATCTCGCAGGCGCAACCCCCGCCCTGATCGGTCTGGCGATTGGCGCCTATGGCCTGACCCAGGCGCTTTTTCAGATTCCGTTCGGGATCATTTCCGACCGCATTGGTCGCCGCCCGGTTATTTACCTGGGGCTTATCGTGTTCGCCCTCGGCAGTGTGCTCGCGGCGCAGTCGGATTCGATCTGGGGTGTAATCGCCGGGCGCGTCCTGCAAGGCGCTGGGGCGATTTCCGCCGCCGTCATGGCGCTGCTTTCGGACCTGACCCGCGAACAACACCGCACCAAGGCCATGGCCATGATCGGCATGACCATCGGCCTGTCGTTCGCGGTGGCCATGGTGGTCGGCCCCTTGCTGACGCGCGCCTTTGGTCTGCACGGGCTGTTCCTCGCCACGGGCGGCATGGCGTTGTTCGGCATTGTGATCGTAGCGTTTATGGTGCCGCGCTCCACCGGCACCCTGGCGCACCGTGAGTCCGGCGTTGCACGCAAGGCGTTATTGCCGACGCTCAAGCACCCGGACCTGCTGCGCTTGGATTTAGGTATCTTCGTATTGCACGCGATGCTGATGTGCAGCTTCGTCGCGCTGCCCCTGGCACTGGTCGAAAAAGCCGGCCTGCCCAAGGAGCAGCACTGGTGGGTCTACCTGACTGCTTTGTTGATCTCGTTCTTCGCCATGATCCCGTTCATCATCTACGGCGAGAAGAAACGCAAAATGAAACGAGTTCTGCTGGGCGCCGTCGCGACATTGATGCTCACTGAGCTATTCTTCTGGGAATTCGGCGACAGCCTGCGGGCGTTGGTAATCGGCACGGTGGTGTTCTTCACCGCGTTCAACCTGCTGGAGGCTTCGTTGCCTTCGCTGATCAGTAAAGTTTCACCGGCCGGTGGCAAAGGCACGGCGATGGGCGTGTATTCCACCAGCCAGTTCCTTGGTTCTGCGCTGGGCGGCATCATGGGTGGCTGGATGTTCCAGCATGGCGGTTTGTCGGTTGTGTTCCTCGGATGCGCCGGGCTGGCTGCACTTTGGCTGGCCTTTGCTGTTACCATGCGCGAACCTCCGTACGTCACAAGCCTGCGCCTGCCGCTGTCGCCCGAAGCAATTCGTGAAGCTGGCCTGGTAGAGCGCCTGAAGGCCGTCGTTGGGGTAACAGATGCAGTGGTGGTCGCTGAAGAGGCGGCCATTTACATCAAATTGGACACCGAATTATTGGATCGCGCGACGCTCGAGCAACTGGTCAACCCAGTGCCGACAGCGCGCCCAGCTTAGGAGAACGTTATGGCCCGTGGGGTTAACAAAGTCATATTGGTCGGTACATGCGGCCAGGATCCCGAAGTTCGCTACTTGCCTAACGGTAACGCCGTGACCAACCTGAGTCTGGCGACCAGCGAACAGTGGACCGACAAGCAGACCGGCCAGAAGGTCGAGAAGACCGAATGGCACCGCGTGTCGATGTTCGGCAAGGTTGCAGAGATCGCCGGTGAGTACCTGCGCAAAGGTTCGCAGGTCTACATCGAAGGCAAACTGCAAACCCGCGAGTGGGAAAAAGACGGCATCAAGCGTTACACCACTGAAATCGTGGTCGACATGCAAGGCACCATGCAACTGCTGGGCGGCCGTCCACAGCAGGGCGACCAACAAGGCGGGGGCAATAACTACCAGCAGTCCGCTCCGGCCCCACGCCAGCAGGCTCCGCGCCCGCAGCAGTCGGCACCGCAACAGTCGCGTCAGGCGCCGCCGCCACAACAGGCCGCTCCACAGCCGGCTCCGGATTTCGACAGCTTTGATGACGATATCCCGTTCTGAACCGCAGCTTTTTCAGAACCGTAAACATTAGAAGCGAAGCCATTAATTTGGCTTCGCTTTTTTATGGGCACGCTAAAAGGAACCCGGATCTCTGTATGTTGAGTTTTAGCGCTAAATTGCAGTGGCGTTGGGTTTCTCTGTGAAAAACGTTTCGATGTTTTTTTCCAGGTGATTGACCGAGCTGTCGATGCGTTGAAGAAAATCATTAATTTTTGAATGGCCCCGGTCATGCCGGTAGCGCAGCAGTTCCCTCGATTCCGCGTCGACATTCATCCAATACGGCGAGGTCACTAATTCGTTTTCTCTGGTTGTGGCCAGGCGTCTCATGGTGGAGCCTTCGAAAGGACAAGAGTGAATGTCACGCGATATTCTGTACAGCTTGTGATCGTTGGTGCCCACCCAACTGTCGATCTTCAGCTTCTTTCCCGCTATTTCAATGTCGCCTTTCAGATCTGACACGTTTGCACCGCTTAACCAGAAAAGGTCCAGCGCAGAGTCGAAAGCTGAGCTTTTGCATTTTTCAAGCGTCGATTTGGGTTTGGCAAAATTCTCTATGATGTCTTTCCTACGCTGCTTTATCGTTGGAGGTAGCTGGTTTATTTCCTTTTTGTTAAGCGTCCAAAAGGCGTACTTCGCTATTTCCAACTCAAATGCGCTCACCATGTCGATCATGCTGATCATGCCATGCAGATAGATCGAGAATTGATCTTCTGGTGAGAGGTTGGAGTGATTCAGTTTTACGTTTTGAATGTGTAGAAAGGCGGTATAGGCACAGCCAAAGACGAGCCTGGAGCCGTCGTCAAGTTTGGTAAAAGTGACCCTTTGCTCTGCCGCATTGGTATCGTACGGGCGCTGTGTAGCCTCGGTATCGTCCTTATGGGCAGGCCAGAATTTTCTGCAAAAGCGTTCATAAGCGTGCTGGGCAGTACTGACTCTCCATTCAGGCATTTCATGAACGCCGATGCCTGAGAGGGCAACCTTGCCTTCATTGAGTAGCCGGTAAAGAGGCAGTAACCCTACTCGTTCTACATCCTCAACGGTCGCCGCTTCCGTCAGGTCTTCCATCCTTTGTATCGAGCAATTATCCAGGTTTATTTGAACCAGATAGCCTGCTTGGGCCATTTGCAGCGTGTACGCCGGTGTCAGTATCCGATGAGTCTCGTGGGCATGACGACAGGGTTTGATAAATTGAATGTCCCAATTCTCTTTGTTCATCTCTATTTGGTGCCATAGGTTGAGCGCGCATCAATCCTGGCATTTGTTCTCATGGCTCACAAGATTTAGGCTGTGGCCAACCTCAAGAAGTAGGAACGCCGCGATGACCTGGTCAGCCAAGCAGTACACGATGTTTGAACAGCAGCGCACCCGTCCCGTCCGTGACCTGGTCGCGGCCATCCCCAATACGGATGTGCGCACCGCCGTCGACTTGGGCTGCGGCCCTGGCAATTCCACCGAAGTGCTGGCCGAGCGTTTTCCACAGGCACACGTGACCGGCATGGACAGCTCCGACGATATGTTGGTGGATGCCCGTAAGCGCCTACCGGCACTGAATTTCGAGTTGGCGGATATCGGCGCCTGGAATCCAGCACAAAAAACCGACGTGATTCTGGCCAACGCTTCCCTGCAATGGCTGCCGAACCACGCCACGCTCTATCCGCACCTGGTCAGCCAACTGACGCCTGGCGGCACGCTGGCCGTGCAGACCCCGGACAACCTCGACGAACCGGCCCACCGCCTGGCCCGTGACGTCGCGGCCGATGGCCCATGGGCGGCGAAGATCGGTGCGGTCAAACACAATGAGCGGCACACGGCGCCTTACTACTACGAGCTGCTGAGCCAACACTGCAGCACCGTCGATGTTTGGCGCACCACCTACCAGCACCCGCTGGCAGACCACGCGGCCGTGGTGGAATGGTTCAAGGCTTCGGCTTTGCGGCCCTTTCTCGCACCGTTGACCGATAGCGAAAAAGCCGCCTTCCTACAGGAATACCTGGCGCGGATTACCCAGGCTTACCCCGCGCTGGGCGATGGCACCGTGTTGCTGCCATTCCCGCGTCTGTTCATCATCGCTACCCGCTGAAGCCCGGCGACAAGTGGCGGTCATACCGCCGCTTGCGTCTGCAAGTACTCATCCGTCGACACCACGCCCGCATAGGCAAAGGCCAGTGAAGCCATATAGGCGCCATGCACCTGCGCCGCCGGAATCACCTGCCCATTGAATTCCAGATCCCGCGTGGCGCACGCGTCATGCAGCACCGTGACCTTGTAGCCCAGGTCCGCCGCTGCCCGCACCACCGCGTCGATGCACATATGGCTCATGCTGCCTGCCACTACCACGTCGGTGATGGCCCGTCGTTCCAGCAACGCCCGCAGATCGGTCCCGCGAAACGCATTCACAAAGTGTTTAAGCACCACCGGCTCATTCGCCTCGTTCAGCACCTTGGCATGCAGATGAGCGCCCTCGGAGCCCGGCGTGAAGAACGGTGAGTCTTCTGAGGTGAACTCATGGCGCACATGAATCACTGCATTGCCTGCCTGGCGAAAGGCTGCCAGCACCTGCGCGGCCTTGTCTGCCGCCGCCTCCACGCCGTCGAGTGGCCACTTGCCTTGGGGGAAGTAGTCGTTCTGGATGTCGATCAGGATAAGCGCTTGCTTGGCCATGCGAGATACCTCGTGATAGGTGGATGGGCCTCCAGCATCTTAGCTGGCGCCGGGCAAAGGCCGTGTGAATCGTGCAGAACGCCGCGTGTATAACGCCGTGTCGTGCAGAATCAAACAGGCCTACTGCCATTACTTTTCCAGTAACTGATTGATTTAACAACCGTCCTCTTCTGTCGCGCCTTGGCTTGATCCCTGCAACCTTCTTTTCACACACATAGCAGGATGGCCAAGGGGGACGCATGACCCCAACTCAACGCAAGAAACGGGTGGTCGCGCACTCCACGCGAGAGGGCGCCCCGCAGCACGAAGTCGAGACCAACCGTGCCTTGGCGCGCTGGTTGGCGCAGATCCTGGGGCTTAAATTCGGCGGCAGCTATAACCCGCAGTTACATGCCGAGCGCGAGTTGTACCTGTTGCCCACGCAAACCCTGGTCGGCCCGGCCCAAGCGCTCACGCTTAACGTCAAAGGGCCGCAAGACCTGTGGGGCGGTTATGTCGATCACGATTTCATCTGCACCAAAGCCATCACCCATGGCCTGCTAAGCCCTGAAGCAACGGCGCCCGAAGGCTGGTCGCCGATGTTTGCCGAGCGTGTGCGCAACGTCGTTCTCGATGGCCTCAGCGTTTTCGCCCTGGAGGACGCACTGCCCGCAGCCATGCGCCTGCTCTACAGCGGGCCGATTCGTTTGAAGCCCGTGCATGCCTGCGCCGGGCGCGGGCAGGAAGTTATCCACAGCCTCGATGAATTCAAAGCCTTGCTGGCGCGGCCCGATATCACGAAGTTATTCACTGAAGGCGTGGTGCTGGAGCAAGACCTGCACGACGTCATCACTCACAGCGTGGGCCAGAGCTTTATCGGCGATCACGTGTTCAGCTATTGCGGCGAGCAATACCTCACCCAGGACGGGCAGGGCGAAGCGGTCTACGGTGGCTCCAACCTGCTGGTCGTGCCCGGCGACTACGAAGACCTCTTGGCGCTCCAGCTGCCGGACGACGTACGCCAAGCCATCGAACAAGCCCAGGTCTTCGACACAGCCGCCGATGAGGCCTACCCTGGTTTCTACGCGTCACGGCGCAACTACGACATTGCCCAAGGCCTGGACAGCGAAGGCCAACGCCGCAGCGGCGTGCTCGAACAATCCTGGCGCATGGGCGGGGCGAGCAGCGCGGAAGTCGCGGCGCTGCAAAGCTTCATCAACCACCCCGGCCTGCGCGCGATCCACGTTTGCTCGGTGGAGACCTATGTGGACCAACCGCTGCCGGCGGATGCCATCGAGGTGTACCGCGGCCCGGCCGAAAACAGCGACTTTCTTCTCAAGTACGTAACGGTTAAATCTTATGACGGCTAGAAGCGAAAGCATTGCGATCGACATCGACGACGAACAGATGAGCGGGACGTTCCTGAGCCCCAAATCCAAAGTGCCGGGCGTGTTGTTTGTGCACGGCTGGGGCGGTAGCCAAGAGCGTGACCTGGAGCGCGCCAAAGGCATCGCGGGCCTGGGTTGCGTGTGCCTGACCTTTGACCTGCGCGGCCACGCCGGCACCGGTATTCCGTTGTCTCGCGTCACTCGCGAAGACAACCTGCGCGACCTGCTGGCCGCGTACGACCGCCTGCTGTCACACCCGGCCATCGACACCTCGGCCGTGGCGGTGGTGGGCACCAGTTACGGCGGCTACCTGGCGGCGATTCTCACCTCATTGCGCCCGGTGCGCTGGCTGGCGCTGCGCGTGCCGGCGCTGTACCGCGACCAGAAATGGCTTACGCCCAAGCGCGACCTGGATAAGGCCGACCTGATGGATTACCGCAGCACCTTGGTGCACGCCGAAACCAACCGCGCCCTGCATGCTTGCGCGAAATTCACCGGCGATGTGCTGATTGTCGAATCGGAAACCGACGACCACGTGCCCCACGCCACCATCATGAGCTACCGCGCGGCGTGCCAGCAGACCCACTCCCTGACCCACCGCATCATCGACGGAGCCGACCACTCCTTGAGCGACCCGGTGTCGCAGCAGGCCTACACCTCGATCCTGGTGGACTGGATTACCGAGATGGTCGTGGGCGAGCGGTTGAGCATTATTCAATCGCGCTGATGCAGTACTCTTCAGGGCGCGTTCGCGAGCAAGTCGAAGCGTCGAACCGCCTCTCCCACATTCGACCGAGTACATCCTTGAAACAGGGTCAAAATGTGGCAGCGGGCTTGCTCGCGAAGGCGCCAGACCACTCGACACATTCCTCAGGCGGGGGTCTTCTTCACCCGCAACGCCTTGGCCTTAGCCTCAACCCCGAGGTACATCACCAACGCAATCAACAGCGGCAAAATAAAGTAGATCGCCCGGTAAGCAATCAACCCCGCGAGCAAACTGCCCCGCGACGCCTCATGCTGCAACAGCCCGATAAACACCGCTTCCAGCACCCCAAGCCCGGCCGGTATATGCGTGACCACACCGGCAATTGCGCTGATCAGCAGCACGCCTAACACCAGCGGATAGTCCAACTTGGCCGGCAACAAGGTAAAGATCACTGCCGCCATCAATGACCAATTCAACGCGCCTAATACCAACTGTAAACAGGCCATGCGCAACGACGGCAGATTGATCTCGATGCCCTTGATCGACCACGCGCGCTTTTTCGAAAACCGGCAGGCCGCCAGATAACCCAGGCTGACCAACACCAGCAACATCCCAATGCCTTGCAAGGCAAAAGTGCTGACTTTCCAACCCGGCGGCATGGTCACCCACCCGCTGCTGAACACCACACCGGCCAAGGCCATATAGCCAAACCAATTGGTGGCCAGGCTCAGCCCAAGAATCTTGGCGATATTGCTGGTGCTCACACCCAGCCGCGAATACAGCCGATAACGCATGGCAATCCCGCCGACCCACGCGCTCAGGTTGAGGTTGAACGCATAGCTGATGATCCCCACCGGCAGGATCTGCTTCCAGACCAAGGGTTGGCGGATGTAAGTACGGCCGATCAGATCGAAGCTGGCGTAGACGAGAAAACTGCACAAGGTCAGCGCGCCTGCGATCAACAACGTGCGCACCTTGAAGTCACCCAGCGTCTGCAACACCTCGCTCCAGTCGATGCGCCGCGCGAGCAGGGTAAACAGCACGATCAGCAGCAGGAAGAAGGCGATGGTCAGCGGTTTCTTCCAACGCTTGAAGCGCGAGCGGCCGGCTTCAGCGGTCATGGGCCTGGCTCTCAAAAGGCTTCAAGCGCGGTTTGTGCGCCGGCAGCCAACCGGTCAGCGCGGGGAAATGGCGCATCACATGAAACACCAGGAAACCCACGGTCAAGCGCCATAACCACAGGCGTGGCTTGCGGTTTTCCGGCATGGTCTGGCAATGGTTTTTCGCGAGTAGCTCCAGGCGCTCGTACAGCTGCTGATTGAACGCGCGGTCGCGAATCAGCACGTTGGCTTCCAGGTTCAGCGACAGGCTCAACGGGTCCAAGTTGCTCGAGCCCACGGTGCTCCACTCGTCATCCACCAGCGCGACTTTGCCGTGCAGCGGTCGCTGGTAATACTCGTGAATGACCACGCCATCCTTGAGCAAATAGTCGTAAAGCATACGCGCCGCCAGCTTGGCCAGCAGCACATCCGGCTGGCCCTGCATGATCAGTTGCACGTGCACGCCACGGCGCGCGGCGTTGCGAATCTCGCGCAGCAGGCGGTAGCCGGGGAAGAAGTAAGCGTTGGCGATCACCACACGATTTCGGGCTTTGCTCAAGGCGTGGATATACGCCTCTTCAATGTCATCGCGGTGTTGCACGTTGTCGCGGTAAATCAGGCGTACCAGACCGTCCTCGTTCTCGCGGGGCCACAGCGAGGGCCGTTGCTGACGCCGCCGCCAGCCGCGCCGCGTACGCACCTGGCGACCGCTTTGGGCGAGGGCGAAATGGTGCAGGTCCGCCACCGCCGGGCCGGTCACTTGCACGGCGTAATCCTGCTTGGCTTCGGGGCCGAAATCACCCAAGTGATCCGCCGAAAAATTGATCCCGCCAATAAACGCCACCGTAGCGTCCACCACCACAATCTTGCGGTGCAAGCGGCGAAACCAGTTGGTGCGAATCCCCAGTCTTTTCGAAGCCGGGTCGAACATCTGCACCAGCACGCCCGCCTGCGCCAGCTCGCCGAGAAAGGCCGGGCTCAACTCGCCGCAGCCGAACCCATCCAGGCTGACCACCACCTTCACGCCGCGCTGCGCCGCCTCGATCAGGATGCCTTTGAGTTCATGCCCGACCTTGTCTTCGAACAGGATAAACGTCTCCAGCAGGATCTCCCGCTGCGCCTGGCGCATCGCGTCAAAGACCTTCGGAAAGTACGCCTCGCCGTTCTCCAGCAGTTCGAGCAGGTTGCCGCCTTGCCAGCCGTAATCGAGATCACGCGCCTTGGCTTCATCCGGCGGCTGGTCGGTGGCGATGTGTTCTACCGCGACGCTCATAACTCGATCTCCACCGACAGCGGCACATGGTCGGACAAATGCGACCAAGGCCGGGTCGTCAGCACCTTGGGGTTATGAATCTTCAGGTTGCGCACGTAGATGCGATCCAGCGCCAGCAACGGCAGGCGCGCCGGGAAGGTGCGCGCAGGCTTGCCGTGGGCGTGGACGAACACTTCCTTGAGGCCGCTTTGGCTCAGGTCGGCCTTCTGGCGCCAGTCGTTGAAATCACCGGCAACCACCAGCGGCGCGTCAGCGGGAATCTCGCTGATCCGTTGCTCCAGCAAACGCAATTGCTGCTGACGATGCACCTCGCGCAGGCCCAGGTGCATGCAGATCGCATGCACGTGCTGGCCGGTGCCTGGCAGGCGCAATACACAGTGCAGCAGGCCACGGCTTTCATGGCCGCTTTGCGAGATGTCGAGGTTGTCGTAGCGCACGATCTGGAATTTCGACAACAGCGCATTGCCGTGGTCGCCATGCGGGTACACCGCGTTGCGCCCATAGGCGAACTGCGGCCAGATGCTGTCGGCCAGGAACTCGTACTGCGGCATCTTCGGCCAATCGCTGTAGCGCTGGGGATGGCGCTCGTGCGTGCCGTGGATTTCCTGCAGAAACACCATGTCGGCGCCCACGCTGCGCACCGCTTCACGCAGCTCGGGCAGGATGAAGCGTCGATTCAGCGCGGTGAAGCCCTTGTGGATATTCACCGTCAGCACGGTGAACCGGGTGATGGCGGCGGTGGGCGTGGCGGGGATCAATTCAGGATGGGTCATGGCAGCACCCCAGATGTCGGCAATTTGCCGAGCTCGCTGAGCAGGTGCTTGTCCAACGTGGCGGCGCGTAACGCACATTGCAATTCGCGTTTCTGGGGCAGCCCCTCGGGGTAGCAGGCCCCGCGCCAGCCTGAAATGCCGATGTAAATCGCCGCCATGGTTGCTCCCGTGGGTGTAGGGTCAAGTGACCTCCGTTTTGGGATGACTGCCGTTTTTGCCGGAAAGTTTCCACGGACCTACAGACGGTACACGGTCAAAATGTGGGCGCAGGCTTGCCTGCGATAGCGGTGGGTCAGGCGATGAACTCGGTGCTGACCCACCGCTATCGCGGGCAAGCCCGCTCCCACATCAATGTGCGCCACGATCAGGCCACCGGCCCAGGCACCCCCGCGATCCCCACGTTAAACGCCGCGGGGGTCAACCCTAGGTTTCAATCAGGCGCGCAGTGTCGGGTGTTGGCTTGTGCGGAAAACGCCAGGGAACGATGAGGATGAAAACCCGTCAGTTCCTTACAGACCCTGCTGAAGGAGCTCGATGTTTTGCTGAATCTAAAGGCTGCATTACTGCTTGGCGCGCTGCTGTTTTGTGGCAGCGGCGCACTGCAAGCTGCGGCCACCGCGCCTGCAGCCGAAACGCCGGCCAAACCCGAGTTGCTGGTAGAAGGCGGCCTGCTCGGCGCCATCAGCTCCAGCATTGACGACGTGCAGGACAAACTCGAGCTCAATCAAAACCTCATCGACGCTTGGCGCCTGCGCGCCGACCGCGCGGCGGATGAAGTCGGGCGCCTGGTCGACCAGACCGCCCAACGCTCGCCGTGGAGCGTGGCCGGGGACTTCCTGTTGCTGTCCGGGGTGTGGGTGGGCGCCTTTGCGGTGTTGATGCTACTGGGGCGCTTTTTCGTCCAGCGCCTGAGTCGGCGGCATTTCGTCGAACAGCGCGAGCGCCTGCAAGGCATCCTTGGGTATGTGGTGCCCTTCACGGTTCCAGCAATTATCTGCCTGCCGCTGACCCTCTACGTCAGCCACTTCTTGCCCTCGTCAGTGGGCCGCGCGCTGGCGCTGTGTTTTGCCTACGCCACCAGCAGCGGTATCTTTTCCACGTCGATGTTGTTGTGCGTGATCGTCATGTTCAACGTCGGCCACAAACGTCCGGCTGTGCAGATCATTCGCGACTACTGCCCCAAGCCGCTGTTCCTGATTGGCTTCCTCGCGGCCCTCAGTGACGCGCTGACCAGCCCGCAAATCGCCCGGCAGTTGGGTGGCAATATCACCAGCAGCATCGCGGTATTCACCGGCCTGTTCGCGGCGGTGATTTTCGGTGTGCTGGTGGTGCGCCTGCGTCGCCCGGTGGCGCATCTGATCCGTAATCGGCCGCTGGCCCAGCGCCTCAAACACCCGGCATTGCAGCAGTCGCTGCGGGTGTTTTCCGGGCTGTGGTACTGGCCGATTCTGTTGATGGTGCTGGTCTCGGCGATCAACCTGATCGGCGCCGGCGACGATAACCAGAAGGCCCTGCGTTGCGCGCTGTTCACCACGATTTTGCTGATCGGCACGGTCTTTCTCAGCACGGTGCTGCAACACCTGTTCAAGTCTCGCAGCCAGGTGACGATCCAGCGCAGCAGCGCCTATAAGGAACGCTTCCTTAGCCTGTTGCACGCGATCCTGCGCATCGTCATGGCCATCGCGTTTATCGAAATTCTCGGGCGTATCTGGGGCATCTCGCTGTTCGAATTTGCCCAGCGCAACTCGGTGGGCCGCGCGATCAGCGACTCCCTCAGCAGCATCGGCCTGATCCTGCTGATGACCTGGCTGTTCTGGGTGGTGCTCGACACCGCGATCCAGGAGGCGCTGAAGCCGCCGGTGAATAAACGCTCGAGCCGCCAGCCAAGCACACGGGTCAAAACCATCCTGCCGCTGCTGCGTAACGCGGTGAAAATCGTCCTGGTGGTGATCTGCGCGATCACCACCATGGCCAACCTGGGCATCAACGTCGCGCCGCTGCTGGCCGGTGCCGGTGTGGTCGGCCTGGCCATCGGTTTCGGCTCGCAGCAACTGGTGCAGGACGTGATCACCGGCCTGTTCATCATCATTGAAGACACGCTGTCCATCGGCGACTGGGTGGTGCTCGACTCCGGCCACGCCGGCACCGTCGAAGGCCTGACCATCCGCACCCTGCGCCTGCGCGACGGCAAGGGTTTTGTGCACTCGGTGCCGTTCGGGCAGATCAAGGCGGTCACCAACCAGTCGCGGCAATTTGCCTACGCGTTCTTCTCGGTGCAGTTCACCTACGACACCGACGTGGACAAGGCCGTGGAACTGATCCGCGAGGCCGGGCAATCGATTCGCGACGATGTGTTCCTCAAGTACAACCTGCAAGGGCCGCTGGAGGTGTTTGGCGTCGACAAAATGGACCTCAACGGCGTGGTGCTCACCGCGCAATTCCGCACGGTGTCGGGCGGGCAATATGCGGTGAGCCGTGCGTTTAACCAGCGTTTGAAAAAGCTTGTGGATAACTGTGATGAGGTGCACTTCGCGCAAACTTATCCACAGCAGGTTCTGTTGCCTAAGCGTACAGCCCAGGTGGATGAGCCGGATGCTGAGGTGCCGGCTTCGGTGGTGTTTACCGAGCAGCCCAGGTCTCAATAGTTGGTGATGGCCGGGCTTGCCCGTGATGGGCAGAGGTATCTATGCAACTTTTTGTGTTGCGCTAAGCTTTTTACGGGGTTTTTAGGTAGATATGAGTACATATCCGTTGCTGCGGTAACGGCTGCTTAGGGTTCCGCTCTTACAGCGGCTCACTTTTGGAAAGACCCAAAAGTAAGCAAAAAGTCT
>NZ_JBJGXU010000041.1:0-54128 GCF_045447305.1 Pseudomonas sp. D47 | reverse complement strand
TCATTGACTCACGCCGCCCGCGGCACGGAGAATCAACATGGCAGCAGCAGAGAAAATTGATCGCTTCCTTCGCCTCGACGAGGTGCTTTACACCACAGGCCTGGGCCGCAATACAGTTTATAGGCGGATCAGGGAGGGCACATTCCCAAAACAGGTTAGAATAGGCCCCAATTCGGTCGCTTGGCGCCAGTCGGCAATCGCTGAATGGATGACCTCAACAGCGCCCAGCAACGACCAATCAGTACATTGATCAGTACACCATCAACTGACAATATTCCCAAAGCCACGCAACACAAGCCCTACAGGTCACACCGTGGAAATCTTCAAAGAGTTTACCTTCGAGTCCGCCCACCGCCTGCCCCACGTACCGGAAGGCCACAAATGCGGGCGCCTGCATGGGCATTCGTTCAAGGTGGCAATCCACCTGAGCGGCGACCTGGATCCCCATACCGGCTGGATTCGCGACTTCTCGGAGATCAAGGCGATTTTCAAGCCGCTCTATGAACGCCTCGACCACAACTACCTCAACGACATCCCAGGCCTGGAAAACCCGACCAGCGAAGTGCTGGCCAAGTGGATCTGGACTGAGCTGAAACCTCTGCTGCCGGAACTCAGCGCGATTCGCATCCATGAGACCTGCACCAGCGGTTGCATTTATCGCGGCGAGTAAGCCGCTGCGGTAAAAAAACCACCCTTGCGGTGGTTTTTTTATGGCCGCCTACCTTACAGTCGTGGCTCCCCACCAAAACGAGCACGCGTGGATGCGCCCTTCAATACGCCCCGCCACTGCCGGGCCGTCGCCCCTGATTTCGGGCGGCTGTTGATGGGCTTTGCGCAGCAACAGGCGATCGACGCGGGCTACGAAGCGATCCGCCTGTACACCCATGAAACCATGACCGAAAACATCACGCTGTACACCCGCCGCGGCTATGTCGAAACCCATCGCGCGCAAGAGCATGGCCTGCGCCGCGCGTACATGACCAAACGCCTCTAGGAGAAGCCCATGGAAACTATCTGGCTGGCCCAGGCCAAGCGCCTGCAGGCATTGGCGTCCACGGGGCTGCATTTTTGCACCGACGCCTTTGAGCGCGAACGCCTTGAGGAAATCGCCGAGATTGCCCATAGCATGCTGGCGCAACTGGCGGATGTGCCGCTGGAACGTATCACCGGGCTGGTGCCGGATTTCGCCAAGCGCTATTCGACGCCCATGATCGATGTGCGCGGCGCGGTGATCGAGGGCGAGCGCATTCTGCTGGTGCGTGAGCTGACCGATGGCGGTTGGGCGCTGCCGGGTGGCTACGCCGATATTGGTTTGTCGGCGGCGCAAAACATCGTCAAGGAGATTCGCGAGGAAGCCGGGCTGAACGTTACTGCGCGGGCGCTGTACAGCGTCACGCACAAGGCCAAGGGTTTGTACCGCCCGGATGTGCGGGACTTCTACAAGTTGTACTTCCTGTGTGAACGCGTGGATCAGCTAGCACCGATGGCCGGATTCGAAACCACAGACGTGGGCTTTTTTGCTTTGGATGAGCTGCCGCCCCTGTCCCGTGGGCGCACCATCGAAAGTGATCTGCAGGCTGCGTTTGCGTTTCATCGCGGCGAGACCACCCAGACGCTGTTCGACTGATCCAATTTGTATCACTGGCGCACCGCTTTCGTGCCCGACTGGGCACAAAGACCACCCCTTCCGGCCATTCACCCCTGTTTGGCTATAAATACTGTGCACAGTGCACAACGCCCACCGTGCGTGCGCCACTGCTGCTGATTTGGCACGCGCGGTGCAATAAGCCTGCGTCACTCATTCAGGGAGCAAGGCACATGACGCAGCAAGAACCGGGCAACGATTATCCCCTCAGCGAAGTGCCGATGCATGCGCGCAAAGGCTTGGCGTCCACCGCCATGGTGCTGCTGGGGTTTACGTTTTTTACCGCGACCATGTTTGCCGGCGGCAAGCTGGGCGTAGCGTTCAGTTTCACCGACATGCTCGGCGTCGTGGCCTTGGGTAACCTACTGCTGGGCATCTACGCCGCTGGCCTGGGTTACATCGCCTTCAAGAGTGGCTTGAATTCGGTGTTGATGGGCCGCTTCTGCTTTGGCGAAGTGGGCAGCAAGCTCAGTGACTTGATCCTCGGCTTCACCCAGATCGGCTGGTACGCCTGGGGCACCGCCACCGCCGCGGTGGTGCTGGGCAAGTACTTCGAGCTGAGCCAAGGCAGCGTGCTGGGGTTGATGGTGCTGTTCGGCATGGTGTTCTGCGCCACCGCGTATGTGGGGTATCGCGGGCTGGAGATCCTGTCCTACATCGCAGTGCCGGCCATGGGCATTTTACTGTTTGTGTCGATGTGGGTCGCCACCGTTAAAGTCGGCGGCCTGGATGGCCTGCTGGCGGTGGTGCCCACGGCTGAACTGGACTTGTCCACCGCGATCACCCTGGTGTTCGGCACCTTTGTCAGCGGCGCGACCCAGGCCACCAACTGGACGCGATTCTCCCGCTCGGCCAAGGTCGCGGTGCTGGCCAGCCTGATTGGATTTTTTGTCGGCAATGGCTTGATGGTGCTGATCGGGGCGTATGGCGCCATCGTCTATCAACAACCGGACGTGGTCGAAGTGTTGCTGGTGCAAGGCTTCGCCATGGCGGCAATGGCCATGTTGCTGCTCAATATCTGGAGCACCCAGGACAACACCATCTATAACTTCGCCGTCGCCGGCTGCAACCTGCTACGCACTAAACGCCGCAAGACCGTGACGCTCGCCGGTGCAGTGATCGGCACCCTGCTGGCGCTGCTCGGCATGTACGACATGCTGGTGCCCTACCTGATTCTGCTGGGCACGGTGATCCCGCCCATTGGCGGGGTGATCATGGCCGACTTCTTCTACCGCTATCGCGGCCAGTACCCGCGCCTGGCCGAGACACGCCTGCCCGCCTTCAATTGGCCTGGGCTGGTGGCCTATGCGGTGGGCACCGTGCTGGCGTTCCACTCGCCATGGGTAGCGCCGTTGGTGGGGATTGTGGCGGCGTCGCTGACCTACATAGTGCTGACATTAGTACTGCGCATACGTGCGCCGCTGGCTGACGCCCCGGTATGAGCCTGACGGTCGCGGATGTGCTGGCCTTGCCGGGCCTGGAATCGATGCGCCTGCGCGCCGGTGACACCGGCCGCGATAACACCGTGCGCTGGCCCTATGTCGCGGAAAACAGTGGGATCGCCGAATGGGTACTGGGTGGCGAACTGGTGTTCGTCACCGGTATCAACCACCCGCGCGATGAGGCCAACTTGCTGCGTTTGCTGGATGAGGCCTGTCAGCGCCAAGTCGCCGGGTTGGTGATTCTTACAGGGCCTGCCTATATCCAGGCGATTCCCCAACGCTTATTGGACGCCGCCGAAGCCGCCGGTATGCCGCTGATCGAGCAACCTTATTCGCTGAAAATGGTGCTGGTGACCCAGGCGATTGGCTCGGCGTTGATCCAGTCCGAGCAACTGGGCCGTTCGCGGCATGATGTGCTGGAGCGCTTGCTGGCCGGTGATTATCAATCCTTGGAGGTGTTGCTGCATCGCGCCGCGCAACTGGGCATGTCGCTGGCAGGGCATTGGCAGATCGTCCAGTTGCAACTGGAGGGTGGCGAGGCGTTATTTGCCCAAAACGACACGGCGCAGGTGGAGGCGCAGTTGGCGCGCCAGCACGACAGTATTGGCCGTCGGCTGCGGCAGTTTTCGGCGCAGCGTCATGCGCTGTTGCCGGTGCTGGGGCGGGCTGGGCAATGGACCTTGCTGCTGCCGGCCACCGATGCTGTTGCGGCGCTGGCCAACCGTGAGCAATTGGCCGCTTGGCTTAACCCCTTGAACCTGCGCCTGGCACCCTTGAAGCTGTTTATCGGCCTGAGCGCCGCTGCGCACCCTCCTGCGCGCCTAGCCCAGGCGCACGATGAAGCACGCCAGGCGCTGACGGCGGCGCGGCGTTTCAGCGACCGCAACGGGCTCTGTGTGTATGACGAACTGGGCGTGTTGAAACTGCTCAGCGGCGTGCGTGATCGCGCCCTGCTCGACCAGTTTCTTAACGAGCGCTTGGGGCCGTTGCTGCGTCACGACCTGCACCATGGCCCAAGCCTGATGCCGACCCTGGAAGCCTGGTTTCACGAGAATGGTAATCTAGTCGCCGCCGCCCAGCGCCTGGCCGTGCACCGCAACACCCTGACACACCGCGTCCAGCGCATCGAAGCCCTCTGTGGGCTGACGCTGGACAACTCATATGACCGCCTGGACATCGGCATCGCCCTGATGATCTGGCGGCTATCTGCCTGACTGTCTTTAGCCAAGAGGAACTTGCCCATGCATATCATCAACGCCCGCCTGCGCAACCGTGAAGGCCTGCATGATCTGCACCTGGAACACGGCCGGATCGCCAGCATCACCCCACAAACGCGGGTGCCTGCTTTAACGGCCGGCGACTTGGACGCCGCCGGCAACCTGGTCATACCGCCTTTTGTTGAGCCGCATATTCACCTCGACGCCACCCTGACCGCCGGCGAGCCGCGCTGGAACATGAGCGGCACGCTGTTCGAGGGCATCGAGTGCTGGGGCGAGCGTAAAGCCACCATCACTCAAGAGGACACCAAGACCCGCGCCAAGAAAACCATCCAGGCCCTGGCCGCCCACGGCATCCAACATGTGCGCACCCACGTCGACGTCACCGACCCCGACCTCACAGCGCTCAAAGCCATGCTCGAGGTGCGAGAAGAAAGCTCGCACCTGATCGACCTGCAAATCGTCGCGTTTCCCCAGGAAGGCATCGAGTCCTACCGCAATGGCCGCGAACTGATGGAAGAAGCCATCCGCCTGGGTGCCGACGTGGTAGGGGGCATTCCCCACTTTGAATACACCCGCGACCAAGGCGTGAGTTCGGTGAAGTTCCTCATGGACCTGGCCGAACGCACCGGCTGCCTGGTGGACGTGCACTGCGACGAAACCGATGACCCGCACTCGCGGTTTCTCGAAGTGCTCGCCGAAGAAGCCCGCAGCCGTGACATGGGCGCGCGCGTGACCGCCAGCCACACCACGGCCATGGGCTCTTACGACAATGCCTACTGCGCCAAACTGTTCCGCCTGTTGGGGCACTCGGGCATCAACTTCGTCTCCTGCCCCACCGAAAGCATCCACCTGCAAGGGCGTTTCGACAGTTTCCCGAAACGCCGCGGCGTGACCCGCGTCAACGAACTGCTCGAAGCCGGCATGAACGTGTGCTTCGGCCAGGACTCCATTGTCGATCCCTGGTACCCCCTCGGTAACGGCAACATTCTGCGTGTGCTGGAGGCCGGTTTGCACATCTGCCACATGCTCGGCTACCGCAACCTGCAAAGCGCCCTGGACCTGGTCACCGACAACAGCGCCAAAGCCATGGCCCTGGGTGAGCGTTATGGCCTGGAACCTGGGCGCCCGGCCAACCTGTTGATCTTGTCGGCCGACAGCGACTACGAGGTGATCCGCAGCCAAGGCCTGCCGCTGTACTCGATCCGCAATGGCAAGGTGCTGATGAAACGGCAACCGGCGCAGGTGGCGTTTTTATAGGCGCCGTTTCAGACAATCGAATCGAGGTCCAACGGTTGCGCACGCCCTGGGCCGTTATGAGTCGGTGAAGGAATACTGGCAACTTGCGCCAGCACACGGTTTTCGTGGTGGCTGAACCAGCGCTTCAGGCTGGGTTGCAAATAGTTGGAGGACGCGTGACTGCCGTATACGTCGCGCGCTTCCAGACGTCGCCAGCGTAGGGTTTCCAGGCGCTGGCGACTGGTGCGCAACCGATCGATTTCAGCATTCAACGCCTGGTTATGTTCGTGCCCATATCCGCGCTGGTTTGAAGGGCGGCGGCGATCAAGCTCGCGGTTTTTGTCGCGCAGTTGTTGAGTCATGGTTTCGAGCGCATGGTCCAGTAACTCGAACTCTCTTGGCGTGACCAAAGGCCCTTGCCTATCCACGGTTTGTTGCCAGCGACGAAATGTGGCCCAGGCTGCTGGAATATAGCTGGCGGTCATGGAGTGTTGGCTGGCCTGGAACAGTTGTTTCAGCAGGTTGGCGCGGTCGGGCATGTCGCCCTGCAGTTGCAGCGCCCGATTACAGCCGGCCTCCAGGATGGACTCACACGCGGGCCGCCATAACACCGAGGAGTGCGTGCCATCCGGAAGCGTGATCGGCATGAAGTGCTGTTGTTCACCATGATGCTGGTAAGGATTGCCAACGACGCGCACCAGCCCGGCGGCGAATAACAAGCCGCCCGACGCTGGGGCACTGAACAATATCACGGCCCCAGGAACCCAGAGTTTGGCGGTGGTGTTCATCCATGTGGCGGGAACACTGGGGACCGGGTCGTTGTGGTTGACGATGCGGTGGTGGACCAGGGATGAGGCGCCTTCGGTGAACTCGGTGTCGGCGCCGCGAGGCGCACCGTAGGTGTAGAGAAGAATGTTGTAGTGGGCGCTGGAGACTCGACGCAGCCCTTCTGCCAGTAGCAAGGCGATGGCGCCACCAAGGCTGTGCCCACAAATGATAATGCGTTGGCGGTCGTGAAATTTATCGAGGTATTGCAAGACAAATTCGCGCATCGCTCGATAGGCCAGATAGAAGCCTTCATGGGCTTTACCTACGCCATCGGCAAACGGCACTTGGTGAGCGTTTGCGTCTCGCAGTGCGTCAGCGCCACTGGCGGTGCCTCGCACAGCAATCAGGATGACTTCATCGTGGTGAGTAATAAATGCCTGCGTATCAGTGCCGAAATTTTTATCGTCGAAAAAGTGCACGAGAGCAGGATGCTCCTGTTTCGCTCCAAGCTGCGTACGGTTCTGCGAATACAACTCCGGATCGAAGGGCACAATTTCAAAGCGCTGTGAGTAGGCGACTTCCTCATAGAGCGGATAAAAGCGTTGAACCTGCTTACCGTCGACCTTCCAGGCTTCCTGATACCCCGAGAGTTTTTCCGCAAACAAATTCCCTATGCTTGGATCCCGCGGAAAGCTGACTTTATCCACTGGTCGGGTTGGAGGCTCCTGGCCAAATTCGCAGTAACTCAACGTAGACATGAGCGCCAGTTGATACAGGTTCAAGGCACAAAACCGATCCCCCCCGGACAGCATCGGGCGTAGCGCACGCAACGGTCGTACTTCCAGCACTGTGTGCAGGTTAGGGAACAGCACAACGCCTGACAAAGCCGGCTGAGGCGGACCGAACCCAAGCTCAGCCATCATTCTTAGCGCGTGCCGCTGAGGTGCGAAGATCCGGGGCGCCAACGGCGGCAAGTGGGCAACATGTCGGACCAAGTCGCGTACTTCAACCTGATAAAACCGATCCGCTTGCCGCTGTGCGGGGTTACCCTCAATGCGCTGACCATCAGCCGCAACAAAGCGGGTTTGTTCAGCGCGAATTTGGAGTTCGGTGATAGGTAATCTGTAACTCTGGCGCGTACTCAATTCAAAATACGGCTCCTCTTTCCCAGAATACAGCCCTTCCAAAGCAAGCACGACGGGACCGCAGTAAAACCCTTGCAGCTTGGCAAATCCCTCCCCCGTCAGCCTTCCGTTGTACTGCTGCCCTGTACTGTCGCAGATGCTGTACGCGAGCCCGCCGTACGCCTTCCCACAGCCCGTTTCATCAACCAGACAAAAGCTTGCCCAGTGCCCTTTCAACGCGCAAGCAGGCATCTTGCTACTAAAAAAAGGTTGCTTCCATGCTTCCTGTTTCATGAACCAGTTCCCTTGTTATTTACACGTGGGATAGACATCACAAGAGCGTCCATCCGGCATTATTATGGGTTTAAAGTCTGTTGTATCGCTGTCGCAAATGCCCCGCGTATCCTCATAACTTTCCCCCCGGCAGCGTTTCCAGCCGCCTGGTACAGCTATCCACCGTCGGTCAAAAGCCGGCGCCTCCTCGTCTGTAAATGCCAGCACCAGCCTGAGTGTCTTTCCGGGTAGCAACTCGCGCTGTACAAGCCCACCCGCCCGGACTTTTTGCCGCTGTCCCATTGCGTCCAATGCTTTGCATTCCAGCAGTTTCCTGATCGCATGCGACCGCCCCACCGTCCGAAAAAACCACATACATTGCCCAGGTAATTCCTGTACGCCCGAATCCGGCATCCCCGCCACATCCTCAGACTCAATAGGATCCATAAAGTAGATCCCCCCCAGATCCCCACCGACATCACTGCTGCGCTCGCCCCACTTCGCATAAAATTCGAAGATCACACGGTGTAGCGTCGTAGGGCACCCCTCAATGGTTTGAGTCAACGGCAGGTCATAACTCATCCTTCCAGCCACGGGTTTGTATTCAGCAATAATGATCTTGCGTTCAGGCCTGTTGCCTCGACGCTGTGGCAACTTGCACATTTGGTACCTGGCGGGTTCATAGTAAGCCGCGCCTACAAATCTGAATTGCGCCGGCAAGTCCACCTCCAGCGTAAAGTGATTCACCGGCCCCGACGGCACCAGTGCACACCCCGAAAGCCATCCCGTTACAAGCGCAATCAAGGCGCCACGCAGTCGCTTACTCATGCTTACTCCTCAACGTGCGCCACTGCTGCGACACTCGCTCAAAATGATCGCCAGGCGCCTCCTCTTGCAGCGGCTGCCACTGGATCACACTGCTTCGCGTCGCCTCCTCCAACCTCCGAACCACCAGGAATTCAAGTTGCTGCGGCCCACGCCATTGCCAGCCGCGTGCTTGTTCCAGCACCTGGGCCAGCCAGATTCTGGGCTCCTGAAATTCGACCAAGGCGGCCAAGCCCTCGCCGTGCTCGGTCAGCAGGTAGCGCAGGATATTGGCGTGCAGGATGGCGTCGGCCAGGGGGTTGGGCGTGTTCAGCCAGGGCGCGGGCACAGGCGTCGGATACTCACCGGGGGCAGGGTTTTCGCCCTCGCACCAGTGGCCCTCATGCCAGTAGTACACGTTGATCAGTGGCCCGAGAAACACCGGCCAACGTTCGATCGGCAGGTGGGCTAAAGCGCGGGCCACGGTACGGTTATCGTGAAAGCGATACAGCGCCTGGCTGCCTGCGGGCCCTACCAACATTCGCTCGCGCCAGTGTCGAGCCACTCCGGCCAGGTCATCATCGGGCAGGCTGCCCAGCCAGCCCCAATTCGCCTGCGGGTGTTGTAGCAATTGAACCAGCGCGGGCTCCCCTACCTGCTCCAGCAGCAGGATCACCGGGCCAAGAGTTGCCAGCTCGGCCACGGCCGTTTCACCGTAGAGAAAGCAGTACTGCGAAACATTACGAGCCGCCAACAACGGCTCGCGGGCGTCATTGTTTCCCTCAAGGATCAAACAAAGGCGGCGCCCCGCCTGTTGCTGTCGGGCCATCCACAGGCTGGGCATGCGCTCCATCATGCAGCCATCCTTGGGATGTCGCACCGACCTTCACGGCATTGCTCACACACTGGGCAGTAGTCGGCACCTAACTGCCGGGCCGTATCCATGATGGCGCCCTGCGCCGCTGTAAACTTCGGGCCACCCGCTGCAGAAAACGGGTTCGCCGACACGCTTGCAGGCGGGGCGCCGCCGACAGTGATGGGCCGACTGCTGAACACCCCACCCGCCTGGATCATCAGGTGCTCTCCCCCGGCCTGCAAACTCAATTGTGCGCCTGCATCGATGACCAGGCTGGCACCGGCCTTGAGATAAACCTGTTGCCCGGCTTCGATGACCAGCGTGCGCCCCACACGGGTCTCACTGTTACCTTGCACATCCAGGCGATCATTCGCTTGGAGCACCACGTTGCGATTACCCGTGGTGTGATGGTGCTCTTCGCTTTCCAGGCGAACCGTGCTTGCCCCACGAATGATTTCACGGCGCTCTCCGGCCACTTCCAGGCGGCTGTCATGCCCCACCTGCTGCTCCAGGTCCCGTTGGGCGCGCAGGTAGATAAGCTCCTCGCCGCGACGGTCTTCAAGGTGCAGCTCGTTGGCCCCGCCGCCGCCCAGGGCGCTGCAGCTGCGCAACACGCTGCGCGTCTTGTGTTGTGGCAAAGGATAAGCTGGCATGTGCAACGCATTGGACAGGCAGCCGTTGATCAAGGGCTGGTCGGGGTCGCCGTCCAGAAAGGTCACCAGCACCTCCATGCCCACCCGAGGGATCAGCATCGCGCCGAAGCCATCGCCTGCCCAGCCGGAAGCCACTCGGACCCAGCAACTGCTTTTATCGTCGGTTTTGTCCAGCCGGTCCCAGTGAAAACGGACCTTCACCCGACCGTAGGCATCGCAATGCACCTCCTCGCCTTCCGGCCCGGTCACCGTGGCCGTCTGGCTGCCGCTGATCGTCGGTTTGGGATGTTTGAGGGGCGGTCGATGCGTTGCACGCCATGGCGTAGCGGTGAATCGATTGCGATAGCCTTGGAATACGTCAGCCTCAAGCACGGCCTCCTCCAGCACTTGCGGTTGATACCCCTCATGACGCACCGACGTGATCAACCACAGGTCGTTGCAGGCAGGGTCCGGGTGATCACGCAGCTCTAGAAAGTAGCCGCTGCTTAACGCCGGTTGATCACTTTTACCCAATGCACGATGGCGATCGCTCAGATGGCGTTCCAACCCCCGACGTGCCAGTTGCTTGCCACGTGCGTGGCCGGTAAAACCGGCGGGGCAACGGTAATCTTCAAGGGTTTGCAACGCTGCAGCACTGGCCTTTTGTTGCAGGCGCAACGACGGATGTTCGAAGTCATGATCGCGGCGCACCGTTTGGCGGCTGCGGGTTTCCAGGCGCACGTCGAAACGCCGGATCGCTCTTGTTTCAGCCGCCAGGTCGCCCACCGCGCAGTATTGCTGCACAGGCAAGCGTCGAAACACCGTTTGATCATCACCAAACACCAGCAAATGATTATTCGGGCTGTGGCGAAAGTGGTAGTGAATGCCCTCCTCTTCGCACAGCCGTTGGATAAAGTGCAGGTCGCTTTCCGCGTATTGCACACAGAACGTGCGCGGTGGATAGACCACAGGGCCAAGTTCGAAGGCATAGGCGTCGGCAAAGATGCCATGGTGTTCGAGTACCGCGACGATGATCTGCGGCACGCTGCGTTGCTGGAAGATCCGCTGGTCACGCCGATGGGCAAGGCACGCCAGGCGGGGTGCCAGGGTGAGGTGATAGCGGGTCAGCCGGGCGCCGGGGTCATCCCGGCCAATGGCGTAGACCTGCCCATGCAGGCCCGCATCCGCTTCGCCAACGTCTAGATAGGCAGGCTGGTGGAGCAGCGCCTCCAGGTCCAGGGAAGGGTTTTCGCTGACTAATTGCAACTCAATGAAATAAGGCTGGTCCAGGGACTCGCTGCCTTTGAAGGCCAACACCTGAAAGTCGTTGTTCACTTGTGGAAGTATCAATTTAAAACGTGAAAAAACAAACGCATCAACCATCCGCAAGTTACCCATCATCAATGATTTGATTGAAAGGCTTTCTCCCATCGGATACCGATTTAACTGCTGGAAAAAAGCACCTGAACGCCCTAAAGCTTAGCGATTACAGGCGAATTGCGGCGCCGAAAAAAACAAAAAAGAAGTTTCGTACGACTTGGGAGGAAGTGTCTTTTACAAAACAAGACAAACGATCAATTAAACACATTTCCACAACAAGAAACTTCCCACATCAACTTTACAAACTTAACTAGTTGATAAGGAAACAGCCGACACTTATTCAAGATATCAGCCGCACACCAACATTCAGGTTTGCCGCTGTGCAGTCCCGAACAAACTGACGCTCAGCAATATTTCAGCCTGACCCTGCAACCGTACCGGCGCAGTGCCACCTGGCATGACCACGGCCACTTCTCCAGCCTCAACCCAACCGGCCCGCCATGCCGCGCATGCCACAGCAATGGCACTGGTCCCGGAGGACGCAGTTGGCCCCTCGCCCCGCTCAAACACTCGCGCAATCACCCGATTGCCCGAAGACCTTGCGGCCCATTGCAGGTTGACGCCAGCCACACAGGGTTGGCCGCGCCCCACCGGTGGCGCAAAGGCAATCGCCTGCAAAGGGTCAAACAATGCGCTCTGATGCATCGACTGATTGTCAGGTAATGCCCCTGCGTGCTCCGCGAGCGTCACGCAGTGGGGGTTGCCGACACGGACAAACTGGCTGTGCGCCCATTGCGGGTTGATCGCAGCCAGCGCAGCGACATGGCTGAATTCTCGATGCCCCATAGTGATCGGCTCAATACCGCAAGCCGCCACTGCAGATGGCCCGAACGCCGGCTGCCCCAGGGCCAGCCAGAAGCCCGCAACCTGTTCGTTGACCGCAGGTTCCACATGGGTCGCAAGCGGTGACGCCGTGTGCACGTTGTCGTGATGGACGCGCAATTCACAGCCCTGAGTCATCAAGCCTTGATCGGTCAGCGCCTGGGCAAAAATGGTCAAGCCGTTGCCGCTGCGTTCGGCGAGTGAGCCATCCGTATTGACGATCAGCACGTCAAACGGCGGCGCGGCCTGGAATGGCCCGACCAACAAACCATCGCAGCGGTGTGCCTTGGCATCGGCCGCATGGGGCAAGGCGCCCCACCCACATTCAGCGGCGATAGCCGACGGTGTCCAAGCCTTGCGAGTACTCGCGGCCAGGCCCGCGTGCTCGGGCACGTCAACGCCTTGGTTACGCAGATACGCCGGGCTGACCACGCCGTAGATATTGCCCCGCGCGTCGTAGAACAGGGTCATTTTGCCACCCGTTTCAAAACCTTCATCGGCTCGCCTATCCAATTGCCTACACACTGGAGCGGCAGCGTATTACAGAACCGCCAACCTGTGGGAGGTGGCCTGGAAGGTGGTAATCCAGTGCAAGAACCCCGGGGTTCAGCAATTCTCACCAGGATTACGCACCTTCCAGGCCACATCCCGCACGTTCGATACGCTTATGTGTGGCGACTTCGTGCAGAGCGTTCCGAGTTTGTAAAAATAAAAGTCGTTATCCCAAGCGCAATCCGCAATCCGCAGGGAACCTGGCTCGCTCGACAAGGCCTGATGTGCAAGGATGTCGCGCCGGACATCGTTCGTTGAACGCAAAACCAAGGATTTTTCATGACTGCCATCCCCACCCCAGCGCCCGTGGTTCCCGGGCGGCTGGAGCAAATGTCGACCCGTATCGCTTTTTTCATCGCCGGCTTCGGTATCGCCGCTTGGGCACCGCTAGTGCCGTACGCCAAAGCGCGCGCGCAACTCAATGAGGGCACGCTTGGCCTGTTGCTGTTGTGCCTGGGGGTGGGGTCGATCATCGCGATGCCAGTGGCGGGTGCCTTGGCATCACGCTTTGGCTGCCGACGTGTGCTGACTGCCGGTACGATCATGATCTGCCTGGCATTGCCGATGCTCGCCACGGTCAGTTCGATCCCGCTGCTGATGGCAGGCTTGTTTCTGTTTGGCGCAGGCCTAGGCACCGTGGATTCGACGGTCAACCTGCAAGCGGTGATTGTGGAGCGTGCCAGCGGCAAAACCATGATGTCGGGCTTCCACGGTTTGTTCAGCCTGGGCGGCATCGTCGGCGCGGCAGGTGTTTCCGGGCTGCTGGGGTTGGGCCTGTCGCCGTTGCAGGCGACCCTGGTGGTGATTGTCATCATGGCGGCCGCGCTGCTCAAGGCCGGGCCACACCTGTTGCCCTACGGCAGTGAAAGCTCGGGCCCGGCATTTGCCGTGCCTCACGGCGTGGTGCTGTTTATCGGCTGCCTGTGCTTCATCGTGTTTCTGGCCGAAGGCGCCGTGCTGGATTGGAGCGCAGTGTTCCTCAGCGCCGAGCGGGGTCTCGATGAGGCTTACGCCGGGCTTGGCTACGCGGCCTTTGCCTTGACCATGACCGCAGGCCGCCTGACCGGTGATGCGATTGTTCGACGCCTGGGCGCCACCCGGGTGATTGTGATTGGCGGCGCGCTGGCCACCGCCGGCATGTTACTCGCCACACTCTTCCCCGCTTGGGAAACCGCGCTACTGGGGTATGCCTTGGTAGGCGCCGGTTGTTCGAATATCGTGCCGGTGCTGTACACCGCGGTAGGTAAGCAAACAGTTATGCCGGAGCATATTGCGGTGCCGGCCATCACCACCCTGGGTTATGCCGGTATTCTCGCAGGCCCTGCGGTGATCGGCTTTATCGCCCACGGCAGCAGTTTGAGCACCGCCTTTGTACTGATTGCGATGTTGCTGGCTGGTGTGGCCATCAGCGGTAAAATTCTCAAAGTGTAAACCGCTGCTGCTCAAGGCCAGGCGTTACCTGGCCTTGTGCACCTCATGCTGTTCCAGCCAGCGCTCCAGGCTTCGATTGCAAAGCCATCCCTCATGCTTGGGGCGACCTAACAAGCGCATGTTGTTGGCGCGCTCTAACGAACGCAATAAACCTGGGCGTTCAATGATGTTTTTTGCCGTGTACACACAGTGTTCGCTGTACTTTTTCTTGGGTAGCCCAGTGGACGGTTCCAAAATGGGCATGCCATTTGAGTCAGTGTCGTCGGGGTCATTCATCACGGTTCTGAGCAGTGCAATATGCACGTACTCAAAGGTTTCAAAAAAAACCGTGCGGTCCTTGGGCTTATCCCTCAATTGCTTGAAGTAGCCTTGCAGGGCCTGAACCACGTCGGCATTGCCCAGGCCATGGAAAGGATCCTGGCTGAAGGCGCCGGGGGAGCTGTTACCGAGCAAGGCTGATGCGGCTGCGCCCAGGCTGTCGCGGGTGATGTACCCGTCGCCATCAATGATCGAATCGTTCAGTAGCGGGCGACTGATAATTTCCCTGGCCACCAGAATGATGCTGTCGCGCACGTTAATCGCCCCCCAGCGGTTGAGCCGCAATCTTGCGCAGGGATGACAGCGTCAGGCGGCCGTCCTGTAAAAAGTCGTGCAATTCGCCAAAGTGTTTCTGAAACTCGCTCGCTAGTTGGCTATCGGTAAAGCTCGGGCCCGGCGGGGTTGTGTTCGCACGAACAGTCGGCGCGTTCTGCAATGCCTGGCGGCGCGGCGAAAGCGAGGTTCCGCGCCACAGGCCGGGGCGCGGCCGCGCTACCTCCGGCGGGGCGAAATGATCATCGCCAGGCGGCTGAACACTGGGTGGTGACGAAGCCCGACCAGCCTCTGGCACGCCCATGGCCGTTGGCTGTACGTGCGGTATTGCACTCTCAATTTTCATGTTTCATCTCCCACCTTTTCCGGATCTACGCTTGCCTGAAGGCCACCATCGAGGCACCCAAATTCTTCGAATCCATTCCAGGGCGGCTAGCAACCGATATGTGGTGAGTTGAATGCAATCGTTCCGGGCAACCGCTGAATACTAATGACAGCATGTAAAAAAGTGGGCCGCTGGATCAAACAGATTTTTGCCCACGCCACCTGGCTGTAAGGCCACCCGTCAATGCGGCCCATACGCCATTGGAGCGTTTCAGCGACGCAGTGACTGTCGCGTCGCCATCGTCTGGGGCAAGCATGCCACGAGCGAAATCATCGGCAACCGGGGCCTGGAATCTACGCTGTCCCGCGAGCGCTTTCATGCGCAGCTGTTCTGCGGCGTAGTCGTTCGACAGCGCCACACCGAGCACATCTTGCGACGCGCCCTCACCGTTTACCGAGGGTGAGCGTTCAACCAGATGGCTGTTGTGAAGGGTGTCATGGCCACCCGCTTGGCAGGATTGAAACGAAGTTGAAGTCATGTCAGGGCCCTGATTCAGTGTCTGAAAAAGCGACCGGCTCCGTCAAAGCCGCTGGATGTGTATGCCCTGAGTGGCAAATGTGTGGAAATAGTTCCTTGCACAATTCGAAGCACGAGGCGCCGCTACGTGTTAGCAGCGCCTTATTGCACTGCGTTATGCCATCCCGAGGGACAACAACATCAGGCCTTCCTGGCTGATTCGCTTGTCTCCATATTTACTCGCAACGTTGTCCATTATTTCCAGCAAGTCACTGCGATTGACGGCCGTTTTACTCAACTGAAGATAGTGGTCCAGTGAAGGGATGCCCGTCAGGCCTAGACCGGCCAGATATTGGAGATCGCCGATGCCGATCTGGCGCCTACCAAAGTGCTCTGTGAAATTATCGAAATGGCTCAGCAGCTCCTGAACTACTTGCTTATCAGTGCTGTATTTCAAGGGGTTTGGATCGCGGTTGAACGCACTGAGATTGCTGATTTCTACCTGATCGCCAAGCTCACCTGTACCCGGCTGCCGGAAAAAGGCATCCATCACGTCGGGACGCTTTAAAAGCTCGCTGGCCAGCCGAATGTTTTGATTCATCACAGGGTTTCGGCCTGGTTTTTGATACGCCATTTCTTCAATAGCGCTCTTACTGATAGTCGAACGGTTACCCGGCGTTGTAAACGCGCGGGCGTTTCTCAGAAGATCGGTCGCCAGTTGATCGTTGCTTTTCTTCGAATACAGCGGGTCCGGCTTACCCAGCGTGATCGGGTACGGGCCATGCGCATTAATGGGTGGGTTGGGCCTGCCCATCCAAGGCCTCCCCCATTGCTCAAGCTGCTGCGTGCCCCCGTAGTGTGAGGCATGGTGCGTCATGGCAGAAAAATCTTGGGAATGGGCTGAGCTATTGAAATAATTATGATGACTCGCTGCCTGTTGTTGCTGGCCAAACACCGGCCCACCCTGACTTTGCGATGCGTGAAAATTGACGCTTGCACCGTTGTGGCTGTGGTAAGGCGCCGTAGTCGACGCAAAAGCACTGGCCTGGGCTACGGGGTTGGAATTAACCTGCGTGGTGTCCGCACTGGATGAAATTGATACAGAAACAGTGGTATTCGATACCGACATAAGTGCCTCCAGGGCAAGGGGTACGATTATCAACCTGTCGCTGCCCGCTTATGTGGAAGCCGACCAGGTTTGCCTCCTGTGTGGCGTATCTGTCGGAATAGGTTCCTGATCAAGCAGAAAATCGCGTGAACCGGCGTAGGAAACAGGCAAAAAAAATCGCAGCCCTTAGGCTGCGATTTTTCCTATCAACGGCAGATCAGAACCCGACACTCGCCTGTACGAAGAACGTACGTGGCTCGCCCAGGTACAACCCGGAATTGTTGTCACTGGAGCGTGTGTAGTGCTGTTGGTCAAAGACGTTTTTCACGCCCACACCCAGTTTCAAGTTCGACAGTTGCGCACCAAAGTCATACCCGCTGCGCACGTTGACCGAGACATAACCCGGGATGTCGCCGTACTGACCATCGGCGGTGCCTTGGGTGATGTAGGTGGTGCCGGTGCCTGGCGCACGTTGCCTGGACTGGGCATAGACGTCCAGGTTATGGGTCCAGTGGTTGATGTCGTAACGCAGGCCCACAGTCGCCACTTCACGCGAATACAGCGGCAGGTCGCGGCCCTTGAACGGCACATCGCCTTCAGAGGTGGCCTTGGTGTAGGTGAAACCAGCGTTGGCGGTCAGGCCGTCCAGGCTCGGGTCGAGGTTCGACAGGTCATAGTGGGCCGAGGCTTCAATACCCTGGTGCTTGGTCGCCCCCAGGTTTGTCCAGCCCACGTCGTTGCTGACGTATTGCAACTCATCCGAGAAGTCGATGTAGAACAACGTCACTTCGCCGCCCCACACACTGTCGTTGTAGCGCGTACCGACCTCGTAGGTCTTGGCTTTTTCCGGGTTCAGGCCGTTGGCCGTCTGGTCGCCGTTACCGCCCTGCCCGAGCTGGAAGTACTGCAGGCTGCCGAAGGAGGTTTCGTAGTTGGCGAACACTTTCCAGGCATCCGAGACGTGGTACATCACGCTCAGGGCCGGCAGCGGTTCGTTGTTATTGACCTCGCGGCGTTTTTCCTGGGTGCGGGTGCCATTCAAGGCCACTACCGGGCGGTCATGCCATTCGGTACGAATGTCTTCGAAGCGAATACCCGGCGTGATGGTCCACTTGCCAATATCAATCTTGTTATCGATATAGAAGGCGTTGGCCTCAGTGCCACCGGTACGGTCCTGATAGACGTGACCGTCACTCTGGCCGCCCGGCGTCGGCACATTGTTGACCAGGTTCAGGCTGGTGGCCTGCTCGTGCATGCCTTCTTTAAGGTAGCGATAACCGACGCTGACTTCCTGGGTGCTCGGCCCCACGTCGAATACATGTGACACCCGCGGCTCGATACCGAAGGTGTAGTAGGTGCGCGGATAAGAACTGAGAGTCTTGAGGTCGCGGTTGGCGATATTGCTGCCGCGGAAACTGTCGGAGTAGTAGGTCAGCACTTCGGCCTGGGTACGGTCGTCGATCTGGCGGATGTACTTGAAGGACACATCCTTGCGGCGCCCGCTGAAACTGTCCCAGTCACGCACCGATTGGTACGGGTTGGCGCTGAACTGCTTCTGGGTCAGGCCGCCCGGCATATCGGCACTGGCGTCGTAGTAGTGGAAGTTCAGCGAGAAGTCGTCTTGATCGGTCGGTGCCCAGTGGGTCTTGAAGATCACGTCGTCAATGTCGTTGGAGTTGTTGCTGTTGCGATAGCCATCGCCCTTGACCCCGGAATACAGCAACGCCGCGCCGATACCGTTATCCGCCGTGCCGCCGATAAAGGCGTTTTCGATGTGCTTCCAGCCGCCGTGGGCGGAGGTTTGCAGGGTGGTGCCGACCTCACCGGAGAATGTCTCGGGGATAGCGCGGGTCACGAAGTTGATCACACCGCCGACGTTCTGCGGCCCATAACGCACGGAACCGGCGCCACGCACCACATCGATGCTGTCCAGGTTGCCGGCGGAAATCGGCGCCATCGACAGTTGAGGCTGGCCATACGGTGCGAAGGCCGCCGGCACGCCGTCGATCAGCACGGTGGAGCGTGGCGACAGGCGCGAGGTCAGGCCGCGCACGCCCACGTTGAGTGAAATATCGCTGCCACCGGTGCCGTTGGATTCCTGCACCTGTACGCCAGGGACGCGGCGCAACACATCGCCCACGTTCATCGCGCCCTGCTCCACCATGGCTTCGCGGCGGATGACCGTACGTGCGCCCGGGTGGTTCTGCACCACTTCGGCGTTAGCATCGCCCAGCCAGTTGCCGACCACTTTGATATCGGTGACGCCCAGTTCCAGCGGCGAGCCGGCTTCACCGGTGCCGTTGCTTTGCGGGCGCAGGGTCACTGAACCGGCGTCGATATGGTAATCCAGGCCGCTGCCTTGCAGCAACTGGCGCAGGGCTTGTTCGGGCGAGAGGTTGCCGTCCACCGCAGGCGCTTGCTTGCCGGCGACCATGTCGGGGTTGAAGAACACTTGCAGGGACGTTTGCTGACCCAGTTGGCTCAACGCCGCCCCCAAAGGCTGGGCGCGGATATGGATACCGTCGTTAGCATAAGCCGCAGGCAGCCCGGCACTGACAGCAAGCGCCAGGGCCAGGGGCACCCAGCGGGAAATTTTATTGTGGGAGACGGTCAGTTTTTTCACATCGAAGCTTTTCACATCAAACCCCTGTAATCGCAAGAGCGTGCGGCTGTTAATGCAAACCAGTTGCAGTTGCAAGAGAAGACGAAGAACTCGAAAAAAACCTGAACCTCAGCGTGAAATAATTTCCTGGCTGCCGTCCGGCAAGGTACGCAAGGCGACCGGCAGGATGTGCGGCAAGGCTTTGAGCAAGGCGTCGGTGTCGCTGGATTTGAACACACTGGTCAAGCGCAGGCTGCTCACCGCAGCGGTACTGACCCGCAACGGTTGCTCGCGGTAGCGCGACACTTCGCGGGCCACTTCGCCAAGGCTGGCGTTGTTGAACACCAGCTTGCCGCTGCGCCAGGCGGTCAACTCATCGGTATTCACCGCGTACGCCGCAGCCACTTGCCCCACGGCATCGACTTGCGTGCCTCGGCCCGCCGTAAGCGTGACGATCCGGTCCGATGCACGCCCCTGGACCTTGACCGTGCCAGCCTCGACCACCACACGGGTCTGATCATCATCGCGGCGCACATCAAAGCGCGTACCGGTAACTGTCACCTGCCCTGCCCCGGCGGCGACGACAAAGGGTCGACTGGCGTCATGCTCGACGCTGAACATCGCTTCGCCGTGCTTGAGCTCCACGCCGCGCCGGCCTTTTTCGTAATGCACTGCGACCACGCTGCGGCTGTTGAGGTCCATCACCGAACCGTCGGGCAAAGCCACCTGGCGGTGCTCCCCCAAGCGCGTACTGAACTCGGCGTTGTAAGCTTTTGGATGATCAAGGCCGCTGAACAAACCCAGGCCCAAGGCGATAGCCACCACGCTTGCGGCGACTGCATAACGCACAATGGTACGGCGCATGGGCCGCTCCACCGGCGCATCACACAAGGCCTGCAAACGGGCCTTGGGCAACAAGTCGGTGGCGTTCCACACCCCTTGCAGCACGTCGAGTTCATATTGGTGCTCAGGCCGTTCTGCGCGCCATGCGTCGAAACGCCGGCGCTCTTCGATGTTCAGCTCGGCGTCTTGCAAGCGTACAAACCATTGCGCGGCTTCGTCGCGAGCACGGCTATCCATCATGGAAGGTCCTGTTTCATCAAAGCGGGTCATGGGGCCAGCGCATCCAGACGGTCACGCAGATGCCGCAAGGTGCGGATCATATACTTTTCAACCATGTTTTTAGACAGGCCCAGGCGCACGGCGATTTCCTGCTGGGTGAGGCCTTCGATTTTCTGCCAGATAAATATCTTGCGACAGTTAAGCGGCAGCTCGGCCAAGGCCCGCTCGATGGAGTCCGCCAACTGGATCGCGTGCATAAAATGCTCCGGGTCGCCGCTGTGGGGCGAACGCTGGTCAAAGGTCTCCAGCGCCAGCGCCTCACGCCGGTCTTCGCGCCGGTAGGCATCAACGGCGATGTTGCGCGCTGTTTGATGCAGATAGGCGCGTGGTTGCTCAACCTCGCTCGAACGCGACTCAAGCACTCGCACGAAGGTGTCGTGGGCCAGGTCTTCAGCCTGCTGACGGTTTCTCAGGCGGCGTGTCCAGGTGCCGATCAACTCTTCGTAATGCTCGAAAAAGCCTGTTCTGCGGGGCGGCTGAGGGATCATTGCGTGAGCACTGGGGAGGCGGGGGCGTGAATAGTAATGCTTCCTATTAAGTGGGGCAATTGCTTCCCGTCGCCGCGCCTTGGACTTCCCACTGGTGAACTTCCGCCACGCGCCGCCAGTCAGCTGCAAAGACTCTCTTAAAACGGTGGGTGGGCAATGCAGATCTCCTTGCAGCAACAAGTGGCCCTGGTCACCGGTGCCAGTTCCGGTATCGGCGCAGGCGCCGCCAAAGCGTTGGCCGAGGCCGGTGCGGCGGTGGTGCTCAATTACAACTCCCAGGCGGCGCCGGCCGAAGCCCTCGCTGCGCAGATCAACGCCAACGGCGGCCGTGCAATTGCTATCGGCGGCGATGTGTCCCAAGAGGCCGACGTTGAACGCCTGTTCGCCCAGACCCTCGATGCCTTCGGGCATCTGGACATTCTGGTGGCCAACTCCGGCCTGCAAAAAGACGCCAACCTGGTCGACATGACCCTCGACGACTGGAACACGGTGATCGGCGTCAACCTCACCGGCCAGTTCCTGTGTGCCCGCGCCGCCGTGCGCATTTTCAATCGCCAGGGCGTGCGCGATGGCGTGTCGCGCGCCGCCGGCAAAATCATTCACATGAGCTCAGTGCACCAAATCATCCCTTGGGCCGGGCATGTGAATTACGCCGCCTCCAAAGGCGGCGTGGAGATGCTGATGCGCACCCTCGCCCAGGAAGTCAGCGAGCAGCGTATCCGCATCAACGGCATTGCGCCCGGCGCTATTCGTACGGCGATCAACCGTGCGGCCACCGAAGGCGCGGCAGAAAAAGAGCTGTTGAAGTTGATTCCCTATGGCCGCGTCGGCGACGTGGAAGACGTGGCGAACGCGGTGGTGTGGCTGGCCAGTGATGCCTCCGACTATGTGGTGGGCAGCACCCTGTTTATTGATGGTGGCATGAGCCTTTATCCGGAGTTTCGTGGCAATGGTTGATTTTAAAAATGAACAGCAGAGCGCCATCGATGCCCACGGCATTATTGGCGATATGCGCAGTGCGGCATTGGTCAATGACCGCGGCAGTATCGACTTTTTCTGCTGGCCGGAATTCGACAGCCCGTCGATCTTCTGCTCGCTGCTCGACACGCCCGAGGCCGGTGTTTTCCAGCTCACACCCGACCTGAAAAACGCCCGCCGTGAACAAATCTACCTGCCCGACACCAACGTGCTGCAAACCCGTTGGCTAAGCGATGAGGCGGTGGTCGAAATCACCGACCTGCTGGTCATCAGTGAAGAGATTGATGATTTGCCGCTGCTGATTCGTCGCGTACGAGTAGTCAGCGGCACAGCCACAATCCATCTGCGCTGCGCCGTACGCCACGACTACGCGCGCACGCCGACCCAAGCCAGTATCGACGACGGCATGGTCTATTTCGCCGCCGACGGCCAGCCCGGCCTGCGCTTGGCGAGCAGCCACGCAATGCAGATCGAAGCCGATGCCGCCGTGGCCAGTTTCACCCTGGCCCAGGAAGAAGGCGCCGAGTTCGTCCTCGGCGGCCAAGATGATCCACGGGTCAACAGCGGCTGCACCGATTTGGCATTAGCACACACATTGAAGTTCTGGCGCGGCTGGATCGCACAATCGAATTACCGTGGGCGCTGGCGCGAAATGGTTAACCGCTCGGCCCTGGCGCTGAAGCTTTTGACCTCACGCAAACACGGCGCAATCATCGCCGCCGCCACCTTCGGCCTGCCGGAAACCCCTGGCGGCGAGCGCAATTGGGATTACCGCTACACCTGGATCCGCGACGCCTCGTTCACGGTCTATGCATTCATGCGCCTGGGCTTCATCGAAGAAGCCAACGCTTACATGCGCTGGCTCAAAGGCCGCGTCAGCGACTGCTGCGGCCAGCCGACCAAAATCAACATCCTCTACGGCATCGACGGCCGCCAGGAACTGCCGGAAACCACGCTTGATCACTTCAGCGGCCACGGTGGTGCCAAGCCAGTACGTATCGGCAATGAGGCCTTCGACCAGATCCAGCTGGATATCTACGGCGAGCTGATGGATGCGGTGTACCTGGTCAATAAATACGGTGAAGCCATCTCCCACGAAGGTTGGAAACACACGGTGGAAGTGGCTGATCAGGTCTGCGAGATCTGGAACAGCAAGGACGTGGGCATCTGGGAAATGCGCGGTGAGGAGCATCACTTCCTGCATTCGAGGCTGATGTGCTGGGTGGCGCTGGACCGCGCAATCCGCCTGGCTTCCAAGCGCTCGCTGCCCGCTCCGTTCGCGCGGTGGGACCAGACGCGTCAGGCGATCTATGCGGATATCTGGAGTAACTTTTGGAACGAAGAACGCGGGCACTTTGTGCAGCATATCGGCAGCACCGCACTCGACGGTTCGATGCTGTTGATGCCGCTGGTGCGCTTCGTTGCGGCTACCGACCCGCGCTGGCTGTCGACGCTTGCGGCGATTCAGAAAAGCCTGGTGCGTGACGGCATGGTCTACCGCTACCGCAACGACGACAGCCAGATCGACGGTTTGCAAGGCACCGAAGGCGCGTTTGCTGCCTGTTCGTTCTGGTACGTCGAATGCCTCGCCCGCGCTGGGCAAGTGGAAAAGGCGCACTTGGAATTTGAACAACTGTTGCGATACGCCAATCCGTTGGGGCTGTATGCCGAAGAGTTCGATAACCAGGCGCATCACTTGGGCAATACGCCCCAGGCGCTAAGCCATTTAGCGTTGATCAGCGCGGCAACGTTTTTGGACCGTAAGCTCAGTGGCACGAAGACCACCTGGCAACCCTGAGGAGGCCTGAGGGGTAGAAGCAAAAAAACAGCTCTAAAGCCGCCAATCTCTACCTGAAAGTAATGAGATTCAGATGTGGGAGCTGGCTTGCCTGCGATGGCATCGACTGTGGGTCACTGATAAACCGAGGGGGCTGCATCGCAGGTAAGCCAGCACCCACATTTGATTGAGTTCAGCTTCCAGGATCAGGTCTATGGTGCACTATAGGCAGCCCCAAGCCGCCACCAGGAACCCCATGCGCCAGGTACTGCTGATCATCGACGTGCAACCCTGTTTCAACCCGCCGGCGTGGCTGGTCGATGGCATTAACACCTTGCTCGGGCGCCTGCCATCAGTGGCCACCGTGGAGCGCCACGACGAAAGCATCACCCCCTTCACTCGCCAACTCGGCTGGCAACCTGCGCCGGACGACCACAGCCTGATTGCCGCCGAGCGCATCTTCATCAAACACGGCTATGCCCCCACGCCCGAGACCCTCGACTACCTGAAAAGCCTGACGCCGGACCGCGTGCTGGTGTGTGGTATCCAGACCGACACCTGCGTCCTCGCGGCCGGCTTCGCATTGTTTGATGCGGGACTGCAGCCGACATTGATCAGCGACTTGACCGTGGGCTCATCGCTGGATCGGTCAGGCAAATTAGGCGTTGACCTGTGGCGGCATCACTTCGGCAACGTAGTAGATCGCGCCCAAGTAATCGCGACGACCGCCTCATGAATGCATTCCCGACGCTTGCTACCCCGCGCCTGCGCCTGCGCGAATTACGCGCAACCGACGCCCCGGCGTTATTCGCCATCCATGGCGACACCGCCAACATGCGCTGGTTTGGCGCCGATCCAATGATCGATCTGGCCCAGGCCCACGCCTTGATCGACACCTTCGCCCAATGGCGCACCCAGCCCAACCCCGGCACACGCTGGGGGATTGAACGAGCTGGCGAACTGATCGGCAGCTGCGGCCTGTTCAAATGGAATCGCAGCTGGAACAGCTGCGCCCTCTCCTGCGAACTGGCACCGGCAGCCCGCAGCCAAGGTCTGATGAGCGAAGCCTTGCGGTCGATGCTCGACTGGGGCTTTACGCACATGCAATTACATCGGATTGAAGCCTGGGTGCATCCGCACAACACGGCGTCACTGGCGCTGTTGCAACGTTTGGGCTTCAAAGCCGAAGGGACATTGCGAGAGGCGGGGTTTTGGAATGGCCAGCGGCATGACCTTGTGGTGCTGGGTTTGTTGGCGCAAAAGGAGCTAAATCAGCTATAACGGTTTCGACGCCATGCATCACGCCTGATATTCAAGGAAAGAATATGACCTCACGTATACAACGCGACTTCAGTACGCCTCTTCGACCGACTCTGAGCTGGAGTGAAACTTGGGAAAGCGACGATAAAGGTCTTATCAAGTGCTGGGAGACTGGTCGAGAGCTCGCAACGAAGCGACCTGATCTTGCACAAGCTGCTCTCACCCATGAACTGCCCCCACTCGGCTGGAAAGGCGGCGTAAGCCGAAGCCTGAAAAAGCTCGAAAAATTTGGTTCGCTGAATTACCTGGCGCAATGGCAGGGTCTGCGGGGTGAACACCTGGAGATTGACTCGGAACAAGAGGTTCTTAAAACCTGCTCGCGCACTCATATGACGGTTACGTTCACCCCCGACAAAACGAAGTACATCAATCAGACAACGGAAGCTGAAGACTAAGGAGCAAGGACGCATGGTCGATCTTCATCAGGAATTCGAACGAAGTCTCTACTTTCAACAGGCGCGTATTGACCGACGCTCTGCCGATGCGTTGGTGGGTATTACTGCCGGTTTGACCGCAGATGGAAAAATCAACCAACTGGAAGCCGAGTTTCTCAAGACGTGGATCGAAACCCACCTGATACACATTGAAGACCCGGTAGTTAACATTCTGTATCAACGCCTCGCCGATATGCTGAGCGATGGAATACTGGATGAAGATGAGTCGATCGAATTGTTGGAAATACTGCACCAATTTTCGGGAATTTCCGTTGGTGCACCTCAGCGCGCTACCGGCGTCAGTAGTCTTCCTCTAAACGATCCGGTTCCCGATCTTGATTGGCTGAACAGGGTTTTTCTGTTCACTGGGGTTATGGCTTACGGCCCTCGAAAAGACTGTGAATCGCTCGTACTCGAACGCGGAGGTGTGATCGGTAACTCCGTGAGCAAAAAGGTCCATTTTCTTGTGGTGGGTAGCGTTGGCAATGAGCAATGGCTTCACAGTTCCTACGGGACGAAGATCAAGAAAGCCGTAGAATTGCGAAACAGCGGCGTGCCCATTGCAATCATCAGTGAAACCCACTGGCAACAGGTGCTATTCGGTTGATGCCCATCCTCTCCATCCTCATCCACGTCCCTGACTGGCGCATCGCAACAGAGTGGTACGCCACAGCCTTTCCCGCGGCTGCGCGTATTCGTCATGACCCTGATGATTTCGGCCATCTGGAAATAGAAGGCGTAGCCATTGAGATCGTTAACGCCGACAATAAAGTTGCCTGCGGCGCGGCAGGTTCAGTGGTGTATTGGCGGGTGGAAGACCTGCCGCTGACGGTGCGACGGCTGGAGGCGCTGGGCGCGACACTGTATCGCGGGCCTATGGCGATTGAAGGCGGGCATTGGATAGGCCAGGTCCGGGATCCGTGGGGCAATTGCATCGGGTTGCGCCAGTGCGGACTAGACAAGTAAGACGACTGCCTTCATTTGCACCACCTGCCGTCATGGGTTTGGGCTAGAATTCCGGCTACTTTGGCCAGTCGATAAGCCCCCAATCATGACTACTCTCGCCACGCTACTTTACATCCGTACGCCCCTGCTCGAAGTAGCCTACGAAGCCCACGGCCCCGAAGACGGTGAACCGGTGATCCTGCTGCACGGCTTCCCTTACGACCCGCGTGCCTACGATGACATCGCACCGCACCTGGCTGAGCGTGGCTGCCGGGTGTTGGTGCCGTACCTGCGGGGTTATGGCCCTACGCGGTTTATCAACGAGCAGGTGATGCGCTCCGGTCAACAGGCGGTGTTGGCCAAGGATCTGTTGGATTTCATGGATGCCCTGGGCATCCCGCAGGCCACGCTCGCCGGTTACGACTGGGGGGGCCGCGCCGCGTGTATCGTCGCCGCGTTGTGGCCGCAGCGAGTGCGTGGGTTGGTAACCGGGGACGGCTATAACATCCAGGACATTGCCAAGTCGCCCGAGCCTCACGCGCCCGAGACAGAGCATCGCTTGTGGTATCAGTTCTACTTTCACACCCAGCGCGGTGTAGACGGTTTGACTGCCAATCGCCGTGAGTTGTGTGAGTTGCTGTGGCAGCTGTGGTCGCCGACCTGGGCCGAGGGGCCGGGGCTGTATGGCCGCACGGCGCCGTCGTTTGATAACCCGGATTTTGTCGAGGTGGTGATCCACTCTTATCGCCACCGCTTCATGTACGCGCCGGGCGACCCGGCAGTGGAAGCCATCGAGCAGGCGCTGGTAGCGCAACCGCCGATTTCGGTGCCGACGATTTCACTCTGCGGCGCCGATGATGGCGTGGGCCCGGCCCCGGTGGAGGATGACGATGTGGAACACTTCATTGGCTTTTATCGGCGCGACGTTTTGCCGGGGGTGGGTCACAACATTCCTCAGGAAGCGCCGCAGGCGACCCTCGCGGCGATCTGCGAGTTGCTGGACCGCGCGTGAATGTTAGCGGCGCTTAGGGGACCACCCACGGCGCAAGGTCATCACGCCGACATAGCACCTTGATACAAATGTGCACATTTTCGTTCAAGCCGGGTCGTAGAAGCGCTCACGGTAGGCCTGGGGCGTGACGTCCAGGGCGCGCAGGAAACTGCGCCGCAGGGTCTCTTCACAGCCGAACCCGCACTGCACGGCGATGCGTTTGATCGACGCTGTGCTGTCAGCCAACTGCCGGCGCGCGGTTTCCACGCGGATCAACTCCACCGCCCGCGCCGGGGTCTGGCCGGTTTCGGCGCGGTAGTGGCGCACGAAACTGCGTTCGCTCATACCGGCCTGGGCGGCCAGCGTAGGAATGTTCAGGTCGAGGGTGAGGTTGTCAGCCATCCAGGCGTGCAAATCAGCGAAGCGGCTGTCGCCCTTTTGCAGGGACAAGGCCACGCTGAATTGCGATTGACCGCCTGGCCGTTTAAGGAATACCACCAAGTGCCGCGCCGCCTCCAGGGCCACGGCGCGGCCCAGGTCTTCTTCCACCAGGGCCAGGCACAGGTCGATGCCGGCCGTCACGCCGGCGGAGGTCCACACCGAGCCTTGCTGGATGAAAATAGGGTTGGATTCCACGGTCAGCGACGGGAACCTGCGCGCCAGTTCTTCGCAGCGGGTCCAGTGAGTGGCTACGCGACAGCCGTCGAGCAAGCCACTGGCGGCGAGCAGAAAAGCGCCGGTACACACCGAGGTCATGCGCCGGGTGTGCTGGGATTTTTGCTTCACCCAATCGACCAACTCCACGTCTTCGGCAGCGCCGTACACACCCCAGCCGCCCGCGATCACCAAGGTGTCGCAAGGCGTGTCGGCTGCGGGCAGCGCCTCAGCCACCAGTGCCAGGCCGGCGGAGGTCATCACGGGTTCTGCCTGCGCGGCAATCACCGACACCGCGTAAGGCAACGGCAGGCCGCGCTGGCGCGCCAAGTCATTGGTGGTGGCGAACACCTGCAACGGCCCGGTGACGTCAAGCACCTGGACATTATTGAAAGCGAGTACGTGAATAGTCCGGGTCATGATTGGCGTAATCTGTGGGCTCAATGGCGCATACGCCAAAGCCTAGGCCGCTAGAGTGAAGCCGTCCACCCCTTTATCGGAGCTTCACTCATGACCCTGCAGATCGGCTTTCTGTTGTTCCCCGGCATTCAGCAACTGGACCTCACCGGCCCCTATGACGTGCTGGGTTCGCTGCCGGACGTGAAGCTGCACCTGGTGTGGAAAGACCTGGCGCCGGTCACGTCCAGCACCGGCATGGTGTTTACCCCGACCATGACTTATAACGACTGCCCGCGCCTGGATGTGATTTGCGTGCCCGGAGGTGCAGGCGTAGGCGAGTTGATGGAGGACCCGCAAACCCTGGACTTTCTCAAGGCCCAGGCCCAAACCGCACGCTACGTGACGTCGGTGTGCACCGGTTCGCTGGTACTGGGGGCTGCGGGTTTGCTGCGCGGTCGCAAGGCCACCACTCACTGGGCCTACCACGACCTGCTCGCCCCGCTCGGCGCGATCCCGGTGCAGGCGCGCGTGGTGCGTGACGGCAACTTGTTCACCGGTGGCGGCATCACCGCCGGCATCGACTTTGCCCTGACCCTGGCGGCAGAGCTGTACAGCGAGGCCGCCGCGCAACTGGTGCAGTTGCAGATTGAATACGCGCCGGCGCCGCCGTTCGATTCGGGCAGCCCGCACACCGCGCCCGAGCCTGTGCTGGAGGAAGCCAGGAAACGCACGGCGGAATCGCGTCGGGTGCGCGGCGAGATCGTGGCACAGGCGGCGGCGCGGTTGGGGTGATGCAATGAATGTGGCTGGCGGGCTTCGTGTGGCGAGCCCGCTCGCCGGCCTCAGGCTGGCCGAGACATCAGCATCAGCCTAGCGGCCAACAGCATCAGCACACTCGCCAGGCCCCATTTCTGCAGTTTGGCACTGCCAGCGCGCCCGGCAAAAAACCGGCTGAGCGCACCGCCAAAAACCCCTAGCAGCACGTGAAAAACACCGGCAATCAGGGTCAGTACGCCGCCCAGCATCAGCAGTTGCAGCGTGATAGAGCCGGCCTGCGGCCTGACGAATTGCGGCAAAAACACCATGAAAAACAGCAACGCCTTGGGATTGAGCAAACTGTTGAGCATCGCTTGCACAAACACACGGCTCAGACGCACGCGCTTTACCTGGGCAGTGTCCAGCCCGGGGCTTTTCTGCAAGGTCTTGAACACCAGCCACAGCAGGTAAATCACACCGGCATAACGAATCACATCAAACGACGGCGGCCAACTGGCGACCAGCGCCGTTACGCCGGTGGCGGTCAACGCGGTCAGCAGCACGTCCGCCACGCAGATACCCAGGCCCGAGGCCACACCCCCACGCCAGCCGTAACTCACACCATGGCTGATAACAAACGCCATGTTCGGCCCCGGCGATAACAGCAACAGCAAGACAGCGCCCGAGAACACAAGCAAAGTTGAGAAATCAATCATGCTCAAACCACCCACCCCAATAAGAACGGACAGATTAAATGGCCGTCAAAAAACCCACAAAAAATTGTGCTGGATACATTTTTATCTGAGTTTAAAAACAACTTCCACCCGTCTCAAAGGCCGTACTTTCTGGGACTTAGCGTGCCCTCTTTGTCCCCTTTTCCTACCGCCGCTCAAAAAAGCTTTACCCATCCAGCAGGAAAATTCTCATATTTGTTCCTACACTCAAAAACACACCCCCAACATCGAGTGCTCGAACAAGGAACGTCAATAAAATGCCACAAAAAATACCAGTTAACCTGTCTAGCACGCCACCTCCAGAGCATCGTCAACCCACCGACAAAGCAATCCTAAGGAACATTCCTTAAGTCACTGCCCACGTAAAACATTCATTTGGATAGCTTCAGATGAAGGGTCAGTTGCGTTTTAGCCAGAGTAGCCGTCGTTCGTCTTGTGCGTATTCAAGCAAGCCGAACAGAAGTCTGGAGTGCAATGAGGGATGTTTTATGCGAGAGAAGTCGTCAGTCGACAGCCTGTTTCTGACCCGCGCCGGATTTGTTGAGTTTTTTGTTGTTTTCGTCAAATTGATCCACGGCCTGACGGCTATTTTGCCGCCACTGGTGCTGGCGCTTTTCCTCGACCCGATGGCCCCCGAACTGCGTTCTCACTTCCTCGGTTTGCTGCTGTTTTTCGCGATTCTGACCATTATTCTGTTCCAGGCCCTGAGCATCTATTCCGAGGATCTGTTCAGTAATCGCCTGCGCCTGCGGGCCAAGATAGTCGCCTGGTCGGCGGCGTTCTGCATCTTGCTGTTCATGTACCAGATCCTGCTGTTTTTCCCGCAATTGACCCCGCGCAATCTGGTCGCGTGGTACTTCGCCAGCCTAGGGCTGTTCTGCCTTGAGCGCCTGTTGATGCTACGCCTGTACCGCAACCTGATGCGCAAGGGCAAATACCTGCAACGTACGGTAATCCTGGGCTTCACCGACACCGCCGTGCACGTCGCCGACCACCTGCAACGCAATGGCGATATCCGCTCCGGCCTGATTGGTTTTATCGACGACCGCACCGAGCGCATTCCCAAGGAACTGAGCAACCTGCCGCTGCTGGGCAACACCCGCGACCTGGAAAAACTGATCCGCGCCGAGCAGGTCAACCAAGTGATGATCTGCCTGCCGTGGGCTGCCGAGCAACGTATCCACGGGCTGGTCAATCGCCTGCGCCAGATGTCGGTAAACGTGATGCTGGTCCCGGACATGGCCGCCCTACGCTACGGCCACAGCCGCATCACCGACGTGGGCGGCATTCTGATGTTCAATACCTCGCAGTTGCCGCTGCGCGGATGGTCGCCGGTAATCAAGCGCTGTGAAGACGTGCTGCTGGCCAGCTTGGCACTGGTGGCGCTGTCACCGGTGATGCTGGCGACGGCAATCGCGATCAAGCTCGACTCTAAAGGCCCGGTGCTGTTTCGCCAGAACCGCTTCGGCTACAACGACAACGAGATTCGCGTGTTCAAGTTCCGCTCGATGTTCACCGACCAGAGCGACTTCACCGCCGAGCAACAAACCACCCGCAAAGACCCGCGCATCACCCGCGTGGGCCGGATTATTCGTAAAACCAGCATCGACGAACTGCCGCAGCTGTTCAACGTGCTGCTGGGCAATATGTCGATGGTCGGCCCACGCCCCCACGCCACGGCGACCAAGGCCGCCGGTATCCCGTTCGAAGTCGCGGTGAGCGAATACAGTTCGCGACATCGGGTCAAGCCGGGCATCACCGGCTGGGCACAGATCAACGGCTACCGAGGCGAGACCGACACCCTGATCAAGATCCAGAAGCGCGTCGAGTACGACCTGGAGTACATCTCCAAATGGTCGGTGTGGTTTGACTTGTACATCGTCTTTATGACGGTCCCCGCCGTCCTCTCCACCAAGGAGGTCTATTGATGAATGCCCTCAACGGCTTGATTCCCTGCATTATTTCCGGTGGTTCGGGCACACGGTTGTGGCCAGTGTCGCGGCAGAACATGCCCAAGCCCTTCATGCGCATGCGTGACGGCATGAGCCTGTTGCAAAAGACCTTCCAGCGCGCCGCGCGCCTGCCAGGTGTGGAAAGTGTGCTCACGGTGACCAACCGCGACCTGCTGTTTCGCACCCTGGATGACTACCGCGTGGTCAACAAGGCGCACCTGCCGTTGGACCTGTTGCTGGAGCCGTTCGGGCGCAACACCGCGGCGGCCATCGCGGTGGCGGCGCTGCATGTGCAGGAGCATTTCGGCGATCAGGCGCAGCTGCTGGTAATGCCTGCCGACCACTTGATCAGCGATGAAACCGCGTTCGCCGCCGCTGTGACCCAGGCCCGTGAGCTGGCCGAAGCGGGCTACCTGGTGACATTCGGCATCCAGCCCGACCACCCGGAAACCGGCTTCGGCTATATCGAAAAAGGCGACGTGCTGGGCACCGGCAACCGCGTCAAACGCTTCGTCGAGAAACCCGACCTGGCCACCGCGCAAGGCTACCTCGACGGTGGCAAACACCTGTGGAACGCCGGCATGTTCTGCTTCAAGGCCAGCACCTTGGTGGACGAACTCGCCGTTCATGCTCCCGACGTACTCGCGGCCGCGAGAGCCGCGCTGGAACACAGCCAGAACCTGCAGAATAAAACCTCGCGCCAGCGTGAACTGAGCGCCGAAGGCTTTGGCGCTGCGCCGGATATTTCCATCGACGTGGCGCTGATGGAGAAGTCCAAGCAAGTTGCCGTGGTGCCGTGCGACATCGGCTGGAGCGACATCGGTTCCTGGGAAGCGCTGCGCCAGCTCACCCCCAGCGATGCCAATGGCAACCAGGTCAATGGCGAAGCGATTTTGCATGACGTGCACAACTGCTACGTCGACTCGCCCAAGCGTGTCCTCGGTGCTGTCGGCGTGCGCGACCTGATCATTGTCGATACCCCTGACGCGCTGCTGATCGCCGACGCCAATCGCAGCCAGGATGTGCGCTACATCGTTGCCGAACTCAAGCGCCAGGACCATCCGGCGTACAGCCTGCACCGCACCGTAACCCGGCCGTGGGGCACCTACACGGTGCTGGAGGAAAGCAGCCGCTTCAAGATCAAGCGCATCGTGGTCAAGCCGCAGGCGTCGCTGTCATTGCAGATGCATCACCACCGCAGCGAGCACTGGGTGGTGGTCAGCGGCGCGGCACAGATCACCAATGGCGAGCGCGAATTCCTGATCAACGCCAACGAGTCCACCTACATTCCGGCCGGGCACAAACACCGCCTAACCAACCCCGGCATCATCGACCTGGTGATGATCGAGGTGCAGAGCGGCGAGTACCTGGGCGAAGACGACATTGTGCGTTTTGACGACATTTACGGGCGTGCGCCCGCTGCCGACGTGAAAAAGTGATATGCGTACCTCGCTGATCATCCCGACCCGCAACGCGTCCAGCCACCTGGCGCGATTGCTGCCCGCGCTGAAAATGCAGACGCTGCTACCGGACGAGATGCTGGTGGTCGACAGCGCCTCCAGCGATGACACCGTGGCGCGCTTTCGAGAGTTCGGCGCGCGGGTCGAGGTGATCAACGCCCGCGATTTCAACCACGGCGGCACACGGCGTTGGGCCAGTGAACAGGTGAGCGGTGACGCGCTGATCGTGATGACCCAGGACGCGATCCCCGAAAGCCCCGAGACCTTCGCCAACCTGCTCGAAGAATTGCAGCAAGACCCGCTCAACGGCGTGGCCTACGGCCGCCAACTGCCGCACCCCGGCGCCGGCGTGCTGGGCGCGCAATCACGGCACTTCAACTACCCGCAACACAGCCGCAGCAAGAGCCTGGCCGATGCGCCGCAGTTGGGGATCAAGACCTGCTTCAGCTCCGACTCGTTTTGCGTGTACCGACGCAGCGCCTTGCAGGCCGTCGGCGGTTTTCCCGCTGATGTGATCGGCAGCGAAGACGCCTACGTCGCTGCGCGCCTGCTGCTTGACGGCTACAAGGTGCGCTACGCCGCGTCAGCGCGGGTGTACCACTCCCACGATTACCGACTCATGGATGAGTTTCACCGCTACTTCGACATTGGCGTGTTTTACGGCCGCGAGCCGTGGATTCGCCAGGCCTTTGGCGATGCCGGCGGTGAAGGTAAACGCTATGTACAGGCTGAGCTCGCGGCATTGCGCGCAGCCGGTGCATTGCACCGCGTACCCGAAGTACTGGTGCGCAGCGCGTTCAAGTTGCTCGGCTATCGGCTGGGCCATCTGGAACGCCGGCTCCCACTCGCCCTCAAGCGGCGCATCAGCATGTTCCCCGGTTATTGGAGGTGAGCAGCATGACCTACAGGAAGTCCCCCTTGATGAAAAAAACCGTGCTCCTCTTGGCCATGTTGGCCTTGGCCGCCTGCAATACGCCGGCACGCATCGTCCCGCCGGATGACCAGACCGTGGAGGACGGCAAACGCGCCCTCGACCAGCTGGCGCAGTTGCCGCCGGCGGTGGAACGCATCCGCATCGGCGACCAGTTGCGCATCGTGCGCGATGCCGGCGAGATGCCGACGCTGTCGGCGTTCAACGTCAGCACCATCTACGAGCTGACGCTGTACACGGTGCAGACCGACGGCAAGATCAACTACCCGTTCCTGGGCCCGATCCAAGTCGCCGGGCGCCAGCCATCGGAACTGGCCACCGAGCTAAGCAAAAAGCTCGCGCCGGTGTACCGCGAGCCACGCGTCACGGTGAACATCAACCAGGCACCGGGCAACTCGGTGATCGTCGGCGGCGCGGTGAATAACCCGACGGCGGTACAACTGGGCACGGCCAACACCCTGGAGCAAGCGATTGTCGGCGCCGGCGGGGTAAACCCATCGGGCAATGCCAGCATGGTTGCGTTGTTGCGCGAAGATGCCCAAGGCGCCTACCACGCCTACTTCCTGGACTTCAGCCAATACCTCAAGCCCGGCCCCAACGGGCGTAAACCGGTGCACCTGCAACGCGGTGACGTGGTGTTCGTGCCCAAATCCAATGTGGGCGAGCGCATCCAAGGAGTGGATACCTACTTGAACCAACTGATCCCGTTCACCAAGTCCATTGGGGTTGGCTACAACTACACCCGAACCAGCGGCGGCAATAACTAAAGGAGCGACATCCCATGATCGAGATCCGTTCTTTTCGTGATCTTCTGCGTCTGTTCTTCATCTTCCGGCATGAGTTCAAACTGGCGGCCATCGCGGCGCTGGTGATCATTTTGCTGGGGGCCTTTTTGCTGCCGGCCAAGTACGAATCCACCGCGCGCCTGCTGGTCAAGCCGGGGCGCGATTCGACCTTGCCGATCGAGATCAGCAACCGCCAGGCGCTGGTCATGCCCAGCACCCAGCGTGACCCGATTGTCGACGAGGAGCGCCTGCTGACCGGGCGCCCCATCGTGCGTGCGGTGGCCGAGCATTACCTGGAAGCGATCGACAAAATGCCGCCACCGGAAGGCTTCTGGAAGCGCACCAAGTACTACGTCAAAAGTGGCGTCGGCGCCGTGTTCGACGGCCTGCGCGTGGTGTTAGAAACGGTGGGCATCGTTGAAAAAACCACCCCAGTGGAACGCCTGGCCGCGAGCCTGGAGAAGAACTTCGAAGTGAGCCACGCCGCCGGCTCCACGGTGATGGATATCAGCTTCAAGTGGGGCGACCCGGAGATCGCCCAGGCGGTGGTCAAAAGTTGGGTCGAGACCTACATCAACGAACGCACGCAGGCCTTGGGGCGCAAGAGCCTCTACGCCTTCTATGAAGGCCAGGTGTCCAACAGCGCCACCGAGATCAAGCGCTATAAGGAGCAAATCCTCAAGCATTTAAATGAGATCGGCGCGGCGAGCATCACCGATCGCCTGGAAGATTTGTCCGAACGCATCAACGTGCTGCGCGGCGAAACGTTCAACACCACGCGCCTGATCGCCTCTTCCGACAGCGCTCTGGACAGCACCCGCACTCAGCTCAAGACCCAGCCCAAGGAGGTGACCACGGTCCGCCAGATTGCGCTGAACCCGCAGCAGCAAGATTTGCGTCGCCTGCTCAACCAGAAGCTGCTGGAAAAAGCCGACATGATGCGCACCTACACCGACAACGCGCCGCCGGTCAAAGCCCTGGATGCCTCGATCCGGGCGATGCAGGCCCAGGTTGCAGGTGAAAGCAACACGGTGCAAAGCTCGGAAAACCGTGCGCCGAACACCCTGGAAATCCACTTGCAGCGCGTGCTGCTGGATGAGTCGAGTAACAACCTGGCCTTGCGTACCCAGTTGGTGCAGCAGCAGAAGCAATTGGTGAACCTCGAAGCGCAGCGCAAGCAAGCCCTGGAAATAGAGCCGGAACTGGCGCGCCTTGCCCGTGAGCTGAGCGCCACCGAGCGCAACTACGCGCTGTACGTGGACAACCTGGAAAAATCGCGCATCGACCGTGAGCTGGACAACAGCCAGATCAGCAACATCGCGGTGATCGAAGAAGCCACCTTGAACCCAGGCCGCATCTTCCCCAAAACCCTGGTGATGCTGGTGTTGGCGATCCCGTTCGCGATCGTCGTCGGCCTGCTGGTGATCTACCTGTGCTACCTGCTCGACCAGCGCATTCACGACGGCGGGCTGGTAGAGCGCAAGTTCGGCTTGCCCCTGTGGACGACACTGCCGGAGCTGGACACCAGCACCGCGCAGAGTACCAACGCGTTCAATGCGAGCATTTACCGGCTGTATAGTTTGCTGCAATTGGACCGCGTGGCCGAACAAGGCCTGACCCTCGGGCTGACCTCGGCGCGCCACGGCGAAGGCGTGACCTTTGTGGTGGAACAGCTGCGTCAATTGCTGCAGGAAAACGGCATCACCGTGCGGGTCGGCGGCGTCGAGCCGCCAGCCCGCGGCGAAGTGGTGCTACTGGATGCCTCGGCGCTGCTGGACAACCGCGATGCCTTCATCAACCTGCGCCGCGCCGACCTGATCGCCTTGGTGGTGGAAGCGCAGAAAAGCACGGTGCCGGTGGTGGAACACGCGCTGTCGATCCTCAACACCGCGTTCGGCAAGGTGGACGGCATCATCATCAACCGGCGCAGATTCGAAGTGCCGGCCAAGGTGCTTAAAACCATCGCCAAATACCGGGGGGCGTTCTGATGCACATCGCCCTGCTCGCGCCTTTGCCGCCGGAGAAAAATGGGATCGCCGACTACGCGAACCATTTCAAGACGGCCTTGGAACAGCTGGGCGTGACGGTGGCGACACCGTTGAGTGGCGTGCAAGGCACGACGCAAGCGATCAAGCACGCCATCGCCGCGTTCGACTGGCACAGCGTGGACCTGGTCCACGCCGAGCTGGGCGGCGGGCGATTGGGCGAGTTCCTGGCCCTGCGCGAACTGCGCAAGGCTTACCCCCGGCTGCCGCTGACCGCCACGGTGCACGACCCGGAACGCATGGTGTGGCGCCGCGAGCACCTGCCCTTCCCGTTAAACCTGCTGGAGCGTTTGCCCAACCCGCTGCCGCAAGCGGCGGTGGTGCTCGCCGACCCGCTGACCTTGCGTGAAGAACGCCACGTCGCCCAAGGCCTGACGCGGCTGATCACCCTCACCCGCCTGGGTGCCGATTGCCTAGGCCTGCGCATGCAACTGCCGGCGGGCAAAGTGGCGGTGATCAACCACGCCAACCTGGCGATTGCTCCCGCGCCATTACCCTCGCTGGACACCTTGCACCTGCTGTATTTCGGTTTTATCTACCGTGGCAAGGGCATTGAGGACCTGCTGCAGGCCCTGGCCGATGCCTTCAAGCAAGCCCCCCAGTTGCGTGACCGTGTGCGCCTGACCCTGGCCGGTGGCACTGCCGCCGAAATGGCGTTCGGCGCAGGCGGCAATTACCTCGAGCAGTTGAACCGCCAGATCGCTGAACTTGGCCTGGCGGGCTTTATCGACTGGCGGCTGAACCTGCCGGCCAGCGAGATTGCACAGACGATCCAGGCGCACCATGTGATGGTGCTGCCGTACCGCGAATCGAAAAAGCTCAGCCTGCTGGGGCGCCAGCGCGGCACCAGTGGCGCGCTGTCCTGGGCTGCGGCGTGTGGGCGCGGGGCGATTACCTCGGATGCGCGGGCGTTTGCCGAAGAAGTCGCCAGCGGCAATGGCGCGATCTATCCCCAAGGCGACGTGGCGGCGCTGAGCGAACAACTGCTGCGCCTGGCGCGCACGCCGACATTGGCCCGCGACTGGGCCGAACGTGCCGGGGAAATTGGCCGCGAACGCCTGTGGCCGTTGACCGCACAGCAATTCAAGCAACTCTTTGAGCAGGCAATTGCAGGAGCCCCTGATGGCGCGTAAACGCACGTTCCTCGCCCTCCTTGCGGTGGTTGCCGCACTTGGCCTGACCGCCTTTATGTGGGGCCGCCAGGCCGACGCCGAGAGCCATGTGCTCAAGGGCAACAAGGTGGTGGTGTGGAAGGATTTTTTGGGGGTTAACGCGCAATTCCTGTGGTTCAGCCCCGAGCGCTACCAGATGCAGATCGATCACCTCAAGGCCTTGGGCCTGGAATGGGTGCGCCTGGACCTGCATTGGGATCAACTTGAGCCGGTGGAAAACCAGTATCAGGTGGCGACCCTTGATCAATTGGTCGGCAACCTGCAAACCAACCAGCTCAAGTCGGTGTTCTACCTGGTGGGCTCGGCGCCCTTCGCCACCACCGCGCCGGTCGGTGCGCCCTATCAGGACCAATACCCGCCCAAGGACCCGAACGTGTTTGCCAACCGCATGGCGCTGTTGTCGCAGCGCTACCCCAGCGTGGATGCCTGGCAGGTGTGGAACGAACCGAATTTGCTCGGTTTCTGGCGCCCGGTGGCCGACCCGGCCGGCTACGCCAACTTGCTGACAGCCACGGCCGCCGCGTTACGCGCGGTTAACCCGAGCAAACCGGTGGTGGCGGCCGGCATGGCATTCTTCAGCGAAATGCCCAACGGCCAGACCCTGTTCGATGCCCTCGGCGCACTCGGCGTGGCCAGCCTTAACACGGTGATTTCCTACCACCCTTACACGCAGCTGCCCGAAGGCAACGACCCGGCCAACCTGGACTTTATCGCCAAGACCACTGCGCTTAACCAGTCCCTGCGCAACGCCGGCGTGCAAACGCTGTGGAGCACCGAGTGGGGCTGGTCGACCTACCCCGGGCCAAAAGACGCCCAGGACCTCATCACCCTGCAGGGCCAGGCCGATTATGTGGTGCGCCGCGTGGCGTTGATGAGCGCGATGGATTACGACCGGATCTTCCTGTTCACCTTGAGCGACCTCGACCAGCGCGCCAGCGTGCGCGACCAGTTCTATGGCTTGCTCGACATCGACGCCAACCCCAAGCCGGTCTATACCGCCTTGAAGAACTTCCTCGACGTCAGCGGCCCGCAGCTCACGCCCGGCGACCCGCCGACCGCCGACCAATTGCCCAACGGCCTGTTCAGCATCGGTTGGACCCGCGCCGACGGCCACAAACTGTGGTTCTTCTGGTCGGCCCAAGGCGGTAACGCGCACTTGCCCAACCTCGCCAGCGCCACGCTCTACGACCCGCTGCGCGGCACGCAAACCCCGGTGAGCGGCACCAACGGGCTGACCCTCGCGGTCAAGTCGAACCTGCAAATTTTGTTATGGGATTGAAGCCCGCCATGCGTATTTTATGGATCCTGCCTTACTCGCCCTGGCCGGCCACCAGCGGCGGCAAGACGCGCCAGTTTCACCTGCTGCGCAGCCTCGCCGCGCGTGGGCATCGGATTACCTTGCTGCTGCATGACAAGCACCCGGTGTCGCTGACCGATCGCCAGGTGCTGGAAGCGTTCCTGGAGCAACTGATCATCCTGCCGCGCCGCCCGCTGCGCAGCTTGAAAACCCTGGTGGCCGGGCTGTTTGCGCCCTACCCGCTGCTGGCCAGCGTGAATGGCCTGTCGGGGGTGTTGCAGGACACCTTCAACCAATTGCTGAAGGAGCATTGGGACGTGGTGCAGATCGAGCACAGCTACACGTTCCAGCCGTACGAAGACGCCCTGGCGCGCACATCCCAGCCTTTCGTGCTGACCGAACACAACGTTGAATCGGCGCTGGGCGCGGCCACTTATGACCGCCTGCCACGCTGGGCGCTGCCGTTCATTCGCTACGATCAATGGCGCTATGTGCGCTGGGAACGCCGGGTGATGCGCCAAGCCACGCAGGTGGTGGCGGTCACCGACGGCGATGCGCAGGTGCTGGCAACGATCGCCGGTAAACCGGTGCCGGTGGTGGTCAATGGCGTGGACTGCGATCACTTCGCCGCCGCCCACCCCGACCCGTCGACGCGCCGCGTGTTGTTCCTCGGCAACTATGAATACGCGCCCAACGTGGACGCCATCGAGTGGGCCCTGGATGAAATCCTGCCCAAAGTCTGGGAGCGCTGCCCCGACGCGCGCATGAGCGTGTGCGGCTTCGGCATGCCCGGCAGTTGGCGTGAGCGGTGGAAAGACCCGCGCATCGAATGGCAAGGGTTTGTGCCGAACCTGTTGAACCTGCAATCGAGCTGTTCGGTGTTTCTGGCGCCGCTGCGCCATGGCGGCGGCTCCAAATTGAAAGTGCTCGAAGCGCTGGCCGCCGGGCTACCCTTAGCGAGTACCGAGCAAGGCGTGTCGGGCTTGGACCTGATCGAAGGCCTGGACTATCTGGGCGGGCAAACCGCCGACAGCCTGGCGGATGCCGTGGTGCGCCTGCTGCAATTTCCCGAGGCCGCCGCGCCCATGGGCGAAGCGGGCCGCGCCTATGTTCGCCGAGCTCATGACTGGAGTGTCGCCGCCAGCCAGCTTGAGCAGGTGTACGCGCGCCTTGCGCCGCTCAATCAAAAGGAGCCCGCATGCGCATAGGCCTGGATTACCGCACCGTCGGCACCTCTCCGCACTCGGGGATCAGCCGCCAGGTGTACGCGCTGGAAGCTGCCTTGCGTACCTTGCCGCAGGTTGAACTTGAGCGGTTTACCGTGGCGCCGCTGGGCGATGAAACCCGCTTGCAGGCGCACTGCCCGGCCTGGGATTGTGCGAAAACCGCAATGCATCAGCCGCAGAATCGCCTGCGTTTCGAGGCCGGTTTTTTGCCGCGTGCATTGCGTGAACAACAGATCGACCTGTACATCAGCACCTTCAATATGGGCCTGCCGCTGCCTCCCAAACCCAAGGGTTTGCGCACCGTGGTGCTGTTGCATGACCTGTTCCAGATCACCTTGAACAACTACCACGCCAACCGCTTGAAGGCGCTGATCTACAAGACCTGCGATCGGCTGTCGATTGCCTACGCGGTGCACAGCGCCGACCGCGTATGGACGCCTTCGCAGTACAGCTTTGAAGAAACCGCGCGGCTGTTTCCCAAGGCAGCAGGCAAGATTCGGGTGCTGCCCAATCAAGTGGACAGTTTTGTCGAACTGGCGGCCGACCTCACGCCGCGCAAGCTGCCCGAGCAGTTCTGGCTGCTGGTGGGCACCCGCGAACTGCGCAAGAACGTGCCATTTCTGGTCGACGCCTGGCAGCAAGCGCGGCGCCTGTCACCCGACGTGCCGGCCTTGGTGCTGGTGGGCAGCCTTGAGCATTTGCCCGAGGCGCAGCGCAACCTGCCGGGCATTCGCGCCCTCAGCGGTGTGACGGATGCCGAGCTGCACGCGCTGTACCGCCAGGCCTCGCGCCTGTGGCAGCCGTCGTATGCCGAAGGGTTCGGCTTGCCGGTGATTGAAGCCCTGAGCGTCGGCACGTCGGTGGCCGTCGCCAGTGGCACCTCGCTGGATGAAATCACTCCGCCTTCAGCGCCGCGCTTCTCGCCCACTGACGGTCCGGCGCTGATGCAGTTGATGCTCGACCTGGTGGCGCGCCCCGCGCAAGAGTCGCCTGAGCAATGCCGGCTGTGGGCGCAACGTTTCAACCATCAGGCTTATCGCCGACGCCTGGCCGAACTGATCGAGGAATTGAAATGAGAGTCTCCCTGGCAAGCCTCGTCGCGATCCTGTTCGGCCTGCTGTTCGGCGCCCTGGCCTTGCTGCTGTCACCGGCCAAGGCGTTCCTCGCGGTGATCGGCCTGGCCGCTGCCGTGACCATCCTGCGCTTCCCGCTCTGGGGCTTGTTGCTGTTTGCCGGGGTCGCGACGTTTATGCCGTATTCGACGCTCAACCTGGGCATCCGCAGTACGGTGAGCGAAGCCATCCTCGCGCTGACTTGGGGCGCGCTGCTGTGGCACAGCTTTCTGTCGCGACTGCCCGACACGCCGAGCCTGTCGCGCCGCCCCACCGACCAGATGCTGTTGTGGCTGATGCTGTTCAGCGTGTTCCCGTTTATCGTCGGCCAAGTCACCATCCACGCCGACAGCAGCGGCGTGGCCAACTGGCTGCGCTGGTTGCTGAACCTGTCGGGGGTGTTCCTGACCGCCAAGTTACTGGTGAACCAAAAGCAGCGCGAATCCCTGGTCATTGCCCTGCTGCTGGGCAGCCTCGCGATGCTGGTGCTGTCGATTGCGGTGTTTGTGCGCACCCGCTCGGGCGCCGGCATTGCGCCGATTCTGGCGCTGTTCAATTACGGCAACTTCGACATGTTGAAATTCGGCCTGGAGGCAATGGCATCACGCATGGGCTCGCCGTGGATGCACCCCAATGCCATCGGCGGGATCATGGCGCTGCTGCTGCCGTTGGCGTTCTGCTACGGCATGACCGAACAAGGTTGGAAACGCGCACTGGGCCTAAGCGTGGCCTGTCTGGGCGCCGCTGCGTTGCTATTGGCCAGTAGCCGTGGCGCGATGGTCAGCCTGGCCTTGGTGCTGATCTGGATGGCCACGCGCCGCGTGCCCTACACCGGGCGCCTGTTGATGATCGGCGCAGCACTGACGGTGGCGCTGGTGATGGCCTACCCGCCGCTGCAGGACCGCCTGGCGACGATTTTTTCGTCGGACAACGCCAGTACCGAAGTCCGTTTCGACGAATACCGCATGTTCCCGCAGGCCGTGGAGGCGTACCCGTTCGGCATCGGTTTCAAGGTCGACCCGCCGGTGCCAGGTACGCACTTTTTAGGGATCTCGAACTTGTGGCTGAACTACATCTACAAGATCGGCATTGTCGGCATGCTGCTGTTTGTCGCCGTCACCGTGCGCTGGTGGCGTGAAGCGCGCCCGGAGCCAGGCCCAATCCGCCTGACCAAGGACAACGCGTTGTGGCTGGGCAGCACCGCCGGGATTCTCTCGGCGCTGGTCAGCGGCTTGTTTGACCACTACTTCAGTTTTGCCGTGGTGATGGTGTCGCTGTTCTGGTTGATGGTGGGCCTGAATGTGCTGGAGGCACGGCGGCTGTTTCCGGCGCGACTGCCGCAGGCCAAGGCCGTGGCTCTTCGCAAGCCGATGCTTGACGGCGCAAGGCCTTAGCCGTGCTTGGCAGCGCCGTCTGGCTGACCCTGGCGACCTTATTGGGCCTGTGCCTGGGGTTCGCCCGCGAGTGGCTGCTGGTGGCGGCCTGGGGCGCGGGCGAGCGCAGCGATGCGTTCCTGATCGCGCTGTTTTTGCCTGAGGCGTTGCGTATGTCGCTGGCCGGTGGCGTGCTCAGCGCCGCCGCGCTGCCGTTGTACCTGCAACGCAAAGATGGCGAGCGCTTGGACTGGCTGGGCGTGCTGTTCCCGGCATTGATGCTGATTGCCTTGCTCACCAGCCTGTTGCTGACGCTGTTGGCGCCGTGGCTGGTGCAGTTGCTGGGCCCGGGGCTCGCGGCGAGTGCCACGGCGCTGGCCAGCGGCAACCTGCAGATCGTCGCGTGGTGTGTGCCGGGCTTGATGCTGCATGCGCTGTTCAGTATTCCGTTGCAGGCCCGCGAGCGGTTTGTGCTGGCGGGGCTGGGTTCGCTGCTGTTCAACCTGCCGCCGGTGACGTACCTCGCCGTGGCCGGCACCGCCACTCAACCCCATGGGTTGGCACTCGCTTGCCTGGCCGGCAGCCTGTTGATGCCCTTGGCGCTGCTGCCGTCGATCTGGCGTCAGGGCTGGCGGCCGTGGCGCTGGCAATTGAGTGCTGCGCCACTGCGCGAGCTGGGCCAGCGCATCGGGCCACTGTTGCTGAGCAATGGCGCCAGCCAAGGGCTGGCGTTGATCGAGCGGCTGGTGGCCTCGCTGCTCGGCGAAGGCGCGGTGACTTGGGTCAACCTCGCCCGCAAGCTGATGAACCTGCCGCTGATTGCGTTGATGAGCCTCAACCAGGTGCTGCTGGGCATGATGAGCCGACGCCAGGGCGATGAGCGCCTGGCCTTGCTCAAGCGCGGCCTGGAAACCGCCAGTGTGCTGACATTGCCGGCCGGGGTTGGGCTGGTCGCGGCGGCGCCGAGCCTGGTGGCGCTGCTGCTGCCCAAACAATCGGCGGACTCGCCACTGCCGCTGCTGCTGGCGTGGTTCGCCGTGCCGCTGGTGTTCGGCGCCTGGAACGCCTTACTCGCGCGCTATGCCTACGCCGCCGGCGATACGCGCCAGCCGCTGCGTTGCGAGTTGCTCGGCAGCCTGGTCAACGTGCTGTTGCTGGGCGCCCTGCCGTTTGCGTTTGGCTTGGCGGGTATCCCGCTGGCCGCGCTGGCGGGGGTGATCTGCACGGCATTGCTGCTGATGCAGCGTCAAAACCTGCTGGGCGCCCTGCCCTGGGCGCGGCAATGGTTACTCAGTGCGGCTGTCATGGGGTTGGCCGCGCTGGTGCTGTTTCGGATTCAAGGCGTATGGCTGCAACTGGGGCTCAGCACCCTGGCAGGCGTCGTGGTGGTGCTGGGCATGGGGCTGTGGCTGAAGCCGTGGCGCAAGGCGTGAATAATCGTTCGGGGGTGGTCAGGTGAAACATCGTTGGATACAGATGGATATTGCCAAAGGCATTGGCATCCTGATGATCGTGTATGGCCACAGTTGGTTCGTCGCCAACTCTCCGGAGCTGATCTATCCGGTCATCGCGTCGTTCATATTGCCGTTGTTCTTTTTCCTGTCCGGGGTGTTCTTCAAGCCCGAGCAACCGTTTGTGGAGATGGCGATACGCAAGGCCGACGGCCTGCTCAAGCCGTTTTTCTTCACGATGCTGGTGTATGTGATCGTACGCAGCCTATTGCGCGGGCAACCGCTGCTGCCGGATGTTGGCGGCGTGCTGTACGCCTCGGTGGACACCATTCCATGGCAGGCACTGTGGTTTCTGCCGCACTTTTGGGTAGCGATTCTGTTCAGTGGGTTGATGCTGCGGCTGATCCAGCGCCTGAAGCTGTCACTGGCGATGGGCTGCCTGCTGATGGTCGCGCAACTGTTGCTCGGCATCTGGGTGCTGCCGTGGTTCTGGCAAATTCCCGTGACCGTCGGTGAGCACACCTGGACGCTGCCCGGCCTGCCCTTCAGCCTCGAGATCACCCTGATCAGCAGTACCTACTTCGTGTACGGCTACCTGCTGCGCGATTGGCTGCGCCGCCATGAAGGCTCGCTGCTGACGCTGGTGATTTCAGTGGCACTGTTCGCCGCGGTGTTCCTCTACAGCCACGACACCATGGACCTGGCGCAGCGGCGCTACGACCACTGGTTGTGGACCAGCCTGCTGGCGGTAATCGGCGTGTACGCGTGCTGGGCACTGGCGCGGGTGCTGATGGTCTCGGCCGTGATCACGCGGGCGATGACCTACATCGGCCAGTCGACCCTGATCCTGTTGATCTTCCATGGGGAGATCCAGCACAAGACCGTCGACCTGATGGAGCGCCTGGGCCTGCACCCGTTGGTGTCGGCCTGCGTGGGCCTGGTGGTGGCGGTGGTGGTGCCGTTGCTGATCGGGGAAGTGATCAAGCGGGTGGCGTTCCTGCGGTTTTTCTACTTTCCGTTTCCGGTGCGCAAGGCCGCTAGAACTTCAGAGCAACGCTAACACGCCTGTGGGAGCGGGCTTGCCCGCGATAGCGGTGGATCATTCAAAGGTGTTTTGACTGACACTCCGTCATCGCGGGCAAGCCCGCTCCCACAAGGGTTATGTAGGTTCAATCATCGAGTTGCGCAGGGGCTGCCTTGCTGCCGGCCTTGGCAGGCTTGGCTGCTTTGGCGCCTTTGGCTGGCTCGGCGGCTGGCTCGGGTTCGGCTGGGGCGGCGAGTTCTTTTTCAGCCATGGGCATCTGGTCGATGGCGATGAAGAACTCTTTCAGGTCGAGGGTATCCGGTGGCACGGTTTTCTCGACTTTCTTCTCGCCGTCCTTGCCCACCAGAATCACTTTGGTGCCGCTGCCGGCGCCGAGTTTGAGGGCGCGGATCAGCGCGTTGGTTTCAGGCGGCGTGAGCTTTTTGTTGTCCTTCGCGTCCTTGGCGAATTTTTCGCCTTCAGCACCGATGCTGCCGAACTTCACGGTGTAGAACACCATGTTGCGCTCTTCAAAGGACTGCTTGTTGGCAGGCTCGTCCAGCTGTTTTTTGAGGGTCGCCAATGTGTCGTTGCCGGAATCAAGTTCCACCACCACCAGCGGACGGGACTTGCCCACGTCCTGCTTGAGCGGGTTGATATCATCCGCGGCCAACAGCGGCCCCGTAAAAGCCATCAAGGTAGCCAGGGTCAGCGACCGGATGAGCATGCGCACCTCCTTTGAATTCCATGCAAGTTCTTGAGTTTCATGTCTGCGACAGCCAAATTCAAGGATGATTCCTACACCTCGTTAAGAAGCGTAGGTCAGGAAGCCCGCTACGCAAGGGGTTGGACAGGTACAACGGTGATTGTTTCTTCTGATTGCAGAAACATTAGGAGACGCCCCATTCCGGCCAATGCCGAGCAAACACGGGCGCCACGAGGGGGTCGGCATCCACCTGCGCCAGCGTCTGGGCAAAGCCTGGCGCCAGGTCGTTTAACACATCCCGCGCCGCGTCCCAGCGCGACACCGCTGCGGCCATGATGCCCAGTGCATTCGGCACAGTATCCGGGGTAAACAACTGGTCGGCGAACTGCTGGGCGAACACCACCCAGGCGTGATGCAGATAGCGCCGCGTACCGGTGGTCAATTGCGTTTGCAGCGCTTCATCTGCGGTGCCCAGCCAGCGTTGCGGGTAGTCGATGATGCCGATGGCCGAGTAGCAGTTCGCGGCGATGTACACCAGGCCGCGCAGGATCTGCGCGCGGTTGCCGGCGAGTAGATGGGAGGCGGGGAACTCCAGGCCCAGGTGGATCAGGATCGCGGCGCTTTCGGTCAGCACCTGGCCATCGGGCGTGACCAGGGTGGGAATCTGTTTGAGCGGGTTGATGCGCGCCAGGTCTTCGCTGCCCTCGCCGTCCGCCCAGGAACTGGCGTCGATACGACGCCAGGGCACCGCGCAACGCTGTAGGGCGATTTCGATCATGCAAGAGCCGGATTCATCAATGCCGTAGAGCGTGTACATGGGCGTTTCTTCCTTATCGCAGCAGTTTGGCCTGCAAGTTGGCCTTCACCTGCGGCCATTCCGAATCGATGATGCTAAAGCGCACCGAGTTGCGCTTGCGCCCGTCGGGCATGATGCGTTCGTGGCGCACGATGCCTTCTTGTAAGGCGCCGAGGCGCAGGATCGCGGCGCGGGACTTTTCGTTGAGTTCGTCGGTGCTGAATTGCACGCGCACGCACTCCAATACTTCGAAGGCGTAGGTCAGCAGCAACAGTTTGGCTTCGGTGTTGACCGCGGTTTTTTGCGTGGATTGCGCCAAGAAAGTGTGGCCGATCTCAAGCTTGCGATTCACCCTGTCCACCTTCCAGAAGCGTGTACTGCCGACCACCTGGCCGCTGTCGCGACGTACCACAGCGAACGGGATCATGCTGCTGGCCTCACGGCCGATGAGCGCAATGTCGAGGTACTTGTCGACAGTCTCGGGGCCGGGCACGTTGGTGACGTTGAGGTTCCACAGCTCGCCGTCGGCGGCAGCCTCGACCAAGGCAGCCGCGTGTTCACGTTGCAGTGGCTGGAGTTCGACCGTGTTGCCGGTCAGGGTGATCTGAGTCATGAGAAGCTGCGCCGTCTGAGGGTGGTCATCATCAGGCCAAGAGTGCAGGCTCGTATCCCCTCCAGGCAAGCATTTTAGAACAGGCCCATTTGCCCGCCGACCAGGGTGGCGAAATCGTCGTTGACGAACGGCAAAATCGCATCCGCCACCGGCTGCAATTGCCGGGTGACGTAGTGGTCGTAGTCGATCGGCGCCTGCCGCACTTCCAGCGGTTCCGGGCCGTTGACCGTGATCACATAGCTGATCCAGCCACCGCGCTGGTACTGGCGCGGGCGCCCCAGGCGGTCGTTGTATTCATCGGCCAGGCGTGCGGCGCGCACATGCGGCGGCACGTTGCGTTCGTAGTCGTCCAATTGGCGGCGCAGGCGTTTGCGGTAGATCAGCAAGTCGTCGAGTTCGCCACTCAAGGTGCGGCGCACGTAGTCGCGAACGTAGTCCTGATGGGGCTGGCGATGGAAGATGCGCTGGTAGAGCTCCTGCTGGAATTGCCGGGCCAGGGGCGACCAGTCGCTGCGCACGGTTTCCAGGCCTTTGTAGATCATCTCTTCGCTGCCATCAGCGCGCACGACCAAGCCGGCGTAACGCTTTTTGCTGCCCTCCTCCGCACCGCGAATGGTCGGCATGAGAAAGCGGCTGAAGTGGGTTTCGTATTGCAGTTCCAGGGCGCTTTGCAGGCCGTATTCAGCTTGCAAATGCGCGCGCCACCAGTCGTTGACGTGCTGCACCAATTCCCGGCCGATGCGGCTGGCGTCATCCGCAGCATGCGCACTGCCGAGCCAGACGAAGGTGGAGTCGGTGTCGCCGTAGATCACCTCATACCCCTTGGCCTCCACCAGCTCGCGGGTCTGGCGCATGATCTGATGCCCGCGCATCGTGATCGAGGACGCCAGCCGGGTGTCGAAGAACCGGCAACCGCTGGAACCGAGCACGCCGTAGAAGGCGTTCATGATGATCTTCAGCGCCTGGGACAATGGCGCGTTGTGGTCACGCTTGGCGGCTTCGCGCCCTTCGGAAACGCGGGTGACGATGGACGGCAGGCAGTGCCGGGTACGCGAAAAGCGCGCGCCGCGAAAGCCTTCCACCGACTCGCTGTCATCGGGGTGCTTGAGGCCTTCGATCAGCCCCACCGGGTCGATCAGGAAGCTGCGAATGATAGACGGGTAAAGGCTTTTGTAGTCGAGCACCAGCACCGATTCATAGAGGCCGGGACGCGAGTCCATCACGAACCCGCCGGGGCTGGCCTGGGGCGGTTTGTCGCCCAGGTTCGGCGCGACGAAGCCCTGGCGGTGCATCAGCGGCATGTACAAATGGGTGAACGCCGCGACGGAACCGCCGTTGCGGTCGGCCGGCAGCCCGGTGACGCTGGCGCGCTCGAGCAGGAACTTGAGCAGCTCGGTTTTCTCGAAAATCCGCGTGACCAGCTCGCAGTCCTTGAGGTTGTAGCGCGCCAGGGCGGGCTTGTCCTCGGCGAACATGCGGTTGATTTCGTCCATGCGCTGGTACGGCGTGGAGATGTCCTTGCCTTCGCCGAGCAGGGTTTGCGCGACGTTTTCCAGGCTAAAGGACTCGAAGCTCCAAGTGGCCGAGCGCAGGGCTTCGATGCCGTCGATAATCAAGCGCCCCGCTGCAGACGCGAAGTAGTGATTGCGGCTGCCGTGTTCGCGCCAGGCCATGGCTTCACCGCCACGGCCCAGCAACAGCGGCACGTTGAGGCGCTGGGCATGCTCGTGGAGCACGCGCAGGTCGAACTGCACCACGTTCCAGCCGATGATCGCGTCGGGGTCATGGGTGGCCAGCCATTGGTTGAGGCGTTCGAGCAGTTGCGCGCGGGTGTCGCAGTAGTCGAGTTTGAAGTCCACCGCGCAGGTTTTGTTCGGCGGGCCGAGCATGTACACCTGGCGCTCGCCGCAGCCCTCGAGGGCGATGGAATACAGATCGCCCTGGGCGGTGGTCTCGATGTCCAGGGACACCAGCTTCAGCGGCGGGCGGTAGTCGGGCGCGGGTTTCATCTGCGCGTCGATCAGGCTGCCGTTGGCGTCTGGTGTGCCGCCGAACCACACCGGGGCGGTGATGAAGCGCTCCATCATGTAGCGCTCGGGCGGGCGCACGTCGCCTTCGTAGACATCCACACCGGCGGCACGCAGGCGTTTTTCCAGGTCCATCAACTGGCGGTGCTGGCGGGTGTAGAGGCCCAATACCGGGCGGTGATGGAAATCGCACAGCTGCAGCGGGCGCAGCTCGATATCGCGCTCGCCGTTGAGCAACCAACCCAGCGGCTTGCGATAGGCCTCGGGAATGAACATCACCGAGGTTTGCGCGGGTAAGCGCACGCACCGGGGGCCTTGGTCGGTCGCCAGCCAGAAACTGACCTCCGTACCTGCCGCCGTGTCGCGCCAATGCCGGGTCAGGACAAAACCCTGCTGTAAATCCACCGTACCGCACCTCAGGAATCGCTTTCAGGGCGTGATTCTACTCGGCATCCGGGCAAACGCGGCACGTTAACGCGCAGGGCGAACGCAATCTCACAAATTGGCTGAAGAACATTAATAACACTTACTATTATTCGCGCCGGAGTCGTCTGCGCGTTTGGATGTGCCGTTGCGCCGTTTCAGCACGGACATCAGCAGTGATGGGCGGGTTGGCGAACACCTCGACATCGGCGGCTAGCCACTACGCACCGAAATGGGGTTACACCAATATTGAAGACACGGTCGGCATGCTGCGCGCTGAATATGACCTAAGCGACCACTGGACGGCTTACCTCGCGGGCGGCGACAAACATGCCGATGAGGATGGCCGTTATTCGTCAGTGACGCTGACAGACAATCTGGGCAACGCCACGGTGACGGGCTCGCGTATTCACCACTTGGAAGACAACACCCGCTTGATGACCGGCTGAACGGTAGGTGCCGTCAGCCACACACTCAGTGTCGGGCTGACGGGGATCTGGACACAGGCGCGCAACCGGTCAAACGACTGAGCGTTTTGATAACGGGCAGCATCAAGATACCCGTTTGGGTCAGGCGCGACGGGCCTGGCCCAGATAGGTTTCGATGTTGCTCATTTGCTCATCCCAGCCACGGGAATTCTTCTTGAAGGCTTTCTGGCGTCGGGCTTCGGGCACGGCGTCAAAACCGGATTCAACCACCCGCAGCAGAATGCCTGGCGCGCGATCTTCGATGGTGAATTCCACCAGGGTTGGTGTTTCGCTGTCGTAGTCGACACCTTCTTCGACCGCGTAAGGGTGCCACCAGAACGAGAACAGGGTTTGTGGCAAGATGCGTTCGATCTTGGCCTTCCACACCACATGCTCGTAGCCTTTATAGGTGATCGGCGCTTCGATGGTTTGCCCGGGGGCAAAGGTTTTGCCTTCGAGGGCGATGCCGAACCAACTGCCGAATTGCTCGGCATCGGTGAGTGCTTCCCACACCTGTTTACGTGGAGCGTTGAGCAGGACTTTTCGTTCGATACGATCTAATACATGCATAAGTCACCTCCTCCATTGACAGTAGGCGACATTGACCAATGCGCAACCGTCGGTTCTGCGCGATGATGAGCCCATCCCAGATCAGGTAATACGAGTATGACTGACCCGTTGAATGGAAGTTGCTTCTGCGAGGCTGTGCGCTACCAAGTCGACAACCTGGACATGCCCATCAGCCATTGCCACTGCGACAGCTGCCGTAAGGTGCATGCCGCAGCATTTGTGGCCACGGCTGGGGTGATGCGCGAACATTTTCGCTGGACGCAGGGTGAGGCGCTGCTGTCATCGTTTGAGTCTTCGCCCGGCAAACTCCGGCATTTCTGCTCGCGTTGCGGCTCACATCTGATGGCGGAGCGAGGGCATCAGCCCCATGTGATTGTGCGGGTGGCGACGCTGGATAATGATCCGGGCGTACGGCCCACCGCGCACATCTGGACGGCCCATGATGTGCCCTGGCTTGCGTATGCAGGCGTAGAGCACTGGGACGAATGGAAGGCCTGATTTAAACGCGCGGGTCGCCCGGGGCTTTGGCCGGCGTGGCATATTTCGGCTTCAGGTGGCCGTCCTGGTCGAGTAGCCAGGCATCCATGATTTGCCGCACCACAGGGCCCGCTACCCGGCCTCCGGCCTCGCCGTTTTCGATCATCACCGAGATCACGATTGTCGGGTGCTCGGCCGGCGCGAAGCCAACGAACAAGGCGTTGTCGCGATGGCGCTCCAGGGTCTTGTTACGGTTGTAACGCTCACCCTGCTTGATCGCGACGACTTGCGCTGTACCACTCTTGCCGGCGATGCGGTATTGCGCGCCTGCTGCTGCGGCCCGCGCGATACCACGCGGGTCATGCATCACCAGCTGCATGCCATGGTTAACCTGCTCCCAATCACGCGGGTCCTTGAGGACCACGTTGGGCATCGGGTTCTCATCCACTGGCGGCACGCCATTGATGGTCTTGGCCAGGTGCGGTCGGTTCCACACGCCTTTGTTGGCAATCAAAGCGGTGGCCTGGGCTAACTGCAACGGTGTGACTTGCATGTAGCCCTGGCCGATGCCGAGGATCACGGTTTCGCCCGGGAACCACGGCTGGCGCCGTGTCGCGCGCTTCCAGGCCTGGGAAGGCATCAGGCCGGCTGACTCTTCGAACATGTCGAGGGAGACTTTCTGGCCGAGGCCGAATTCGGCCAGGTAGTCGTGCAGGCGGTCGATGCCCAGCTTGTGGGCCAGGTCGTAAAAATACGTGTCGTTGGAACGCATGATGGCGGCGTCCATGTCCACCCAGCCGTCGCCGCTGTGGTTCCAGTTACGGTATTTGTGGTCAAAATCGGGCAACTGGTAGTAACCGGGGTCGAACACGCGGGTTTGCGCGGTGACCACGCCACTGTCGAGGCCGGCGATAGCGACTTCCGGCTTGATCGTCGAACCGGGCGCGTAGAGCCCGCGCAGCACGCGGTTGAACAGCGGCCGGTCGATGGAATCATGCAGCGCGGCATATTCCTTGAAGCTGATGCCGGTGACGAACAGGTTCGGGTCAAAGCTCGGCTTGCTGACCATCGCCAGGACTTCGCCAGTTTGCGGGTCGAGGGCAACCACCGAACCGCGCCGATCGCCCAAGGCCTCTTCCGCGGCTTCCTGCAGTTTGACGTCCAGGCTCAGAACGATGTTTTTACCGGGGATCGGGTCGGTGTGCTTAAGCACCCGCAGCACTCGGCCTTGGGCGTTGGTCTCGACCTCTTCATAACCCACGTGGCCGTGCAGTTCGGACTCGTAGAAGCGCTCGATACCGGTTTTGCCGATGGACTGGGTACCGCGGTACTCCACGGAGTCGAGGGCTTTGGATTCTTTTTCGTTGATTCGGCCGACATAGCCGATTGAATGCGCAAAGTGCGCGCCCAACGGGTAATGGCGAACGAACTGCGGTTCAACGTCCACCCCGGGCAGGCGGAATTCGTTAACAGCCAATACGGCGATCTGTTCTTCGGTCAATTCGTAGAACAACGTGACGGGCACGAAAGGATGGCGCGCCTGTTTCAGCGCCTTGTCGAATACGGCGCGGTCTTCGGCGGGCAAGTGCAACAGATTGACGATGGCGTCCAGTTCACCCTTGAGGTCGGTGGTACGTTCGCGGGTGATCGTCAGGTTGTAGCTGGGACGGTTGTCGGCCAGCACCACGCCGTTACGGTCATAGATCAGCCCGCGGGTGGGCGTAATCGGCAGGACGTGGACCCGGTTGTTTTCGGAAATGGTCGAGTGATAGTCGTACTGCACCACTTGCAGGAAATACATGCGGCCCACCAGGGCACAGGTGATGCCGATGACCAACAGCGCACAGGCGAGCAGGCGCTTGTTGACCAGGCGGTTTTCTTTTTCGTGATCCTTGATCGGTATCGGTTCAGGCATTTCTACAGCATCTCGTTGAAGAAGGTCGACGCCGCGTCCTGCGAATGAAAGATCAATCCTTGTGAAAATGTGCTGCACCATACCAAAAATGCAGAAACACTTTGCATCGATTTCCCCAACGGCATGCTGTTTTGTCAGGCAAGGACCGATTTTGGCTGCTGAAAGGCCTCCAGATCGAAAGTGCCATACTCTCGGCAAGGGTATGGGCTCTTTACAGTCCCTAGGCCCGAGGAAAAAATGTGGGCCTGGAGACCGTAGGGTGTGTCGTTGGCGATGGCCCCAGCCCCAGCGCTTCCTCCCTAAGGGCTTAGGCGCTAGAGCGTGTCAGATACGCGCGTTAACATTGAGATTACTCGCGAGCATGACTTCTTTTACACTTTC
>NZ_JBJGXU010000040.1:0-54340 GCF_045447305.1 Pseudomonas sp. D47 | reverse complement strand
CACGATGGCGGCGGAGTCACTGGCGGTGACGGCGCGGGCTTCGATGGCGGCGGCAGCGCCGGCGCCGTCGAGGCGGTCCATGTTGGCTTCGGTGGCGTGGCCGGCGTTGGCGCCTTTGGCAACTACTTCGCCGTCTTCTTCTTTGTCGAATTCGTCCCAGCTCAGCATGACGTGTCGTCTCCTGCGTGAGGGCTCAAAGGTGCCCGTGTGAAACCGGATGGTTGGGTGTTCACACGGCCCTCGGGCCGCGGTGGATCTTAAGGAATCGTTTGTTGCAACAGCTAGCGCAGGCATTAAACGGAATAGGGTAACGGGTGCTCTGCGTGAGGCTTGAGGGGCGGAGCGACAGGTGCATGCTCCAGCGGGGGCCTCAGGTCTGGCTCTTCATCCCCGTGTAAAGGGATATTGCAGGCCCGATTTACCCGCGCATTATAAGGAAAAATTTGTCTTTGTGTTGCGGCGGATGGTCACGATGGAGGGCCAAAATGCCGTGGTTTTCGGCCAAGGCGTGTGTTTGCAAGGCTTTGCCAGGGTAGGAATTTTTTGACGGGCGGTGGGATAGTTTTTGTGGGGCTGGAGGAGGCGGGGATGTGGAGGGCTTTGGGAGGTGTGTAAGGCCGAAATCGCCATCGCAGGCAAGCCAGCTACCACATTTGTTTCGTGGTGGGCTCTGGATCGGCTCTTTGCCGCAAGAACGATTTCTTGCGGCGAATAAGATCTGGATTTAACTCCACGGCGGGAAGTTGTTATCCGTTAGAGCAACCATTGCCCATCACTTGGTAATTAAGAATATGGCGCTGGCCGTGTGAGTCTTCATATTCCATCTTTACCGGTACAACTTGGCAGACTTCCGGAACAGCGCTCATGGACAATACTTTGGCCACATCCAAGTGTGTGCTGTAGGTGTAATCTTCAACAATCGGGGCGTTCTGGCCGGCCAGCTCGGTCGGGGCCTCATCGGCCAGGGCGGCGGTGGCGCACAAGCTGCTGAGGGCCATAACTACGAGAGCTTTCATTACTGTATTTACCTTCTTCAGGGCGAAAGGGGTCACGGGGCCCTTATGAGGCCGCGTGTGTAACTTAAGAGTTGGGAAGTTCGGATTAACGTTGCCTTCGTGGGGGCTGTTACGGTGTTAATCACATTGCCTTGGTTGGCGGAGTTGATTCTAGGCTCGCGGGTTATATTCATATACCCGTGCTTTTGATAAAGACTATTGGCGGTTTTTGTAACAATCCTGTGGTAAAGGTTTTTTCACCCAGCGTGAAAGCCACGCAGGGCGCGGGCCAGAGCCGCATACGGGCATAGCAGGGCAATGTGTAGGGGCTTGTTACTACCATCGTCGAATGGTTCTATGGGGCAGCCCCGGCTACAACAGGGGCCATACAACAACAACTATGTCACCGAGGTAAGAAAGATGAGTGCGGCTTCCCTGTACCCCGTTCGCCCCGAAGTAGCAGCCAACACGCTGACCGACGAGGCGACCTACAAGGCCATGTACCAGCAGTCGGTGGTCAACCCCGATGGTTTCTGGCGTGAGCAAGCCAAGCGCCTTGACTGGGTCAAGCCTTTCACCGCGGTCAAGCAGACCTCTTTCGACGACCACCATGTCGACATCAAATGGTTCGCCGATGGCACCCTGAACGTTTCCTACAACTGCCTGGACCGTCACCTTGCCGAGCGTGGCGATCAGGCGGCGATTATCTGGGAAGGCGATGATCCTTCCGAAAGCCGCACCATCACCTACCGCGAGCTGCATGAAGAAGTCTGCAAGTTCGCCAACGCCCTGCGCGGCCAGGATGTGCACCGCGGCGACGTGGTGACTATCTATATGCCGATGATCCCCGAAGCCGTGGTCGCCATGTTGGCGTGTACCCGCATCGGTGCGATTCACTCCGTGGTGTTTGGCGGCTTTTCGCCGGAAGCCCTGGCCGGTCGCATCATCGACTGTAAGTCGAAGGTGGTAATCACCGCTGACGAAGGCATCCGCGCGGGTAAGAAAATTCCGCTGAAAGCCAACGTCGACGACGCGCTGACCAACCCGGAAACCAGCAGCATCCAGAAAGTCATCGTGTGCAAGCGCACCAATGGCAACATCAAGTGGAACCAGCACCGCGACATCTGGTACGAAGACCTGATGAAAGTGGCGGGCACCGTGTGTGCGCCCAAAGAGATGGGCGCCGAAGAGGCGCTGTTCATCCTGTATACCTCCGGCTCAACCGGCAAGCCTAAAGGTGTGCAGCACACCACCGGCGGCTACCTGCTCTACGCAGCCCTGACCCACGAGCGCGTGTTCGACTACCGCCCGGGCGAAATCTACTGGTGCACCGCCGACGTCGGCTGGGTCACCGGCCACACCTATATTGTCTACGGCCCACTGGCCAATGGCGCGACCACGCTGCTGTTCGAAGGCGTGCCGAACTACCCGGACATCACCCGTGTCGGCAAGATCGTCGACAAGCACAAGGTCAATATCCTCTACACCGCGCCCACTGCGATCCGCGCGATGATGGCTTCGGGCACCGCTGCTTGCGAAGGCGTGGATGGCAGCAGCTTGCGCTTGCTCGGTTCTGTCGGTGAGCCGATTAACCCGGAAGCGTGGGACTGGTACTACAAGAACGTCGGCCAATCCCGTTGCCCGATCGTCGACACCTGGTGGCAGACCGAAACCGGCGCCACCCTGATGAGCCCGCTGCCGGGTGCTCATGCACTCAAGCCGGGTTCGGCGGCGCGGCCATTCTTCGGTGTGGTGCCGGCGTTGGTGGACAACCTCGGTAACATCATCGAGGGCGCTGCCGAAGGCAACTTGGTGATCCTCGATTCGTGGCCAGGCCAGGCGCGTACGCTGTACGGCGACCATGACCGTTTCGTCGATACCTACTTCAAGACCTTCCGTGGCATGTATTTCACCGGTGACGGTGCTCGTCGCGATGAAGATGGCTACTGGTGGATCACCGGCCGTGTGGATGACGTGCTTAACGTGTCCGGCCACCGCATGGGCACCGCCGAGATTGAAAGTGCCATGGTTGCCCACCCGAAAGTCGCCGAAGCGGCGGTGGTGGGTGTGCCGCATGACATCAAGGGCCAGGGCATCTATGTGTATGTCACGCTCAAAAATGGCGAAGAGCCGAATGAAGCGCTGCGCCTGGAGCTGAAAAACTGGGTGCGCAAAGAGATCGGGCCGATTGCTTCGCCGGATGTGATCCAGTGGGCGCCGGGCTTGCCGAAGACGCGTTCGGGGAAAATCATGCGCCGTATCTTGCGCAAGATCGCTACGGCTGAGTATGACGGGTTGGGGGATATCTCCACGCTGGCGGACCCAGGTGTGGTGGCGCATTTGATTGAGACGCACAAGACCATGAACGTCGCGTAAGGCGAGGTTGATGGGACAGGGCCCCATTCGGCGTGAGCTGGATGGGGCTTTTTTGTGGGGTTCAGAATACGAAGCGGGCTAGCGTGGGAGCTGGCTTGCCTGCGATAAGGGTGGGGCAGGCAACAATGGGCTAGCTGACAGGCCGCTATCGCAGGCAAGCCAGCTCCCACAGTTGGAATGTATTTGCAGGCTGGCTGAAGCCGTGGTCTGACAGACCCGCATAACCCTCAAGCCAATAAATATCGACTTACCTCGTTGGATATTTCTGAATGTTACCGAGCACCCTAAATGTGTAACCCCACGCCCAAACATGAGGCAAAGTGCTACGCCCATGCCCCGAAAACCCACGGTTTAGACACCCTCAGAAATAAGATTAAACGCCAGACTTGCCGTGCTAGAAGGGTTTGCGAATAATAGGCCCGCAATTTGCAGGATCAATAGGTTTAATGTCTTTTGTCTCTGCATAAAAAGCAGCGGCTGTCAATGTGCTGGAACCGCTTTCTCGGTGCTTCTGTAAATTGTTGTCGCATTGAGGAAATATCGGCTTCCGGCCTGTCGTTAGAATGCCGATCACTCGCTCGTCGTCTCCTGTATCAATTCGGGGTAGGACGCAGCACCGCTATTCGGTTTCACTTAAGTCGCATCGTGGGCCACGGCTCATTCTGCTTTTTGCCCTACCGATGGAGTCCCAAGATGAAGAAACTTGTGCTGTTGGGCGCCCTGGCGCTGTCCGTGCTGTCGATGCAGGCCTTCGCTGATGAAAAGCCCCTGAAGATTGGTATCGAAGCGGCTTACCCTCCGTTTGCCTCGAAGGCGCCGGATGGCAGCATCGTCGGTTTTGACTACGACATCGGCAACGCCTTGTGCGCAGAGATGAAGGTCAAGTGCGTCTGGGTTGAGCAAGAGTTCGACGGCCTGATCCCTGCGCTTAAAGTGCGCAAGATCGATGCGATCCTGTCGTCCATGTCCATCACTGACGACCGCAAGAAGTCCGTGGACTTCACTTCCCGCTACTACCTGTCCCCAGCGCGCCTGGTGATGAAGGAAGGCACCACCGTCAGCGACAGCCTGGATGAACTCAAAGGCAAGAAGATCGGTGTGCAGCGCGGTTCGATCCACGATCGTTTCGCCAAGGAAGTTCTGGCCCCTAAAGGCGCCACCGTGGTTCCTTACAGCTCGCAGAACGAAATTTACCTGGATGTGGAAGCCGGTCGCCTCGACGGCACCGTGGCTGACGCTACCTTGCTGCAAGACGGTTTCCTGAAGACCGACGCAGGCAAAGGCTACGCGTTTGTGGGCCCACAGTTCACCGACGTCAAATACTTCGGTGAAGGCATCGGTATCGCGGTACGTAAAGGCGACAAGGCCGACCTGGACAAGATCAACGCTGCTATTGCTGCGATCCGTGCCAACGGCGAATACAAGAAAATCCAGGACAAATACTTCGACTTCGATATTTACGGCGCTGACCTTAAGTAACTCGTCCTAGCTGTCTGTCCAGAATGGCGCAAGCAACAGAATTCCTGCGGTTTGCGCCATTTTTTCATCCCCCTTTTCGAGGACCTGAATCATGTTGAAAGGCTACGGGGCCGTCATCCTCGATGGCGCATGGTTGACGCTTCAGCTCGCCTTGTCGTCCATGGCCTTGGCGATCGTTCTGGGTCTGATCGGGGTCGCGTTACGCCTGTCGCCGGTGCGTTGGTTGGCCTGGCTGGGTGACTTGTACTCCACGGTGATCCGCGGGATCCCTGACTTGGTGCTGATCCTGCTGATTTTCTACGGCGGTCAGGACTTGCTGAATCGCGTCGCGCCGCTGCTTGGCTATGACGACTATATTGACTTGAACCCCTTGGCCGCCGGTATCGGCACCCTGGGTTTCATCTTTGGCGCCTACCTCTCGGAAACCTTCCGTGGCGCCTTCATGGCCATTCCCAAGGGCCAGGCCGAGGCCGGCCTTGCGTATGGCATGAGCAGTTTTCAGGTGTTCTTCCGGGTGATGGTGCCGCAGATGATTCGGCTGGCGATCCCTGGGTTTACCAACAACTGGCTGGTACTCACCAAGGCCACCGCGCTGATTTCAGTGGTGGGCCTGCAAGACATGATGTTCAAGGCCAAGCAGGCGGCAGATGCCACCCGCGAGCCTTTTACCTTCTTCCTCGCAGTGGCGGCGATGTACCTGGTGATCACCAGCGTGTCGTTGCTGGCCCTGCGCTATCTTGAGAAGCGCTACTCGGTAGGCGTAAGGGCGGCTGATCTATGATCTTCGACTACAACGTCATCTGGGACGCCATGCCGCTGTACCTCGGCGGCTTGGCAACCACCCTGAAATTGCTCGCCATTTCGTTGTTCTTCGGCCTGCTCGCCGCCTTGCCTCTGGGCTTGATGCGTGTGTCCAAACAGCCGATCGTCAACGGCTCGGCCTGGCTCTACACCTATGTGATTCGCGGCACGCCGATGCTGGTGCAGCTGTTTTTGATCTACTACGGCCTGGCCCAATTCGAAGCCGTGCGCGAAAGCTTCCTCTGGCCGCTGCTGTCCAGCGCCACGTTCTGCGCGTGCCTGGCCTTTGCGATCAACACCAGCGCCTACACCGCCGAGATCATTGCCGGTAGCCTCAAGGCCACCCCTAATGGCGAGATCGAAGCGGCCAAGGCCATGGGCATGTCGCGCTACAAGCTGTACCGCCGCATCCTGCTGCCGTCGGCCCTGCGCCGCGCGCTGCCGCAGTACAGCAACGAAGTGATCATGATGTTGCAGACCACCAGTCTGGCGTCCATCGTCACCTTGATCGACATCACCGGTGCCGCGCGCACGGTGAACGCCCAGTTCTACCTGCCGTTCGAAGCCTATATCACGGCCGGCGTGTTCTACCTGTGCCTGACCTTTATCCTGGTACGCCTGTTCAAGTTGGCCGAGCGCCGCTGGCTGAGCTACCTGGCGCCACGGAAGCACTGATATGGAACGTATCGATCACCGGTTGCCCTGGGGCCACTTGGGCTGCGAGCGCCAACTGAGCGTGTTTCGTTTCGGCAAGGGCGAGCGCAAGGCCTACATCCAGGCCAGCCTGCACGCCGACGAGTTGCCCGGCATGCGCGCGGCCTGGGAGCTGAAAAAACGCCTGAGTGAACTGGAACAGCAAGGCGCCCTCAACGGGGTGATCGAGCTGGTGCCGGTGGCCAACCCAATGGGCTTGGGCCAGCTGTTGCAAGGCAGCCACCAGGGGCGTTTCGAGGTCGGCAGCGGCAAGAATTTCAACCGTGATTTCGTTGAATTGAGCGAGCCGGTTGCCGCGCTGCTCCAAGGCAAGCTGGGCGATGATCCGCATGCGAATGTGCGCATGATCCGCCAGGCGATGAGCGATGCGCTCAATGCATTGCCCGAGCCGAGCAGCCAGTTGCAAGGCATGCAGCGCGTTCTGCTGAGCCACGCCTGTAGCGCCGATATCGTTCTGGACCTGCATTGCGACGCCGAAGCCGCGCTGCATATGTACGCGCTGCCCCAGCATTGGCCGCAGTGGCGCTCGCTGTCGGCGCATTTGAATGTAAAAGTCGGCCTGCTGGCCGAAGACTCCGGCGGCAGCTCGTTTGATGAGGCGTGCTCGCTGCCGTGGTTGCGTCTGTCTCGGGCGTTCCCCGAGGCGCAGATTCCGCTGGCGTGCCTGGCGACGACCCTGGAACTGGGTGGCCAGGCCGACACCGGCCGGGATGAGGCGATCTTCCACGCTGAAGGCATCTTGGCGTTCCTGGCCGAGCAAGGCTTGATCAAAGGTGAATGGCCCGCGCCGCAGCACGAACCTTGCGAAGGCTTGCCCTTTGAAGGCACCGAATTGTTGTTCGCCCCCCATGCCGGCGTAATCAGTTACCTGCGTAAAGCCGGTGACTGGGTGGAGGCCGGCGAGCCGATTTTTGAAGTGATTGACCCTCTGGAAGACCGCGTGAGCATCATCCGCGCGGGCACCTCGGGGGTGTTGTTTGCCGTTGAACGGCTACGTTATGCCCAAGCGGGTTTCTGGCTGGCCAAGGTGGCGGGGCGCGAAGCGCTGCGTCACGGGCGCTTGCTCAACGACTGACCACCTGTTTTTGTGAGAACCGACCGCATGTACAAACTTGAAGTCCAAGACCTGCATAAACGCTATGGCAGTCATGAAGTGCTCAAAGGTGTGTCCCTGGCCGCCGCGGCCGGTGATGTGATCAGCATCATCGGTTCCAGTGGTTCGGGCAAAAGTACCTTTTTGCGCTGCATCAACCTGCTCGAGCAACCCCACGCCGGCAAGATTTTGCTCAACAACGAAGAGCTGAAACTGGTGGCCAACAAGGACGGCGCCATGAAGGCCGCCGACCCCAAGCAACTGCAACGCATGCGTTCGCGCCTGTCGATGGTGTTCCAGCATTTCAACCTGTGGTCGCACATGACTGCGTTGGAAAACGTGATGGAAGCGCCGGTGCACGTGTTGGGCATGTCGAAGAAAGACGCGCGAGAGAAGGCCGAGCACTACTTGGCCAAAGTCGGCGTGGGCCATCGTAAGGATGCGTTCCCCGGCCACATGTCCGGCGGCGAGCAGCAGCGCGTGGCGATTGCCCGTGCGCTTGCGATGGAGCCTGAGGTAATGCTGTTCGACGAACCGACCTCGGCGCTCGACCCGGAGCTGGTTGGCGAAGTGCTCAAGGTCATGCAGGACCTGGCCCAGGAAGGCCGCACCATGGTGGTGGTGACCCACGAAATGGGCTTTGCTCGTGAAGTGTCCAACCAGCTGGTGTTCTTGCACAAAGGCATCGTCGAAGAACGTGGCAACCCGCGCGAAGTGCTGGTGAACCCGCAATCGGAGCGGTTGCAGCAGTTTCTGTCCGGCAGCCTGAAATAATCAAGACTGCTTTTGTGCACCGAGTTAGTGCATGCTTGGCAGCTCGGAAGTTGACTTCGGTCCCTGTGGGAGCTGGCTTGCCTGCGATAGCGGTGTATCAGTAACCGATGTGCCAACTGCCCCACCGCCATCGCAGGCAAGCCAGCTCGCACATTTTGATCTTCATTAGCTTTAGAGATTTGTGTTGGTTTCCGGGCTAGCATTGGCCTTTGTCTTCATTACCGTTCTTCGCTTCGGATAGCATTCCATGACCGCCCACAAAATTGGTTTCCTGATTTGGCCCAGCACAAAAGCCCTGACGCTTGCGCTGGCTGAGGAGGCCTTGCGCGTTGCTCAGCGGGTGCATCCGGACGTGGTCTACGAGTTGTCGTTTCTGCTCGCAGAGCCTGCCATTGAAGGCGCCTGGCAATTGCCGGGCGAGCCGTGGGCCGGCAAGCTTGAAGGCTTCCAGAAACTCTTCCTGCTCGCGGACGAACCGCCCACCGTCATCGCCTCCCAGCTAAGCACTGCGCTCAAGCAGCTTGTGCGGGCAGGTTGCGTGATCTGCGGCTTGTCGGCCGGGGTGTATCCGCTGGCTCAGTTGGGCTTGCTCGACGGCTACCGCGCCGCCGTGCACTGGCGCTGGCAGGATGACTTTGCCGAGCGTTTCCCCAAGGTTATCGCCACCAGCCATCTGTTCGACTGGGACCGTGATCGCCTGACCGCCTGTGGCGGCATGTCGGTACTTGACCTGTTGCTGGCGGTATTGGCCCGTGACCACGGTGCTGAGCTGGCCGGCGCGGTGTCCGAAGAGCTGGTGGTGGAGCGCATCCGCGAAGGCGGCGAACGCCAGCGTATCCCGCTGCAAAATCGCCTGGGTTCCAGCCATCCAAAGCTGACCCAGGCGGTTCTGTTGATGGAAGCCAACATCGAAGAGCCGCTGACCACCGACGAAATCGCCCAGCACGTGTGCGTGTCGCGACGACAGCTTGAACGGATCTTCAAGCAATACCTCAACCGCGTTCCCAGCCAGTATTACCTGGAACTGCGCCTGAACAAGGCGCGCCAGATGCTCATGCAAACCAGCAAGTCGATCATCCAGATCGGCCTGTCGTGTGGCTTCTCTTCGGGGCCGCACTTCTCCAGCGCCTACCGCAACTTCTTCGGCGCCACCCCACGTGAAGACCGCAACCAGCGACGCAGCAGCAGCCCCTTCGAGCTGTCGTCAGTGCCTTCTGAGCGCGGCTGATTACTCCTCCATCGGCGTCGGGCCCACGAACACCAAGGGCACGCCTTGATCGTCCACTGTGGCGGCCTCTACCTGAAAATCGATGCCGGTGCGCAGGTAGTGTTGCCTCAGATACTGCAGGCTTTGCGGTGACAGCGGGTTGCCGCTGAAATCGCTGTCCTCGCCATAGGCCGCTGTCGATTCCAGCAGGTCGGCCGGAATGTCGCTGATCAAATTGTCGCTCAGGTCCACCGTTTCCAGTTCCTGAAGACTGAACAGGCCGTGAGGCACCGCGCTGATCCCGCTATTGCGTAGATGAAGCGCCTTCAATTCATGCAGTTTGCTGACGTCAGGTGCCATGCCCAGTGGGTTATTGCTCAGGCTGATGTACTCAAGCTGGGTCATGTCGCTGAGCATATTGATGTCTGGCGCGGTCAACGTGACCCGGCTGTCTTCAAGGTTCAGGATGGACAGCCTCGGCAGGTGCGCGAGTGTTTGCGGCAGCTTGCCGAGCATGCATTGGTTGAGGGTCAGTGTTTCCAGGTGAGGGAAGCATCTGAGCGTGCCATCAACCCCGTTGGTGACGCCGCTGCCGTTGATTTCGAGGTTGGTGACATGCTCGAACCTTGCGCTCAGTTCAGGCAGCGGGCCCAGGGTCGATGTTTCAATGGCCACTGAATGGGTGAATTCACTGTCCAGGCTTTCTTGGTCCTCCTCACTTTCGCGACGCCAAGCGTCTTCAAGCAAGGTCTTGAAGTTCTGGCGTGCCAGTTGCTCCAGCGCGGCAGTCTGTTCGTCAAGCGGGATGCCTAGGGTGGGATGGCGCGCGGGGATGTTCAGGGCCCACTGCTGAAGGTCGGTGCCCAGTTGCGCGTATTCGGCTTCAAGGCGCGTGAGTGTCGGGGCGACGGCGTCCATGTCGCCGGGCATACGAAAGATGAACCGGTCCGCTTCAGTCTCCAGAAAGGTCGGGTACAGGTTCATGACCCTGGCACGCTCCGCGCTGGGCGCCTGGGCGGCGAAAAACGCGCCCTGGCTTTGGCAGTAAGCCTTGACCCGCTGCAGGGTGGTCCGAGTGAGTGGGTTACCGGACAGGTCGAACTTTTGGGCGGCCTCGGGCGTCACGCTGAACAGGCTCTGGGGTAGCTCGGCGATTTGGTTGTCGCTCAGCAAGATGGCCTGCAACTGCGGGTGATCCAATACGCCATTGGGCAGGCGGTCGATGTCGGTGGACGACAGGTCCAACAGGCTCAGGTTGGGCATGGCCTGCACATCGGGTACCAGGCCCAGCGGATTGTTGTGCAGGTCCAGCGCGTGCAGGCCGGCCATGGCGTTCAATCGGGCCTGGCTTTGCGCGGTGAGGGTAATGTTGCAGTCGCTCAGGATCAGGCTGTTCAGATCGGGCCGCGTGCTGATGTAGGGCGGCAAGTCTCCCAGCGCAATCGAGCGCAGTTCCAAGTGGCGAAGCCAGGGAAAACGCTGCAAAAACCCTTCGATTCCTTGCAGGTGGGGGCCGCCGATCACGGACAACAGTGACACATGCTTCAAGGTTGAGCCGGGGTCCGGCAGGTCGGTTAAGCCCGGGGCATTGAGCCTCAGGGTATAACCATTGGGCGAGCCATCCGTAAAGTACTGGTCGCGCGGGGTTTCCTGACGCCAGCACTCTTCCAGTTGTGCGGCTATCAGGTGGCGGGTCCTTTGCTCGTAATCCCGTCGCTGAGGCGTCATTGCAAGCTGGGTTTCGGGGTCGATAGCGGGGATGGCTTGCTGCCAGGTTTGCAGGTTTTGGCGCAATACCTGGCGCTCCGCGCGTAGGAGGGCGAGCTCATTGCTGGCGCCGCCTGGTTGCGCTTGCATGTGTTCGAGTGCGTTCTGTATTTGCGCATCGTCAAGCGTGGGAAACAGATCGCGTACCTGCGCAAGCAGCGGCGGCGGTCCATCACCGTGCTCAGCCAGGGCCGGGTAGCCCTCCATGCCGCCCAGCAGCTTCATGATGCCCGGGTCGTAAGTCGGTTTGCGAAGGGGGTCTGCACTGAGCAGTTCGCGCAATTGATTGCGTGCCAGGGCGTGTTCTCGAATACGCCGGCGCAGGCGTACGCCTTGATCAATGCCCAGTTGAAGGGTTTGGCGTTGCGCCTCGGGCAGTGCGCCGAGGATCGCCGAGTAAAGATCGGTGGGCTTGGTGAGTGCGCCGTTGTCGTCAGGCCATGTGTATTCGCCGGTTTCGCTGCGTACCAACGTGCGCACGATCGGCGCCTGGGCAGTGCCGACCTGATCGCGCAGCAGGCCGTTGGCCGAATAGTCCCTGACCTGAAGGCGCACCTGCGCAGGCCATACCGGCAGTTGGGGCAGCGAATGCAGGGCCAGGCGCTCGGTGTCCCAGGTGGCCGCGCCAAAGTGCAAGCCTTCGTAGGCGCGGCAAACGCGTACTTCGGCCCACGCATCGCGTGCCGACTGGTTCAGGCGCTGGGGCGTGCGTTGGTTGTCCAGTTCTGCCAGCTCCTCGGCTGTGGCGTGGTCCAGCAGTTTTTCCGCGACGCTGGCCGGCAGCCCAGGGGCGGCATCCATCAGGCGCTGTGCTCTTGGATTACGGGTGGCTTGCAGGGGCGCGTAGTGTGATTCGAACAACGACATGCGCTTTTCTTGGGCAATCGCCGCAAGTTTTTTTCGCAAGTGGGTGGCGCGTGTGTCCAGGCTCAGGCGCGAATCACCCACGTCTGCGCCAAACGCTTGAGCTGCATCTTGCGGGGGCAGTTGGGTGAGTATCGCCTTGAGCAGATCGCCATTGTTCAAATGGCTTTCGAGGATCCGGATGGCGGGCAGTTGGTTGTCGCCAAACGTCCAGGCGGTTTGCCCTTGGGCGTCGATAAATTGCAAGCTGCGGGTTTGCGGCCAATAGCCCTGGCCGGTCAATAACTGCAGGTTGGCCTGTGGGTCGACCTTGCCGTACACCTGCGGGTCATCGCTGTTGAGCTGGTCGATTTGGGTTTGAAGCGCGCGGTCGACGCGCAAGCGGTCCAGGGTATCAATCAGCAGGGCCGGGGGCTTTTCACTGTTGACGTGCATCTTGCGTAGCGCCGCTTCGTCGACACCGCTGATGTTCAGCGCCACCGTCTGGTCAGCCTCGCTGATGCCTTCCACGCTGTGCCCCAAGCGCCGCAAAAGGGTTTGTCGGCCCCATTGCAGCGGTTGTTCCAGCTCCGTGTGCCAGGCGCCATGGCCGTTGTGACGCACGTGCGGGCGGTAGGCGTGAGGGCGCGAAGGATGCGCGATGCGCTGGGTGTTGGACGCCGGGTCTGTTTCCACGTTGTAGACCTTGTTGTCCAGCTTCAGCAGGTTTGCGCGCGGGTGTTGGAACAGCCCCGATGGGTCGCGGTAGCTGCCCTGCGGCACGCTGATCGGTTGTTCGTAAGCGCTGAGGTCGGGTTTCCAGTAGAGGGTGCGGCCGTTGGCGAGTTTTACCGGCTTGAAGCGGTCGATGAAGTCGATGACGCTCTGGGGCAGGACCTTGCGAAACTCGGCGATGGCAATCGTACCGCCCACGGCGAAACCACCCAGTTGCACCAAGGCGTCGACCGCCCCCAGCAGGTGCCCGACGGCCTCACTGTGCACGCCTTCGCTCCAGTCGATGATCCCTTCGAACACCTCATCCAGCAATTGGTAGGCCATATAGCCGAGCATCAATTCGCCGGCAAACGGCACGAAGGGCGCAATGATCAAGGCAGCGGCTTGCAGGATTGAGGAGGCGACGTTGACGAATGAATCCCAGAGTGCCCAACGGGCATTGCGGTCCACGGTTGCCGTGGCGACGGCGGTGGTGCGGCCGTCGTTGAGGATCTGATTGAGTGTGCGCTGGTATTGATGTCGCTCCAGCCCGCCGCTGCGGGGTGTGGCGACAAAGCGCACGCGTGGGTTGTCCGTGGGCGCTTCATACCAGGTCGGCAGGCCGCTGCCATGTACGTGGGGGTGCCAGGTGACTTTGGCCAGCAGTTGGCCCAGGTTGGCGAAAAAATGCCCGCGTTGGTCATGGGCGACAAACCGGCTGAAAAACCGTTGGTAGCCTTCATCGCGCAGCTGGCGCACCAGCTCTTTTTGCATCGCCTGGGAGGAGGCATATTCCTTGATCGGGTGCTTGGGGTCGCCGGGCACATAGGCGACCACCCGCGCCGCCGAACGGCTGGTCTCAAGGTCAGGCGCAAACACGATGATGCCGGGCAGGTCGGCGCCCATCAGGCTCAGGTCGTGATAGCGCAGCGCCTGGCCGTCCAGGCGCATGCCGGCCAGGCCGTCGAGCAGGCCTTGGATCAAGCGAAAATAGTCCAGCTGGATGTCGCCGGTGATCAAGGCACAGTGCAGTGCGGCTTGCAGCTCGGCCTTGTGGCTGTTCTCAACCTTCAGGCGCAAGGCGGCTTCGGCGACCGGTTCGTTCAAGCCTAGTTGCTCTCGCAGGTAGCTCGCATACAGCGCGCCGATGTCGAGGTCGCGGCACAGCTGGGTAAAGGCGTGGATCGACAGCACCTTTTTGATGGCTGGCAAGGTGTCGAAGTGGCCCCTGGCGTCGGGGCGGGTGATGAAGGTCGACACCGCTTCATAGGCGTCTGCCTGGGTTTCCTTGGCTTCAAAGTTGTGCAGCACGGCCTCCAGCAGTGACACGGTCCAGGTGCGCGCGGCTCCCGAGTGGATCGGCAGGCCTGGCAGTGTTTGCGGGACATAGAGGCGCAAGAAGGTATTTTTGACGTCCAGGTCCAGGCCGAACTGCGTCTTGAGGGCCAGGGTGAGGATCGGTTCGGCAAAGTCTTGGGCATTGAGCACGTTGGCCAGGGCGTGTTCGACGGTGTTTTGGGCGCTCCAGTGGGCGGTGGCCAAGCGCTTGAGTTCGCCCAGGTTGTCGGGGCTGGCGCTGCGCACCGATTGAGGCAGGCCCACAACACTGTTGCCCAAGGCTTGGCGGCGGCGCAGGGAGGTTTCGCCGAGCCAGCGCGGTAGCGCGTTTTTCAGCGGGGCGTAGTGGTTGTCGGGCTGGTTCGGGGGCGCGGCTTGCAGCGTTTGTTCAGTAGCGTCGGGCATGGTGCCAATCCTTGAGCGTGATGAAAGAGCTCCAGTTAATCGGCGCACGACCCTTTCGGGGCGCTACAGGTTTATCGCAATCGACAGGGGTTGATCTGATCCCGGCGCGTTGTGCCGAAACATCCGCCGCTGGTTTACACTGCGCCATTGCGACGCAATATGTCGCATTGCCGTAAACCCGCGTAAAACCGGGGTTGGCGCTATAAGAAGTTGTCGCTTGGCGACAAGGTGGCGCTGAAAACTGTCCTTACAATCCCTGCATCGCCCGCCAGTTCCAGGCAGGCGTTCCTCTTCAGGAGACTCCGATGTCCGTTGAGCAAGCCCCGGTGCAACGTGCCGATTTCGACCAGGTCATGGTTCCCAACTATGCACCTGCCGCCTTTATCCCCGTGCGTGGCGCAGGTTCGCGCGTCTGGGACCAGGCCGGTCGCGAGCTGATCGACTTTGCCGGCGGCATCGCGGTTAACGTATTGGGCCACGCGCACCCGGCGCTGGTCGGTGCACTGACCGAGCAGGCCAACAAGCTGTGGCACGTTTCCAACGTCTTCACCAATGAGCCGGCCCTGCGCCTGGCACATAAGCTGATCGACGCCACCTTTGCCGAGCGCGTGTTCTTCTGCAACTCCGGCGCCGAAGCCAACGAGGCCGCGTTCAAGCTGGCTCGTCGTGTGGCGTTCGACCGTTTCGGTACTGAGAAGTACGAGATCATCGCCGCGCTGAACAGCTTCCACGGCCGTACCCTGTTCACCGTCAACGTCGGTGGCCAGTCGAAGTACTCCGACGGTTTCGGGCCTAAAATCACCGGCATTACGCACGTTCCTTACAACGACCTGGACGCGCTGAAAGCCGCCGTGTCGGACAAGACCTGCGCCGTGGTGCTGGAACCGATTCAGGGCGAAGGCGGCGTGTTGCCGGCCGAGCTGGCTTACCTGCAAGGTGCCCGCGAGCTGTGCGACGCCAACAACGCGCTGCTGGTGTTCGACGAAGTGCAAACCGGCATGGGCCGCAGCGGCCACCTATTCGCTTACCAGCACTACGGCGTGGTGCCGGACATCCTCACCAGCGCCAAGAGCCTGGGCGGCGGTTTCCCGATTGCCGCCATGCTCACCCGTGAAGACCTGGCCAAGCACTTGGTGGTCGGCACCCACGGCACCACCTACGGCGGTAACCCGCTGGCGTGCGCGGTGGCAGAAGCGGTGATCGACGTGATCAACACCCCAGAAGTGCTGGCCGGCGTGAATGCCAAGCACGACCTGTTCAAGGCGCGCCTGGAACAGATCGGCGAGAAGTACGGCATCTTCACCCAAGTGCGCGGCATGGGCCTGCTGATTGGTTGCGTGCTCAGCGATGCGTTCAAAGGCAAGGCCAAGGACGTGTTCAACGCGGCCGAGAAAGAAAACCTGATGATCCTGCAAGCCGGCCCCGACGTGGTGCGTTTCGCCCCGAGCCTGGTGGTGGAAGAGGCGGACATCCAGGAAGGCCTGGACCGTTTTGAACGTGCTGTGAAGACGTTGACGCAAGCCTGATTGACCGTTCGGCGCCTGAGTGATCGGGCGTCGAGCAAAAATTCTATATGCCGGACCGAATCAAATGTGGGAGCCAATTTCTGTGGAAGCTGGCTTGCCTGCCATGCAGACAACTCGGTGCATTTGTTAAACCGCGTTGATGCTATCGCAGGCAAGCCAGCGCCCACAAAAGACTCCCCACATTGGATCTGTGTGAGCCCAGATCCTGTGTCCGGCATTTTTCCCTCTGTGAGTTTTTCGAGTTAAGGAGTGACACCATGCTGGTGATGCGCCCCGCGCAAATGGCTGATCTGGGCGAGGTACAGCGTCTGGCTGCGGACAGCCCGATTGGTGTCACCTCCTTGCCGGATGATGTGGAACGCCTAAGCGACAAGATCGCCGCCAGCGAAGCGTCCTTCGCGGCCGAGGTCAGTTTCAACGGTGAAGAAAGTTATTTCTTCGTGCTCGAAGACACCTCAACCGGCAAGCTCGTCGGCTGCTCGGCCATTGTGGCCTCGGCCGGTTACTCGGAGCCGTTCTACAGCTTTCGTAACGAAACCTTCGTGCACGCCTCCCGCGAGCTGAAGATCCACAACAAGATCCACGTGCTTTCCCAGTGCCACGACCTCACCGGCAACAGCCTGCTCACCAGCTTCTATGTGGAGCCTGCGCTGGTCGGTTCGCCGTGGTCGGAACTCAACTCCCGTGGCCGCCTGTTGTTCGTCGCCAGCCACCCCGAGCGCTTTGCCGACTCGGTGGTGACCGAGATTGTTGGCTACAGCGACGAGAACGGTGATTCGCCGTTCTGGGACGCCATCGGCCGCAATTTCTTCGACCTCAACTACGCCGCCGCCGAACGGCTGTGCGGGCTGAAAAGCCGCACGTTCCTCGCCGAACTGATGCCGCATTACCCGATCTACGTGCCGCTGCTGCCGGACGAAGCCCAGGAAGCCATGGGCCAGGTACACCCGCGTGCGCAGATCACCTTCGACATCCTGATGCGTGAAGGTTTTGAAACTGATCATTACATCGACATCTTCGACGGCGGCCCAACGCTGCATGCACGGGTCTCGGGCATTCGCTCGATTGCCCAGAGCCGCGTGGTGCCAGTGAAGATCGGCGAGATGGTCAAGGGGGCCGGCCGTCAGTACCTGGTGAGCAATGCGCAGTTGCAGGATTACCGCGCGGTGATGCTGGACCTGGACTACGCACCCGGCAAACCGGTGACGTTGGACCTGGAAACGGCCGAAGCCCTGGGTGTTGGCGAAGGTGCCAGTGTGCGCCTGGTTGCTGTTTAAAAAAGAGTTTCGCGGGTGGCTGCAAAGCGGCCCGTTTGAGGAGATAGCATGATCGTTCGTCCCGTACGCAGCAGCGATTTACCGGCCCTGATTGATCTGGCGCGCAGCACCGGCACCGGCCTCACCACCTTGCCGGCCAACGAAGAGCGCCTGACCCACCGAGTGGGCTGGGCCGAGAAAACCTTTCGCGGCGAAGCCGGGCGCGGCGATGCCGACTACCTGTTTGTGCTGGAAAACGACGAAGGCCGTGTGGTGGGTATTTCTGCCATTGCCGGTGCCGTCGGCCTGCGCGAGCCTTGGTACAACTTCCGGGTCGGGCTGACCGTCAGCGCCTCCCAGGAGCTGAATATCTACCGCGAGATTCCGACGCTGTTTTTGGCCAACGACCTCACCGGTAATTCCGAGCTGTGCTCGCTGTTCCTGCACGCCGATTACCGCAACGGCCTCAATGGCCGCATGCTGGCCAAGGCGCGCATGTTGTTTATCGCGGAATTCCCGCAACTGTTCGGCAACAAGATCATTGCCGAGATGCGCGGCGTGTCCAACGAGGCCGGGCGTTCGCCGTTCTGGGAAAGCCTGGGCCGGCACTTCTTCAAGATGGAATTCAGCCAGGCCGACTACCTCACCGGTGTGGGCAACAAGGCCTTTATCGCCGAGCTGATGCCCAAGTTTCCGCTGTACAGCTGCTTCCTGTCTGAGGACGCGCGCAATGTGATCGGCAAGGTGCACCCGGATACCGAGCCGGCGCTGAGCATGCTCAAGAGCGAAGGGTTCAGCTATCAAGGCTATGTCGATATTTTCGATGCTGGCCCGGCGGTGGAGTGTGAGACCAGTAAAATCCGTGCGGTGCGCGACAGCCAGTCGCTGGTGTTGGCCATCGGCACGCCGGGGGACGACGCCACGCCGTTCCTGATTCATAACCGCAAGCGCGAGGAGTGCCGCATCACGGCCGCTCCGGCCCGGCTGGCGGCAGGCACCTTGGTGGTCGATCAGCAGACCGCCAAACGCCTGCAACTGGTGGTGGGTGATCAAGTGCGTGCTGTTGCGTTGTCTGCTGCTCGGGAGTCGAAATAATGAATTCGCTGTATATCGCAGGTAGCTGGCTGGCTGGCCAGGGTGAACTGTTTGAATCGCGCAACCCCGTCACCCAGCACGTGCTGTGGGCCGGCAATGGCGCCACTGCCGAACAGGTTGAGTCGGCGGTGCAGGCCGCGCGCCAAGCGTTCCCCGGCTGGGCCCGGCGCCCGCTGGAAGAGCGCATCAGCGTGTTGGAAACCTTCGCCGCCACGCTGAAAAGCCGCGCCGATGAAATCGCCCGCTGCATCGGTGAAGAAACCGGCAAGCCGCTGTGGGAGTCGGTCACCGAAGTCACCAGCATGGCCAACAAGATCGCGATCTCGGTGCAAAGCTACCGCGAACGTACCGGCGAGAAGAGCGGCCCGCTGGGCGACGCCACTGCCGTGTTGCGCCACAAGCCCCACGGTGTGGTGGCGGTGTTCGGCCCTTACAACTTCCCGGGCCACTTGCCGAACGGGCATATCGTCCCGGCGTTGCTGGCGGGCAATACCGTGCTGTTCAAGCCGAGCGAGCTGACCCCTAAAGTCGCCGAGCTGACCGTGCAGTGCTGGATCGAAGCCGGTTTGCCGGCGGGCGTGTTGAACCTGCTGCAAGGCGCGCGCGAAACCGGTATCGCCCTGGCGGCCAACCCAGGTATCGACGGGTTGTTCTTTACTGGTTCCAGCCGCACCGGCAATCACTTGCACCAACAATTCTCCGGGCGCCCGGACAAGATCCTTGCGCTGGAAATGGGCGGCAACAACCCACTGGTGGTCGACGAAGTGGCCGACGTGGATGCGGCGGTCTACACCATCATCCAGTCAGCGTTCATTTCTGCCGGCCAGCGTTGCACCTGTGCGCGTCGCTTGCTGGTGCCGGAAGGCGCCTGGGGCGATGCGTTGTTGGCGCGCCTGGTGGCGGTGAGCGCGACGATTGCAGTCGGTGCGTTCGACCAGCAGCCGGCGCCGTTCATGGGCTCGGTGATTTCCCTCGGTGCGGCGAAAGCCTTGATGGACGCCCAGCAATTGATGTTGGCCAATGGCGCCGTGGCGCTGCTGGAAATGACCCAGCCCCAGGATCAGGCCGCGTTGCTGACCCCAGGCATTATCGATGTGACCGGCGTGACCGAGCGCGAAGATGAAGAGCTGTTCGGCCCGCTGTTGCAGGTGATCCGCTACGCTGATTTTGCCGCGGCCATCGCTGAGGCCAACAACACTCAGTACGGTTTGGCCGCGGGTTTGTTGTCCGATTCCGAATCGCGCTACCAGCAGTTCTGGCTGGAAAGCCGCGCCGGCATCGTCAACTGGAACAAACAGCTGACCGGCGCCGCCAGTACTGCGCCGTTCGGTGGGGTAGGGGCCTCGGGCAACCACCGCGCGAGTGCTTATTACGCGGCGGATTATTGCGCGTACCCGGTGGCCTCGCTTGAGACCCCGAGCTTGGTGGTCCCAGCAACGCTGACCCCAGGTATAACGCTGAAGTGAAGGTGACACTGATCTAATGTGGGCGCTGGCGTGCCTACGATGGCATCACCTCGGTCCAGCTGAAAGACCGAGTCGTCTGCATCGCAGGCAAGCCAGCTCCCGCACTTGATCGGGTTACAGATAGAGATCTGCACTAGATGCCTATAAAAACAGATGTTCGTGGAGCCTCGCCGATGAAATCCTATGAAGTCAATTTTGACGGTCTAGTGGGGCCGACCCATAACTACGGCGGTTTGTCCTACGGCAACGTCGCGTCCCAGAGCAACAGCCAGCAGTCTTCGAACCCGAAGGAAGCGGCGTTGCAGGGCCTGCAAAAAATGAAAGCGCTGATGGACATGGGCTTTGTGCAAGGCGTGCTGGCACCGCAGGAACGTCCTGACGTAGCCGCCCTGCGCAACCTCGGCTTCAGCGGCAGCGATGCCCAAGTCATCCAGCAAGCCGCCAAGCAAGCCATGCCGCTGCTGGTCGCCAGCTGCTCGGCGTCGAGCATGTGGGTGGCCAACGCCGCCACGGTCAGCCCGAGCGCCGACACGGCGGATGGTCGCGTGCATTTCACTGCCGCCAACCTCAACTGCAAATACCACCGCAGCATCGAGCACCCGACCACCAGCCGCGTGCTGGGGGCGATGTTTGCCAATGGCAAACACTTTGCCCACCACGCCGCATTGCCGGCGGTGGCGCAGTTCGGCGACGAAGGCGCGGCCAACCACACGCGTTTCTGCCGTGACTATGGCGAGGCGGGCGTCGAGTTCTTCGTGTTCGGCCGCAGTGCGTTCGACACCCGTTACCCGGCGCCGCAGAAATACCCGGCGCGCCAGACCCTTGAAGCCTCCCAAGCCGTCGCGCGCTTGCACGGTTTGAAGGACGACGGCGTGGTCTACGCCCAGCAGAACCCATCAGTGATCGATGCCGGTGTGTTCCACAACGACGTGATTGCGGTGGGCAACGGCGAGGTGCTGTTCTATCACGAGGACGCCTTCCTCAACACCGAGCAGATGCTCGCTGAGTTGCACGGCAAGTTGGGCAAGCTGGGCGGCAACTTCCAGTCGGTGTGCGTGCCGCGCGCCCAGGTCAGCGTCGAGGACGCGGTGCGTTCCTACTTGTTCAACAGCCAATTGCTGACCCGCGCCGACGGCTCGATGCTGCTGATCGTGCCGGAAGAATGCCGTGCCAACGAGCGCGTCTGGCAGTACCTGCAAGGCCTGACGGCGTCCGGCGGGCTGATCCGCGAAGTAAAGGTGTTCGACCTCAAGCAAAGCATGCAGAACGGCGGTGGCCCGGCGTGCCTGCGCTTGCGCGTGGCGCTGAATGAAACGGAACTGGCGGCGGTGAATCCAGGCGTTATCATGACGGCGCCGTTGTACGACACGCTGACCCAATGGGTCGACAAGCACTACCGTGACAGCCTGCGCGAAAGCGACCTGGCTGACCCGCAATTGCTGCTTGAGTGCCGGACGGCACTGGATGAACTGACGCAAATCCTTAAACTGGGCTCGGTTTATCCTTTCCAGATCAATTAATTCCGCACGGCTGAGAACTATTTATGACCACCGACACCCTGAAACTGATCCTTGAAGACACCGACGGCACCCAGCTGGAAACCTCCTGCACCCGCGTCGCCGTGGTCTGGCAGGGCAAAGAGATCTGGATCCAGCACGACGGCCGCGGCCAACTGCTGATCGGTGTAGACGTGGAAGAAGGCGACGCCGAGTACGCCAACCTGCTGATGCGCCCACTGGCCACCAACCTGATGAGCCTGCAACTGGAAATGGAACCGGCTGATGTCGAAGGTGATGACGACGATCACGTCCACGGCCCTGGCTGCAACCACTAAGGAAGCTGCTTATGCTCGCCCTCGGCAAACTGCTTGAACTGACCCTCGCCGGTCGCGAACCGGCGCAAAAAATTCAACTGACTGTCGACGGCGTGCAGATGCGCTGGCTCAGCGAGGGCGCGCTCGAAGTGCGCCCGCCTGAAGCGAAGGACAACGGCGGCGACCTGCTGCTGTCGTCCGGCATCCATGGCAACGAAACGGCGCCGATCGAACTGCTCGATCGCCTGTTGCATGGCATCGCCCGTGGGGAGATTAAACCCCGCTCCCGTATTCTGTTCCTGTTCGGCAACCCCGAGGCCATGCGCCGCGGCGAGCGTTACCTCGAATTGGACGTCAACCGGCTGTTCAACGGCCGTCATGAACAAAACATCGGCCCGGAGGCCATGCGCGCCGCCGAGCTTGAGCAACTGGCCCGCACCTTCTTCAGCCTGCCTGGCCGTTCGCGCCTGCATTACGACCTGCACACCGCCATTCGCGGCTCGAAGATCGAGCAGTTCGCCCTGTACCCGTGGAAGGAAGGCCGCCAGCACTCACGCCACGAACTGGCGCGCCTGTGCGCCGCCGGCATGCAAGCGGTGCTGTTGCAGAACAAAACTTCGATCACCTTCACCGCGTTTACCTACGAACAACTGGAGGCCGAAGCCTTCACGTTGGAATTGGGCAAGGCGCGGCCGTTCGGGCATAACCAGGGCGTGGATGTTTCCCGCCTGGAGGCGCGCCTCAAGCACATCATCGAAGGCTCTGAGCCTGCGACCGAGAGCCTGGATGGCCTGCAGCTGTTTGCCGTGTCGCGTGAAGTGATCAAGCACAGTGATGCGTTCTTGCTGCACCTGCCGGCGGATGTGGAAAACTTTTCGCCATTGGCCAAGGGCTATCTGCTGGCTGAAGACGTGGCCAAGACGCGTTGGGTGATCGAAGAGGAGGGCGCGCGCATCATCTTTCCCAACCCTAAGGTGAAGAATGGTTTGCGTGCTGGGATATTGATTGTGCCGACCACGGATGCTGGCCTGGCATAAATCTCAAGGCTTGATCGGATCCAACTGTGGGGGCGGGCTTGTGTAAGATCTGGCTTGCCTGCGATAGCATCACCGCGGTGTGACTGACACACCGAGGTGACTGCATCGCGGGCAAGCCCGACTCCCACACAAGCCCCTCCCACATTTTTTTGCGGTGTTGCTTAAACCGCTACAGCGCGCGGTTCACTGCGACGGATAGCGCGGACCTTGTGCAGCGTATCGGCGCAGGTGCGTGCAGCTTCCTGGCCCTTGTGCACAAAGTGCTCGTAGAAGAACGTGGTGTGCTCGCTGCCGGCGTGGAAGTGATGCGGGGTCAGGGACACCGAGAACACCGGCACTTCGGTTTCCAACTGCACCTGCATCAGGCCGCTGACCACCGATTGGGCGACGAATTCGTGGCGGTAGATGCCGCCGTCCACCACCAGCGCGGCGGCAACGATACCGGCGTAACGGCCGGTCTTGGCCAGCAGCTTGGCGTGCAGGGGCAGTTCAAAGGCGCCGCCGACTTCGAAGAAGTCGATGTCCGATTCCTGGTAGCCCTGGGCGATCATTTCGGCGAGGAAGCCTTTACGCGATTGGTCGACAATATCCTTGTGCCAACAGGCCTGGATAAACGCGACACGCTCGCCGTGATGGTTTTTGCTTTTGCTGTCGATTGCGGTGGGTTGCATGTTCTGACTCCTGTTTAAGAAAAAAACAGGGCGTTATGAATCGAATGGGATTTAAGGGTACGAAGCGCTGCGTCATGCAAGCATGAACCCGGCGCGCGGCCCTTAGGTGCCAATCCCGTTCTCTCTTCATCCGGACTATGACCGTCGGCCCCGGGATCACACCGGGTCTGCTGACCTTGTCGCCGTCCTGCGTGAGCAGTTCGAGGCGCCAAGCGCTCGCGGGCTATGCACATTGCGCGCAATTACCGCCGGTGGGGAATTGCACCCCGCCCTGAGAACGTTGCCGCCAGAACCCTGGTGGCGGAGAGTTTTTAACATGGTTTTTCAAAAACTGCACGATTGCCGCATCGATAACCTATATCGGTTTGTTTGGTTGGTATTCGATTGAAGTAACGTGGGGCTTGATATTGCGTGGCTTTGCCCGCAGTAATCATCCATAAAAGGAACTTATTTAACCCATTAGAGGCTTGTTTCATGTCTGTGATCGACCTGCGTAGCGACACCGTGACCCAACCCACCCCCGGCATGCGTGACGCGATGGCCAGTGCCGCCAGCGGCGACGACGTCTACGGCGAAGACCCGAGCGTCAACCACCTGGAGGCCGAACTGGCCAAGCGCCTGGGGTTCGAGGCGGCGTTGTTCGTGCCCACCGGCACCATGAGCAACCTGTTGGCGTTGATGGCTCACTGTGAGCGCGGCGAGGAGTACATCGTCGGGCAGCAGGCTCATACCTACAAATACGAAGGCGGTGGCGCGGCGGTGCTGGGCTCGATCCAGCCGCAGCCGCTGGAAGTACAGGCGGACGGCTCGCTGGATCTGGACCACGTGCTGGCAGCGATCAAACCCGACGATTTCCACTTCGCCCGCACCCGCCTGCTGGCCCTGGAAAACACCATGCAGGGCAAAGTGTTGCCGCTGGAATACTTGGCGAAGGCGCGTGCGTTTACCCGTGAGCATGGCCTGTCTTTGCACTTGGATGGCGCGCGAATCTACAACGCGGCGGTCAAGCTTGGGGTGGATGCGCGGGAAATCGCCCAGCATTTCGACTCGGTGTCGGTGTGCCTGTCCAAAGGCCTGGGTGCGCCGATCGGCTCAGTGTTGTGCGGCTCGGCGGCGTTGATCGCCAAGGCGCGTCGCCTGCGCAAGATGGTCGGTGGCGGTATGCGCCAGGCCGGCTCCCTGGCGGCGGCGGGGCTGTATGCGTTGGATCACCAGGTGCAGCGCCTGGCCGATGACCACGCCAATGCGCAGTGGCTGGGCGATGCGTTGCGCAAAGCCGGCTTTGAGGTGGAACCGGTCCAGACCAACATGGTGTATGTGCAGGTCGGTGATCGGGCGCAGGCCTTGAAGGCATTTGCTGCTGAGCGCGGGATCAAGCTGAGCGCCGCGCCGCGTCTGCGCATGGTCACGCATCTGGATGTCAGCCGGGCGCAGATTGAGCACGTCGTGCAGGCATTTGTCGATTTTTCGCAGAAATGACCGTGCCCGCCGTCTAATTGAGCGTTTCTATCGTATAAACACGCTGTACCACCGGCAAAGGGCCGATATAATGCGGCCCTTTGCCGTCGCTCCGTCTGATGATGTTGCGCACTGGCCTTTGGCCGCAGCCTCCGTGGAAGAACCTAATGAAAAGCGCAGAAATCCGTGAAGCCTTCCTTCGCTTCTTCGAAGAGCAAGGCCACACCCGTGTAGCCTCCAGCTCCTTGATCCCAGGCAATGACCCAACCCTGCTGTTCACTAACGCGGGGATGAACCAGTTCAAGGACTGCTTCCTGGGCCAGGAAAAGCGCGCGTATACCCGCGCGACCAGCAGCCAGAAGTGCGTACGCGCCGGGGGCAAGAACAGCGACCTGGAAAACGTCGGCTACACCGCTCGCCACCACACTTTTTTCGAGATGCTGGGTAACTTCAGCTTCGGCGACTATTTCAAGAAAGATGCGATTACGTTCGCCTGGACCTTCCTGACTGGCGTGCTGAAGCTGCCGAAAGAAAAGCTCTGGGTCACCGTCTACGCGACGGACGACGAAGCGTATGACATCTGGACCAAAGAAATCGGCGTTCCAGCTGAGCGCATGATTCGCATCGGCGACAACAAGGGCGCCCCTTACGCCTCCGATAACTTCTGGACCATGGGCGATACCGGCCCGTGCGGCCCGTGCACCGAGATTTTCTACGATCACGGCGCCGACATCTGGGGCGGCCCACCGGGCTCGCCGGAAGAAGATGGCGACCGTTACATCGAAATCTGGAACAACGTGTTCATGCAATTCAACCGCACCGCCGATGGCGTGTTGCATCCGCTGCCGGCGCCGTCGGTTGACACCGGCATGGGTCTGGAGCGGATCAGTGCGGTGATGCAGCACGTTCACTCCAACTACGAAATCGACCTGTTCACCAACCTGTTGAGCGCGTCTGCCGCAGCCATTGGTTGCGCCAACGAAGGCCAGTCTTCGCTCAAGGTGGTGTCGGACCATATCCGTTCCTGTGGCTTCCTGATCGCCGACGGCGTACTGCCGTCGAACGAAGGCCGTGGCTATGTGTTGCGCCGTATCATTCGTCGCGCCTGCCGTCACGGTAACAAGCTGGGCGCTACCGGTAGCTTCTTCTACAAAATCGTTGCCGCGCTGGTGGCCGAGATGGGCGATGCCTTTCCGGAACTCAAGCAGCAGCAGGCCAACATCGAGCGTGTGCTCAAGGCTGAAGAAGAGCAGTTCTCCAAGACCCTGGAACACGGCTTGAAGATTCTCGAGCAGGACCTGGCTGAGCTCAAAGGCACTGTGGTGCCGGGCGACGTGGTGTTCAAGCTGTATGACACCTACGGTTTCCCGATGGACCTGACCGCCGACATCGCCCGTGAGCGCGAGCTGACCGTCGATGAGGCGGGTTTTGAGCGTGAGATGGAAGCCCAGCGTGTACGCGCGCGTTCCGCCAGCTCCTTTGGTCTGGACTACAACACCTTGGTCAAAGTTGATGTGCCGACCGCGTTCACCGGTTATCAGGCCACGGCAGGCTCGGCCAAGATCGTGGCTATCTATAAAGATGGCAAGTCGGTTGACGTGTTGAGCGAAGGCGAAGAGGCGGTGGTGGTGCTTGACCAGACGCCGTTCTACGCCGAGTCCGGTGGCCAGGTGGGTGATTGCGGCTTCCTGAGCTCGACGTCCGGTCGTTTTGAAGTGCGCGACACCACCAAGACCGGCGGTGCGTTCCTGCACCACGGTGTGTTGGTGTTGGGTAACCTGACGGTCGGCGCGCCAGTCGACACCCAGGTTGATGCCGACGTGCGGCATGCAACTGCTTTGAACCATTCTGCCACTCACTTGCTGCACGCCGCGTTGCGTCAGGTGTTGGGTGAGCACGTGCAGCAGAAGGGTTCGTTGGTCGATAGCCAGCGCCTGCGCTTTGACTTCAGCCACTTTGAAGCGATCAAGCCTGAACAGATCAAGGCGCTGGAAGAGATCGTCAACGCTGAAATCCGCAAGAACACCCCGGTGGAAACCGAAGAAACCGATATCGAAACCGCCAAGAACAAAGGCGCCATGGCGCTGTTTGGCGAGAAGTACGGCGACGAAGTGCGTGTACTGAGCATGGGCGGCAGCTTCTCGGTGGAGCTGTGTGGCGGTATCCATGCCAACCGTACCGGCGACATCGGCCTGCTGAAAATCATCAGCGAAGGCGGTGTGGCCTCCGGCGTACGTCGTATTGAAGCGGTTACTGGTGCTGCGGCCCTGGCCTACCTCAATGCGGGCGAAGAACAACTCAAGGAAGCGGCCGGCCTGGTCAAGGGCAGTCGCGACAACCTGATCGACAAGCTGTCCGCCGTACTGGAACGCAACCGCGCGCTGGAGAAACAGCTGGAGCAGTTGCAGGCCAAGGCAGCCAGCGCGGCGGGCGACGATCTGTCGGCCTCGGCGCTGGACGTCAAGGGCGTGAAAGTTCTGGCCGTACGCCTGGACGGTCAGGACGGCAAGGCGCTGTTGGCCTTGGTCGATCAGTTGAAGAACAAGCTCGGCCGCGCAGTGATCCTGCTCGGCGGTGTCCATGAGGAAAAGGTCGTTCTGGTTGCCGGTGTAACCAAAGACCTGACTGGCCAACTCAAGGCCGGTGATTTGATGAAGCAAGCCGCTGCGGCAGTGGGCGGGAAGGGCGGTGGTCGTCCGGACATGGCGCAAGGCGGTGGTGTAGACGCCGGCAGCCTGGACGCGGCCCTGGCCCTGACCGTACCGTTTGTCGAAGCCGGTATTTAAGGCGCTATGGCTGAGCCCGTGGTCTAGTCATGGGCTCGTTCGGTTGCTGGAATATTTGTTTATTGGGCGCCCCTTTACGGGCTGAGGCGGCTTAGAAATGGCTTTGATCGTACAGAAATTTGGAGGCACCTCGGTCGGCTCTGTCGAAAGAATCGAGCAGGTCGCCGACAAGGTTAAGAAATTCCGCGACGCCGGCGACGACTTGGTGGTGGTGCTGTCAGCCATGAGCGGGGAGACCAATCGCCTGATCGATCTGGCCAAGGCAATCAGCGGTGATCAACAGCCGCTGCCGCGTGAGTTGGATGTGATCGTGTCCACTGGCGAGCAGGTGACTATCGCCTTGCTGGCTATGGCGCTGAATAAGCGCGGTGTGCCGGCAGTGTCCTACACTGGCAGTCAGGTGCGCATCCTCACCGATAGCGCACATACCAAGGCGCGCATCCTGCAGATTGATGATCAGAAAATTCGTACTGATCTCAAGGCTGGGCGCGTGGTAGTTGTAGCAGGCTTCCAGGGTGTGGACGAACACGGCAACATCACTACCCTTGGGCGTGGTGGTTCGGACACCACCGGTGTGGCGCTGGCAGCGGCCCTCAAGGCGGATGAATGCCAGATCTATACCGATGTGGACGGCGTGTACACCACCGATCCGCGCGTGGTGTCCGTGGCCCAGCGCCTGGACAAGATCACCTTTGAAGAGATGCTGGAAATGGCCAGCCTCGGTTCCAAGGTGTTGCAGATCCGCGCGGTGGAGTTCGCCGGCAAGTACAACGTTCCGCTGCGCGTATTGCACAGCTTCAAAGAGGGTCCGGGCACCCTCATTACTATTGATGAAGAGGAATCCATGGAACAGCCGATCATTTCCGGCATCGCTTTCAATCGCGATGAAGCCAAGCTGACGATCCGTGGCGTGCCGGATACCCCGGGCGTGGCCTTCAAGATCCTCGGCCCTATCAGCGGTGCGAACATTGAAGTCGACATGATCGTGCAGAACGTTTCGCACGATAACACCACCGATTTCACCTTCACCGTGCACCGTAACGAGTACGATGCGGCGGAACGGATCCTGCAGAACACCGCGAGCGAGATCGGCGCCCGTGAAGTGGTCGGCGATACCAAGATTACCAAGGTGTCGATCGTGGGTGTGGGCATGCGTTCCCATGCCGGCGTTGCCAGCCGCATGTTCGAGGCGCTGGCCAAGGAAAGCATCAACATCCAGATGATCTCCACGTCGGAAATCAAAGTCTCGGTGGTGATCGAAGAGAAGTACCTGGAACTGGCTGTACGCTCGCTGCATACCGCTTTTGAGCTGGATGCTCCGGCCCGACCGGGCGAGTGATGCGATGCCAGGAAGGCGCGGCTTACCGCGCCTTTCATTTTTTTGCCGGGCGCATGTTCTTTTTGGTGCGCTCGACAATACTTAGGCGAGTAGGGCTGTGACCTTTGGGTTGCAGTTCGAAGGCCTTTTTTTTGCAGACTGTTGTTCCTGAACTGAAATGCGTGAGGAGAAAGGTATGCTGATTCTGACTCGTCGTTGCGCAGAAAGCCTGATTATCGGTGATGGCGAAATCACCGTGACCGTGCTCGGCGTCAAAGGCAATCAAGTACGTATAGGGGTTAACGCTCCGAAAGAGGTAGCGGTCCACCGCGAGGAAATCTACCTGCGGATCAAGAAAGAGAAGGACGAAGAACCAAGCCTTTAATTTTTATCGTTTTTTATGTTTGCAAACGGGGATGAACGTGGTTAATATACGCCCCGTGTTGCGGAGAGCTGGCCGAGTGGCCGAAGGCGCTCCCCTGCTAAGGGAGTACACCTCAAAAGGGTGTCGGGGGTTCGAATCCCCCGTTCTCCGCCATTATTTGCTTAGTACGTTGCAATCTGGTTTTTTCGGTAAGTTGTTGAAATTGCTCGAAAAAATAGCTTTACATAGAGATTGAACGGCCTATAATGCGCGGCAACAAATGCACTCGTAGCTCAGCTGGATAGAGTACTCGGCTACGAACCGAGCGGTCACAGGTTCGAATCCTGTCGAGTGCACCATTTAAGAGTTAGTTGCAGCGATGCAGGTGACTCAGCTTCAACCAGTTGTGATCTGGTCTAAAAACACAATCTGCACTCGTAGCTCAGCTGGATAGAGTACTCGGCTACGAACCGAGCGGTCACAGGTTCGAATCCTGTCGAGTGCACCATACAAACAAAAAGCCCGCCTAGTGCGGGCTTTTTGCCGTCTGGGGTTTGTGTAGGGTTTCATCTTTTTCTCCAGCGCCATGTGTTTTCCTTTCAGCCTGCGTCGTCGCAGTTCTATATGCAGCCGATGTTCAGCTTTGGCTCGCAAGCGCTTGTTCTTTCCAGTTTTTTAACGTTTAAAACGGACGCAAGGTGTATCATTGCGCCCGTCAGCCCCGCCGGGGCTTGTGGAATACCTCCATGGACTTACCCAGTAGTTACTCAGTACCCCGTTTTTCCAATCATGAATTGACTGATTGATCCTTCCGGCGTGCCCCGCTGCTGGGAGTGGAGTTCGCCTATGACCGAAGTAGAAGTAAAGAAAACACAAGACAGCCTGCAGGATCGTTTGGCTCAAGTTATCGAGCTGCTGCAGCGCCAGCGCGTGGTCGAAGACCTCACGCACCGCCAGGAAGGTCCGCATCACGACCGCGTCGAAAACCTGGTGCACCGGCAAAACCTCGTCGAGTTGCAGCGCAAGCTCGACGACCTGCACTCCGCCGACGTCGCCTATATCCTCGAAGCCTTGCCGCTGAATGATCGACTGACCCTTTGGCAGTTGGTCAAGGCTGACCGCGATGGCGACATCCTGCTCGAAGTGTCCGACTCGGTCCGTGAAACCCTGATCGCCGACATGGACGATCACGAGCTCCTCGCTGCGGCCAGGGAAATGGACGCCGACGAGTTGGCCGACTTGGCCCCCGAGCTGCCCCGTGATGTTGTCCATGAGCTGATGGAGGCTCTCGACAGCCAGCAGCGTGAGCGTGTGCGTTCAGCGCTGTCGTACGATGAGGATCAGGTCGGCGCGTTGATGGACTTCGAGATGGTCACCATCCGCGAAGACGTCAGCTTGGAAGTGGTATTGCGTTACCTGCGCCGCCTCAAAGAATTGCCCGGTCACACCGACAAGCTGTTCGTGGTCGACTACGAAGGCATTCTTAAGGGTGTGTTGCCGATCAAGCGTTTGCTGGTGAATGATCCTGACAAGAAAGTTGCGGATCTGATGGCCAGCGATACCGTGAGTTTTCACCCGGATGAAGACGCCTATGAGGCGGCGCAGGCGTTTGAGCGTTATGACTTGATCTCGGCGCCGGTGGTCGACAAGAACGGCAAGCTGATCGGCCGTTTGACCATCGATGAAATGGTCGACCTGATCCGTGAAGAGAGTGAAACCGAAGTCCTCAACATGGCGGGTCTGCGTGAAGAGGAAGATATTTTTGCGTCGGTCTGGCGTTCCCTGCATAACCGCTGGGCGTGGCTTGCGATCAACCTGATCACCGCCTTCATAGCTTCACGTGTGATCGGGCTGTTTGAAGGCTCCATCGAGAAGCTGGTGGCGCTCGCGGCGCTGATGCCGATAGTGGCTGGTATCGGCGGCAACTCCGGTAATCAAACCATCACCATGATCGTGCGCGCGATGGCGCTGGATCAGGTGAGTACCGCCAACTCCTCGCGCCTGCTGCGCAAAGAGTTGGCCGTGGGCCTTATCAACGGCCTGGTGTGGGGTGGTGTGATCGGTGTGGTCGCCTATTTGCTCTATGGCAGTTGGTCACTGGGCGTCGTGATGACGGCCGCCATGACCCTCAACCTGCTATTGGCGGCGCTGATGGGGGTGCTGATCCCCATGACCCTGGCGCGCCTTGGGCGCGACCCGGCGATGGGCGCCAGTGTGATGATCACCGCCATGACCGACAGTGGTGGCTTCTTCATCTTCCTGGGCTTGGCGACGATCTTCCTGCTCTGATCCCTTCCCGCGGGAGCAAATCTGCTCCCGCTTTGCTTCTTCTACTCAAATCCCAGGCAAAAAAAAGCCAGCACATGGCTGGCTTCGGCTTTCAGTTGCAGATCAATTGGCTTCTGCGGCCGCCTCAACGTCGTGCGCAATAAGCGAGACGAGAGCATTTTGCTGGCGGTGGGAGAGCTGACGAAAACGCTGCAGCAGTTCGCGTTCGTGCAGTGACAGCTCTGGGCTGTCCAGGCGCATGCTCAACTCTTCGCCCAACGCACCTTCCTGAATGAGGCTTTGTTCGAGGCGCGCGATGATTTCGGAGTTCATGCTGCGGTGATGATTGCGAGCCACCTCGGCAATGCGTTCCCGCATTCCGTCTGGCAGACGTACGACGAACTTGTCAGCCGTACGGCTGGAATAAATTGCCTGTTTCAATGGGCGCATATATTTAACCGGTTAGTTCAGGGGAGCGGTTTTTGGAATTGGCCGCAAGATGAGTGTTAAGACAAGGCTCACGACCAAAGTTCAACCCGAATTGCAAAGAGGCCGCATCATGCCTCAGATTTGACATTTCCTTGGCGTCAATTCTGTGACAAATATTGAACCGCCTAAAGGCTTTATGCCAGCACTCATTTGCATTTTTGCGGACTGGTTTGAAAACTTTTCAACGAGTGATTCCGCGACGGAACTTCTCGTAAGTCCAGGCCACGACAGGGTTTGAGGCCGCACATCCTATAGCAATATGGCCTTTTGCCCTCGCATTTAAGACTAGTGGCAATTTGCCGATTTGCTAGGGCGTTGCGACATAAGGTAGGAAGGGGTGACGCGAGGAGGTTCTTAGCGCAGCACAGGATCGAACTTGATACGGCGCCCAATGATCAGCGTCAGAACCAGCAAACCAGCGAAGACGCCGGTGGCTATGAGCGCTGTTGTTTGGCCGTCTTGAGAGGGTGTGCTCAGGCCAAATAGGCCGGCTGCCAGGGTCAGGCACAGGAATAACCAGGCGGGTTTCGTCATAAAGGTTTCCTCAGAAAACCCAGTGTTCAGAGACGGGGGCTGCCTGAGTGTCTTGGGCCACACGAATCGGCGACTGCACAGTGGGGTTCATCACCGCCAATTGCGGACGCTGTTGCAGGTGGTGAGGCACCGGCTGGCTGATTTGCGCGACGTCATCTTGGGTTGCTTGAAAATGGAACATGACCAGTGCAGCCAGGGCCACAGCGTTGAGGCTTAACAGTAGGGCGCTGTTCATGTTCATGTTCTCCGCAGTGGCTGGGCCGAATGGTTTTGTAGGATAAGTATTGCAGGTCCCGTGCCAATCTTTTATATCAATAAAAACAATAAGTTAGGTGTTATTTTTAGTCATGCTACGTTGCAATTTGCAATGCGGCTATTTTGCAGGAGTGCAATTTGCACGATGGCGCCAAGTGCCCGGGTTTACTCGGCGAAACTGTAATCCCCACGACAAGGATCGGCCTACACTCAAAAAGCCAACGGACGACATGACAAAACCGACCTCGGCCGTTAACATGCACGCCGTCCGTCGCTGCGCTTTTGGCCCGATGGCTGTCATTTGTCCCAGTAGCTCAATTGGATAGAGCATCCCCCTCCTAAGGGGAAGGTTGGCCGTTCGAACCGGCCCTGGGACACCAGATTCAACGCTGAAAAGCCCCGTACAGATTGCTCTGGCGGGGCTTTTTTGTGGGTGCTCGTCAAACACCGGTCGAACCTTGCCGGCGATCGGTGTTCACAGCAGGTGCGCGATGTATTTATCGCCATCTTTGTACCTTGCACGCGGCCAGGCAACGTCTGAGCTATTAAGCAAAATATTCCCCGGATACCGATTTATCGCCTGTCCGGACCCGGCAACCCCGGACTATCATGCCGGTAGCCCTGTCACCCACTGCAAGGAGCCGCTCGGAACGCCGATGCGCCAAATCTGGAAATCTTTTCGAGCCCTTTATTTCGCCTCCTTGATGATGCTGATCGGCTCCGGCCTGCTCAGTACTTACCTGGCCCTGCGCCTCGCTGCCGACCATGTCGACAGCCTGTGGGTGGGTGCGCTGATGGCGGCCAACTACTTTGGCCTGGTGCTGGGCGGCAAGATCGGGCACCGCCTGATCGCCCGGGTCGGGCATATTCGCGCGTATGCCACCTGTGCCGGGATTGTCGGTGCGGCGGTGTTGGGCCATGGCCTGATCAACTGGCTGCCGGCCTGGATCGTGCTGCGGATGATCGTGGGCCTGGGGATGATGTGCCAGTACATGGTCATCGAAAGCTGGCTCAATGAGCAGGCGGACGCCAAGCAGCGTGGCGTGGTGTTCAGCGGCTATATGATCGCGTCCTATCTCGGCCTGGTACTGGGCCAGTTGATCCTAGTGATGCACCCCGAGCTCGGTCTCGAGTTGCTGATGCTGGTCGCCCTGTGTTTTGCGCTGTGCCTGGTGCCGGTAGCCATGACCCGGCGGATTCACCCGGCGCCCCTGCATCCTGCGCCGATGGAGCCGCGCTTCTTTATCAAACGTGTGCCGCAGTCACTGAGCACGGTGTTGGGCGCAGGGTTGATCGTCGGTTCGTTCTACGGTTTGGCGCCGCTCTATGCCTCGCAGCAAGGCCTGACCACCGAGCAAGTCGGTCTGTTTATGGGTAGCTGCATTTTTGCCGGGCTGTTGGTGCAGTGGCCGTTGGGTTGGTTATCGGATCGCTATGATCGAGCCTTGCTGATTCGTTGCTTTGCCTTGTGCCTGGCGGTGGCTGCATTGCCGTTGGCGGTGTTGACCAAAGTGCCTTTGGAAGTGCTGTTTGTGGCCGGGTTCCTGTGTTCCCTGGTGCAGTTCTGCCTGTATCCGCTGGCGGTGGCGTTTTCCAATGACCATGTTGAAGGCGATCGTCGGGTCTCGCTGACCGCCATGTTGCTGGTGACCTACGGCATCGGCGCAAGTATTGGGCCGCTGTTGGCCGGTGTGGTCATGAAGCTGTTCGGCAGCCACATGCTGTATGCGTTTTTCAGCCTGTGTGCGTTGATCCTGGTGTGGCGTATCCGGCCGAAGGCGGTGACCAACCTGCATCAGGTGGACGATGCGCCGCTGCACCACGTGGCGATGCCCGACAGCATGTCCAGCTCGCCGCTGGTGGCGTGCCTGGACCCGCGTGTAGACGAAGCCGTGGTACAGGAGCAAATGCAGACCGTTGTCCCGGACCCAGAGCCTGAAGCTGATCCGCAACAACCGGCGGATGAGCCGGCTTTTGAAGGTCCGCCGGAGCCTCTGGGGCCGGACGAGCATCCTCATGACTTGAGCAGGGCACGCCCCTGAAAGCAAAAACGGGCAGATCCCATCAGGATCTGCCCGTTTTTTTTGCCGCGACCTTTAAGGCTTAAAGGTCGTCGTCTTTGTCAAAGCGCCGCGCTTCACGCTGCAACTGGTACACAAACCGCTCCACCTGCCGTTGCACCAGGCCGCTCATGTTGTGGAAGCGCACACCGGCGAATGTGGTGTTGATCTTGTCTTCGAGGTGCAAGTAGCGCAGCTCGACGGAGGTGGTCATGCTGCCGAAGGGCAGGGCGGCGATAAAGCGATCGTAGACCTGGCCCAGTTGCAGGCGCTCGGAAATATCGCCCTCAAAGCGCAATTTGCAGCCGGTGGCGGAGATATCCAGCAACTTGCCGCTGATAGGCGCCTTGAGTTTCTCGCCACCCAGCTCGATGTTGACCAATTGCGCCAGCTTCAAGGCGGCGCGAAAAGCATTGCGACGCTGATGGTAGACCACTTCGTCGGGCATGCTGCCGGTGTAGATGCGATGGCCGTCTTTTTCGCTGATCGTCAGCGTGCCATTGCTTTCCCAGGCGACGCGTACGCCGTCATGAAAGCCTTCGATGCGGAACGGTTCGCCATTCTCAAGATAGCGTTCACCGTCGCGGGGGATCATTTCGTCCAGGGCCAGCGTCTTGCTGTCCCGGTCAACGTCCACCAAGTAGCTTTGGAAGCGCTGGCTGCGTTCGTGGAAAGTGATGATCAGCGGATCATGGCTTTCTTGCAGCATGCGCAACGTGCTGGCGATTTCCAGAGGCGTGGTGAGCACCTTGGGTGGCTGCGGGGCATCTTCCGCATTAAGGGCGTTGAACACGGTTCTTCCATCTCCAGACAAAATACGACTACACGCAAGAACCGGCATTTTGCCAGCATGTAGCGCGCCTTGGATAGGGCGCGCTGTAAACCAGCGTCAGGCCTGGCTGCGGGTGCTTGGCTTGACCAGGCGCGAGGTTGAGCCTTGGGCGTTGTAAAGGGCCGGAGGCTCTCCGCCGTGAAGTATGCGCAACTGGTTGGCGGTCGTGGCTTGCTGCAGCTGGATCGACTGACCGTTGAGCAGGTTGGCGTCCTGACACTCGGTGAGCAATTGGTTCAGTGCGGTGCTCTGCGCCAGCAACTGATCGCCGACTGAGGAGTGGCTAGCCAGTTGTGCGAGGCCGTCGTGATCAGCCGGTAGGCCGAGGCTGATGAGAATCTCGCTGCGCTTTTTGCCATGCTGCTCCAGCAGCACAATCAGCGACTGCTTGCGCGCCAGAATTTCTTCCAGCAAGCGCATGTCCCGGCCATAGAGTGCCAGGGATTCTTCTTTCAGCAGCTCGAGCAAATGTTGCGTCGGCGCCAGATCATCAATGATCAGTTCAAGCAAATGTTCGTCGTGGTGCATGGCTGGCCTTGGGTTTTAAGCGTCCAAAAGCCCTGCGCAGGCCTTTGCCTAGCGCTCGGCTTCGAAGTTAAGCAGCTTGCTGGCTACACGGTTGCTGTCGACTTTATAGCTGCCATCGGCGATTGCCTGTTTCAACTCGGCCACGCGGGCTTTATTGACAACCGGTTGGTCGCGCAGCGAGTCAGTGACCTTCTGCAACTGTTGAGCCTCATTGCTCAGGTGTACCGATTCCCCGCTTTGGCTGGCGCTGGCCTGTTCGGTCTTGGCGGCGGGCGCTGGCTGGGCCTTGGCTTCTACGCTGTCCTTGGCACCGCTGGTGCGCGTATTGCCGGGCAATGCCGGGGTGTTATTCAAACGACTGAAATCGATGACCATGATAAAAAAACCTCTGGGTATTTGGACGCTTGCCATGTTTTCGGCCATACCCGAACAAACTTTAGGCTCGAATGACAATAAACCTGTACAGGTCGACATCCAGCGCACAGTGTAGGAAAACCTGACGCTTGATACCAGTGATCTATAAAGCTACCTCGACTTGGCCCGGCGCGGTAACTTGAGCCTTGATCACGCGGTTGGAGTTGAGGTTCTTGACTCGTATCTGTTCGCTCATCCCTCCGTTGGACAGCGCTTCGCCCGGCATCTTTACCATCAGCCCGCCACTGCTGGCCGAAATCACCACTTGGTCACCCTTGCGAATCACTTCAGCCTGTTCCAGGTGGACGAGCGTTATCACCTGGTCGGTGACCATTGGTCGGGTAAGTTTTTGCCCGACGGCTTGGTCCACAGAGGTGAGGTAGCCCTGGCTGATCAGGCTTATGTCCCGTTCGCGCAGCGCAACGTCTTCAAAACCGATGATACCGGTGCGTTTGAGCGGGCGTGTGACGACCACTACATCGCGGAACAGCTTGACCTGGGCCGGTACGAATACGGTCCAGGGCGAAGCGCCGTCGCAACGCACTTTTACCGTCACGCGGCCGATGGGCTGGGCGGGGCTTTCCAGGGTGGCTGTCAATTCCTTGTCGCACATTGGCATGCGTAGGCGCGGGTCCAATTGGCTGACCTGGATTTCATAACGGCCAGGCGTCTGAGTGGTCGCCAAATAATCTTCTACAGTGAACTCAAGAAAGCCTTGAGTGACGCCGATAAGGAGATCAGGCAAGGTGACATTATCTGCACGGGCCGCCGTGCCCGAGCTCAAGGCGAGCAACGCCATCGTGACGCAGAGCAATCTGCGGTACCGTGGCAGGCGTCGGGAAACTGTCGTTTTAAAGTTCATAAATCAATAAATAGCAAAGCTCGTGCCGTTTTGTGTTGGGTACGCTTCGTACCTCTAGGTTTTAGCGTAGGAGTCTGGGCATGGCAGGAGTAATGGATTCAGTAAACCAGCGCACACAGCTGGTAGGGCAGAATCGCCTGGAGTTGTTGCTGTTCCGCCTCGATGGCAAGCAGCTGTATGGCATTAATGTGTTTAAAGTGCGGGAGGTGCTGCAGTGCCCCAAACTGACGATCATGCCCAAGTCCAGTCCGGTGGTATGTGGCGTGGCCAACATCCGTGGTGCGACCATCCCCATTCTTGATCTGGCCTTGGCCACCGGTTCTGCAGGTTTGCAGGACCGCCAGAGCCCGTTCGTGATCATTACCGAATACAACACCAAGACCCAGGGTTTCCTGGTGCGCTCGGTGGAACGCATCGTCAACATGAACTGGGAGGAGATCCATCCGCCGCCCAAGGGCACCGGCCGCGATCACTACCTCACGGCGGTGACGCGGGTCGATAACCAGTTGGTCGAAATCATCGACGTGGAGAAGATTCTCGCCGAAGTGGCGCCGACCTCGGAATCCATTTCGGTGGGTGTCGTCGACGCTGAGACGGCGCACAAGGCGATCTCGTTGCGCGTGCTGACCGTGGACGACTCCTCGGTCGCGCGCAAGCAGGTGAGCCGTTGCCTGCAAACCGTGGGTGTGGAAGTGGTGGCCCTCAACGATGGTCGCCAGGCCTTGGATTACCTGCGTAAGCTGGTGGATGAAGGCAAGAAGCCGGAAGAAGAATTCTTGATGATGATCTCCGACATCGAGATGCCGGAAATGGATGGCTACACGCTCACGGCCGAGATTCGCAACGATCCACGCATGCAAAAGTTGCATATCATCCTGCATACTTCGTTGTCGGGTGTATTCAATCAGGCGATGGTCAAGAAGGTCGGTGCTGATGACTTTCTGGCCAAATTCCGCCCTGATGACCTGGCATCCCGGGTAGTCGACCGGATCAAGGCAGCAGATCATGGCTAAGGGGCTTTTTCCCTGGCGGTCTTACGATTTTAGAGGCGGTATCAGTGTCTACGGGTAATTTGGATTTCGAACAGTTCCGGGTCTTCCTGGAAAAAGCCTGTGGCATATTGCTTGGTGAAAACAAGCAGTACCTGGTATCCAGTCGTCTCAACAAACTGATGGAGCAGCAGGGCATCAAGTCCCTGGGTGAGTTGGTACAGCGCATCCAGGGCCAGCCGCGCAGCGGGCTAAAGGAAATGGTGGTGGATGCCATGACCACCAACGAAACCCTGTGGTTTCGCGACACCTACCCCTTCGAAGTGCTCAAGAACAAAGTGCTGCCGGAAGCCATCAAGGCCAGCCCGGGCCAGCGCCTGCGCATTTGGTCGGCCGCCTGTTCCTCAGGGCAGGAACCGTACTCGATCTCGATGTCCATCGACGAGTTCGAGCGCACCAACATGGGCCAACTGAAGGCTGGGGCGCAAATTGTCGCCACTGACTTGTCAGGCTCTATGCTCACCAACTGCAAGACCGGCGAGTACGACAGCCTGGCCCTGGGCCGTGGTTTGTCACCGGAACGCCTGCAACGTTTCTTCGACCCGAAAGGGGCCGGGCGTTGGGCGGTCAAGGCGCCGATCAAGAGCCGAGTGGAGTTTCGCTCGTTCAACCTGCTCGATAGCTATGCCAGTCTGGGCAAGTTCGACATGGTGTTTTGCCGCAACGTGCTGATTTACTTCTCGGCTGAAGTGAAGAAAGACATTCTGTTGCGTATCCACGGTACGCTCAAGCGCGGTGGTTACCTGTTCCTCGGTGCATCCGAAGCACTGAATGGTCTGCCGGATCATTACCAAATGGTGCAGTGCAGTCCCGGTATCATTTACCAAGCCAAGTGATCGGCGCTGGAGCATAAAAAACGGGAGGCCCGCAAAGGCCTCCCGTTTTTTATGCGCTCAAAGTGTTGACGACACCTGGTCGTCGTCACTCAGGGCCTGAGCGTCATTCGGATATTTCCCAGGGAAAGACGATGAACACCGCTGGGAACCGCCTCATTGAAAATACCTAGCCGCCCGGCTGTGTCGGAGGCGGAGGCGGTGAAGGTTGCTCGCCCGGTTTGCGGCGAGGCTTGGGTAATGTTCTGGACATTGACGGTGCTTATCCGCAGACCGTTCATCGTCATATATAGGCTCGAACCATCGGAGGTTGGGCCGCCTCCAATCACATCAAAGCTGAAATCATACGTGCGCCCTGCAGTCACCTGCACGGGACGGGTAATGATATGGGAACGGGTTGCCTGGCTGTTGGGCACGTCAACGACCACGCTTGAATTGAGAACGTGCAGCAACCCGCCGGCGTAAGGCCCCTGGGGTACCCAGCCCTGGAAAGTGCCATTGCTGAAATCCCATATTGTGGTTGGAGTTGGCACGATGATGGGGAGTGAGTTGATACGCACTCTGGCGGTCGGCGCGGGGGTAATTAGCTGTCCGCGTCTTATCTGCAGCAGCAAACTTACAACAGTGCCCGTGCTGGCTTCAACAAAGGTTTTAGGTATCAGAATCTCGCGCCGGGGGGCGTTTTGGGCAACTGCAAAGCTTTGGTTGTACTCGCCGCCGAGGACGCTGCTGCTCAATGTCAGATAGATCATGTCGCCGGCTTGGACGGGGAAATCGAGCGTCAACTTGGCGCTGTCGCCGAGAATAAGCAGGGTGTTCAGATTCGGGATGGGGACCACTGAATCTTGTTCGTTAAATTTTGGAGGCGGAATGTTCAACATTTTTAACCTCTGCCAGGCACGGTGGGACGTCTGCTAATAAGGCATTCGAGGCGACGTACAGCGCAACTGTCAGAAATGACAGTGCAGACAAGTGGTCACTCAACAACCTCGACGTTCGCCTCTCACCGTTGCCGCCGCCAGTAAAGCGGCAACCGCCATTGCCGCTTTACTGGCGCCACGCGGAAGACCGTTGCCGCTTTTCTGGCATTGCCGCTGGCAAACATCCCGCAACCCCTTTAATTACGGGCCTTAAGGGAATTGGCATGCGCCTTGCTATAACCCAGATACGAAAAGCAGGTCAGCCTAAAGGTTTCCGCCATGAGCATCAGCTTCGATAAAGCGCTCGGTATCCACGAACAAGCCCTGGGCTTCCGCGCCCAGCGTGCTGAAGTCCTGGCCAACAACATTGCCAACGCCGATACCCCGAACTACAAAGCTCGGGACTTGGACTTCTCCGCCGTGCTCGCCGCACAGCAGGACAAGAACAAGAACGGCACCTTCGCCTTGAATATGACCAATAGCCGTCATATCGAAGCGCAAGGCCTGAGCAGTGGCGACGAGTCGCTGCTGTATCGCACGCCGATGCAGCCATCGATCGACCAGAACACCGTCGACGCCCAGCTGGAGCAATCGGCCTACGCCGAGAACTCGGTGAACTTCCAGGCCAGCTTCACCCTGCTCAACAGTAAATTCAAAGGGCTGATGTCAGCCCTGCGTGGAGAGTAAGCCATGTCTTTAGCCAGTGTTTTCAATATTGCCGGCAGTGGCATGAGCGCGCAGACCACGCGCCTGAACACCGTCGCCAGTAACATCGCCAACGCCGAGACCGTGTCTTCGAGCATTGACCAGACCTACCGCGCCCGTCACCCGGTGTTTGCCACCATGTTCCAGGGTGGCCAGAGCGGCGGTAGCGATTCACTGTTCCAGAACCAGGATGCGGCGGGCCAAGGCGTGCAGGTGCTTGGTGTGGTCGAAGACCAGAGCAACCTGGAAGCCCGTTATGAGCCTAACCATCCCGCCGCGAACGAAAAGGGTTATGTCTACTACCCCAACGTCAACGTGGTCGAGGAAATGGCCGACATGATTTCCGCCAGCCGCTCGTTCCAGACCAACGCGGAAATGATGAACACCGCCAAAACCATGATGCAGAAGGTCCTGACCCTGGGTCAGTGATAAGGGGCGCCAAATAATGGCCATCGTTGATACCACTAACAACACGGCAGTCCAGAACCTTTTTAACGCCAAGGTCAAGACTGCGACGGACAACAGCGGTGTCGGTGCTGCTTCCAAGGCCGCGACGGGTAACCAGTCGCTCGGCAAGGACGCATTCCTGCAACTGCTGGTGACCCAGCTCAAAAACCAGAACCCGCTGTCTCCTCAGGACAACGGTGCGTTCGTGGCTCAACTGGCACAGTTCAGCAGCCTGGAAGGCATCAACACCCTGAACGACTCGGTGAATGCGATCTCCAGCAACTTCAGTTCGTCGCAAGCGCTGCAAGCGTCGTCGCTGGTGGGGCGTTCGATCATCACCCAGACCGACAAGGCCATGGTTGATACCAGCAAGAGCATGACCGGCTCAGTGGCGGTGACGGCGGCGACGGGCAACGTCTCCGTGAAGATCACCGACAAGGACGGCAACGTGGTACGCACCCTCGACATGGGGGCGCAGAGTGCCGGCGATGCCAGCTTTATCTGGGATGGCAAGAACGACAAAGGTGAGGTCGCGCCTGCTGGCACTTACACCTTCAATGCCACCACCAAGAGCGACAAGGGCGACTCGGTTGCCCTCGCTACTTCGCTGCCAGCCACGGTAACCAGCGTGACTTTGAGCAAGACCGGCGGCGAAATGCTGCTCAACCTTGCTGGCGGCATGGGCAGCGTCAAGCTGTCGCAAATTCAGACTATCGGTACATAGAGCCGGCTAAATACGGCAGAGGGAGAGAAACATGTCTTTTAATATCGGCCTTAGCGGCCTCTATGCGGCCAACAAACAACTGGACGTGACCGGCAACAACATCGCCAACGTTGCGACCACTGGCTTCAAGTCGTCCCGTGCGGAATTCGCGGACATCTACGCGGCCTCCAAGCTGGGCACCGGCCAGAACAGCATCGGCAATGGTGTGAACCTGGCGGCGGTGTCTCAGCAGTTCACCCAGGGCGACGTTAACGGCAGTGGCGGTATTCTGGACATGGCGATCCAGGGTGGCGGCTTCTTCGTACAGAAGGGCAGCGACGGTTCGCTGGAATACACCCGCAGTGGTGCTTTCCGTGCTGACAAAGACGGCTATATCACCAACAACACCGGCACCTCGCGTCTGCAGGGTTATGCCGCGGATGAGAATGGCAAGATCACTAAGGGCGGCCTGGTCGACCTGCAACTGAACCTGTCGAACCTGCCACCGAAGGCCTCCACCAAGGTGGACTCCAGCAGTAACCTGAACTCCTCGTCGCCGGTGATCGATCAGACCAAGAACCCGTTTGATCCAACCAAGTCCGAGACCTTCACCACGCAATACAGCACCACATTGTACGATTCCCAGGGCAACGCACACCCGATGGTGCAGTACCTGGTGAAAACCGATGCCAACCAGTGGCAGGCCTACACCTTGATCGATGGTCGCAATCCTGATGGTTCGGCCCCTACCGGTACTGGTGCTGGCGTGACGGCGCCTGTGCCGTCGACCTTGAGCTTCGATGGTGCCGGTAATCTCAAGAGCATCGTGACCGGGGGGGTTGCCGGTAACACCTTGACCATCAAGGATTGGGTACCTGGCACGGTGACCGATGGCGTATGGAAGGCTAACGATGCGACGGCGAACAAAGACGGCATCGCCATTAACATGGGCACCGTCACCCAGTACAACTCGGCCAGCTACCGTAACCCACCGGTTACCGATGGCTACGCCACCGGCCAGATCACCGGCCTGAAGATCGACGGCAGCGGTGTGCTGTTCGCCACCTTCAGTAACCAGCAGAGCAAGGCTATCGGCCAGATCTCCCTGGCCAGCTTTAACAACGAGCAGGGCTTGCAGCCAGCCGGCGGCACTACCTGGAGAGAGACTTTCGCGTCGGGCCAGCCGGGTTACGATTCCCCGCAATCCGGTACCCTGGGTTCGATCGTGGCCAACTCCCTGGAGAACTCCAACGTCAACCTGACCAGCGAGCTGGTGGACCTGATCAAGGCCCAGAGCAACTACCAGGCGAACGCCAAGACCATCTCCACCCAGAGCACCATCATGCAGACCATCATTCAGATGACCTGATATCGTCGCTCAAGTACCAACGCACACAAAAAAGGCCCCTCGATCGAGGGGCCTTTTTTGTGTGCGCTACTTAGTCATTTACTGCTTGTTTCATCTTACCCCGATGCGGGAACGCGTAACGCCAATTTCGCCACGTATGAGCCAACGGACGAACGTCGTCCAGCGACTATAGGGGTAAGTAAATGGCGGGCTATGCACTGTGGGAGGGAAGCGCGCGTGGAGCGCGTGGTTTCGACGCGACTGTCTATGGCGGCACGTATGGGCGGCAAAGTCCGGCGTATGGGGCCAACGATGACAAGGCTGCCAACACGGAGTCGGTCAGGCAACTGCTCAGTGAATTGATGGATGCCGAAAAAACATCCAAGAGCCAGACGGCTCAAGACCTTCGCAACAAGTTGAATGATAAGCGCGAAGAGCTGGGTGACGAAAAATTCAAAGAGATCATGAAAGAGCTGATGGAAAAGGCTGACGTCTCTTGGTTGGAGTATATGCGCCGCCTGATGAAGTTGTGGTTTCCAGAAATGGATGATGCATCTCCAACACCATCACCGCCTTCCCCCGCGCCATCGCCTGGCGGAGGTGGCGGAGGCGGCGGCGGTGGCAGGGCCAGTCCAAACAATTTTGGTCCCAGCCAGCCCATGAGTAACCTGCCGGTTACCGAAGGCTCCAAGCACTTCAACTACAAGCCTGATCAAAGTAATCCAGGGAAAAAACCAGACAATATCTGGAGTGGGTTCAGCCAGGGGCCGGACGGTAACTGCGTCACCGTTTCAGCGATAAAGGGCGCAATGATGAAGTTTGGTCAGAAGCCCACTGACGTTTTCAAGGAGGTGAAAGAGACGGCCAATGGTTATCAGGTGAAAATGCGTGACGGCTTCGAACTCAATTTATCCAAGGACGAATTGAAGCAAGCGGCCAGGTATGCGCAGTTCAAGGGCGATAATCCGCAGATGTTGACTGATGCCAACTTCATGTTTGCGGCGAGTGCCAAGCGCGCGCAGATGGAAGGCAATGGCCTGGACGACAACCCGAATGAATCGAAAAAGAGCTTTGCCCATGCGATGCAAAGCCTGAATAACGGCGAAATGCCCCACGAAGCGTTGGATCGCCTGGGGTTGAAAGGGCTTTACCGGCAGTCTTCGAGCAGTGAGCTGGCGAGCGGTAAGCTCGGTGTCGTGGCCTATGATCGCCACTCGATGGCGGTCATCGATGGGCGAGTGGAGTTGTGGGGAAGACGAGGTGGCGCGCCGAAGCAGGGTATTGCGTACGCGTTCCTCTAGGGGCGAGAAACGAAAAAGCCCGATAAACCCCATGCAATCAGGGTCTATCGGGCTTTTTCAATCCAGGGCGTTCAAGCCCTGGATTGGCTCAGCTTATTGGCAAGCTTCGCAATCCGGCTCATCAATCGCGCAGGCCTTTGGCACAGGTGCCGGGCCGGCTGGCGCTGCGAGTACCGAATCATCACCGTGGTTGCCGCTGGAAACAGCGTTCAGCTTACCGGTGTTGATGGTCGACTTCTCGGTGCTGGTCGCGGCCAGGGCACGGAGGTAGTAAGTGGTTTTCAGGCCACGGTACCACGCCATGCGGTAGGTCACGTCGAGCTTCTTGCCCGAAGCGCCGGCGATGTACAGGTTCAGCGACTGAGCCTGGTCGATCCACTTCTGACGACGGCTGGCGGCGTCAACGATCCACTTGGTGTCGACTTCGAAGGCGGTCGCGTAGAGCTCTTTGAGTTCTTGCGGGATGCGCTCGATCTGTTGCACCGAACCGTCGTAGTACTTCAGGTCGTTGATCATGACCGAGTCCCACAGGCCGCGGGCTTTCAGGTCGCGAACCAGGTACGGGTTGATCACGGTGAATTCGCCCGACAGGTTCGATTTCACATACAGGTTCTGGTAGGTCGGTTCGATCGACTGCGATACGCCGGTAATGTTGGCGATGGTCGCGGTCGGTGCGATGGCCATGATGTTGGAGTTACGAATGCCTTTCTGCACACGGGCACGTACCGGCGCCCAGTCCAGGGATTCGTTCAGGTCAACGTCGATGTACTTCTGGCCACGTTGCTCGATCAGGATCTGTTGCGAATCCAGCGGCAGGATGCCTTTGGACCACAGCGAACCCTGGAACGTCTCGTAGGCACCGCGCTCGTCGGCCAGGTCGCAGGAAGCCTGGATCGCGTAGTAGCTGACCGCTTCCATGGACTTGTCGGCGAACTCGACCGCAGCATCCGAACCGTAAGGAATGTGCTGCAGGTACAAAGCGTCCTGGAAGCCCATGATGCCCAAGCCAACCGGACGGTGCTTGAAGTTGGAGTTCTGCGCCTGTGGTACCGAGTAGTAGTTGATGTCGATAACGTTATCGAGCATGCGAACGGCGGTGTTCACGGTGCGTGCAAGCTTCACGGTGTCCAACTTGCCGTTGACGATGTGGTTCGGCAGGTTGATCGAGCCCAGGTTGCAAACGGCGATCTCGTCCTTGTTGGTGTTCAAGGTGATCTCGGTGCACAGGTTCGAGCTGTGGACCACGCCGACGTGCTGCTGCGGGCTACGCAGGTTGCACGGGTCTTTGAAGGTCAACCATGGGTGGCCGGTTTCGAACAGCATGGACAGCATTTTGCGCCACAGGTCTTTGGCCTGGATGGTCTTGAACAGCTTGATCTTGCCCGGGTACTGGGACAGCGCTTCGTAGTACTCGTAACGCTCTTCGAAGGCCTTGCCGGTCAGGTCGTGCAGGTCTGGCACTTCGGATGGCGAGAACAGGGTCCACGGGCCGTCATCGAAGACGCGCTTCATGAACAGGTCAGGGATCCAGTTGGCGGTGTTCATGTCGTGGGTACGACGACGATCATCACCGGTGTTCTTGCGCAGCTCGATGAACTCTTCAATGTCCATGTGCCAGGTTTCCAGGTAGGCACACACAGCGCCTTTACGCTTGCCACCCTGGTTAACCGCAACGGCGGTGTCGTTGACAACTTTCAGGAACGGTACAACGCCCTGGGACTTGCCGTTGGTGCCCTTGATGTACGAACCCAGTGCACGCACCGGGGTCCAGTCGTTACCCAGGCCGCCGGCGAATTTGGACAACATGGCGTTGTCGTGGATCGCGTGGTAGATGCCCGACAGGTCATCCGGCACGGTGGTCAGGTAGCAGCTCGACAGCTGTGGACGCAGGGTGCCGGCGTTGAACAGGGTCGGGGTCGACGACATGTAGTCGAAGGACGACAACAGGTTGTAGAACTCGATGGCGCGGTCTTCTTTGTTCTTCTCTTCGATCGCCAGGCCCATGGCCACACGCATGAAGAACACTTGCGGCAGTTCGAAGCGGATACCGTCCTTGTGGATGAAGTAACGGTCGTACAGGGTTTGCAGGCCCAGGTAGGTGAACTGCTGGTCGCGCTCGTGGTTGATCGCTTTACCGAGTTTTTCCAGGTCGAAAGTGGCCAGGATCGGGTTCAGCAATTCGAATTCGATACCCTTGGCGATGTAGGCAGGCAGGGCCTTGGCGTACAGGTCGGCCATTTCGTGGTGAGTGGCGCTGTCGGCCACGCCCAGGAAGCCCAGGCCTTCGGCACGCAGGGTGTCCATCAGCAGGCGCGCGGTCACGAACGAGTAGTTCGGCTCACGTTCAACCAGGGTACGTGCGGTCATCACCAGGGCGGTGTTGACGTCGGTCAGGGCCACGCCGTCGTACAGGTTCTTCAGGGTTTCGCGCTGAATCAGGTCACCGTCAACTTCTTCCAGGCCTTCGCAGGCCTCGGTGATGATGGTGTTCAGGCGGCCCAGGTCCAGCGGTGCAAATGTACCGTCAGCCAGGGTGATGCGGATCGACGGGTGAGCTTGTACGGCAGCTTCTTCGGCCGGGGAGCGCACGGCGCGTTCTTTGGAACGGGCGTCACGGTAGATCACGTAGTCGCGGGCTACTTTCTGCTCGCCGGCACGCATCAGGGCCAGTTCAACCTGGTCCTGGATTTCTTCGATGTGGATGGTGCCGCCCGATGGCATGCGACGCTTGAAGGTTGCGCTGACTTGTTCAGTCAGGCGGGCAACGGTGTCGTGGATGCGCGACGAGGCAGCAGCGGTGCCGCCTTCAACTGCAAGAAACGCTTTGGTGATGGCGACGGTGATTTTGTCATCGGTGTAAGGAACGACAGTGCCGTTACGCTTGATCACGCGCAGTTGGCCCGGTGCGGTGGCGGACAGATCCAGGTTCGAATCAGCGGCCTGCGGCACGGAGCCTTGCGGGTTCTCGCGAGTTGTGTCGGTTTGCATGGGGGGTTGTCTCCACATTCTATATTTATTTGGGCACCATCACGGTGCCCACCGTTCCGTCCTGAAGCACTTACAGCAGGCCTGGGCCTGGCATAACAACTTCGGGACAGGAGGAAGGGAGCTCATCGCGCCGCTTCCATGCCGAAGTCTTCGGTTCGGGCCTTGAAGCACCCTTCGCCGTATTCCTGGTGGGTGACAGTTGCTCGCTTCGAACACTGCAACACCCGTACCGCTTTCTGCCGTTGAGGCTGGAAAACGGCTGCCATCCGCGTGCGCGGTTTGGGCTTTGAAAAAATGTTTTGGTTCAACCAAACGGGAGCAAGAAAGCACTTGAGTTTCTTGTCTGATCTGTGTTTGGTTTTTCGCTTAAAACCCTACATGTAGGGTTTTTTTAGCGCCGAGCTACAAGATAATGCGTTTTCAGGGGCTTAGCAACGCACTACCTGTGGATAACGCTGTGGGTAAAATGTGTATGAAACGTGGAACGCCCGTGTAGGCCGCAGTACTGCTGGATTGCGCCGTTTGTCACCGAATATTCCAAGGTAAAAACAGCTGATTGGAATTTTGAGGGCGCGAACCCTACCACAAAAAAACCTGATCACCGAATGGATTTCCCGGCTTGTGCTGGAGGGTTGGCCCATGGCTACAATCGGACTACTGACAGGCGTTGTTATGCCCTCAAAACATTACAAATAAGGTGCGGCGGGTGAGCGAGCTGGCCAACCAATCCCTTTATAACAATGAGGATCACCCGTGGAGCAAGAAGCCTGGCAAATATTGATTGTCGAGGACGACGAGCGATTGGCCGAGTTGACCCGTGATTATCTGGAGAGCAACGGCCTGCGGGTGTCGGTGGAGGGCGACGGCTCCCTGGCGGCGGCGCGCATCATTGCGGAGCAGCCTGATCTGGTGATCCTCGACCTGATGCTGCCCGGCGAAGACGGCCTGAGCATTTGCCGCTCAGTACGCGAACGCTATGACGGCGTGATTCTGATGCTGACCGCGCGCACCGACGACATGGACCAGGTGCTGGGCCTGGACATGGGCGCCGACGACTACGTGTGCAAACCCGTGCGCCCGCGCTTGTTGCTGGCGCGTATCCAGGCCCTGCTGCGGCGCAGCGAGCCGGCGTTGCCCGTCGCCGTGGAAAACCAGCGCCGCCTGCAATTCGGCCCGCTGGTGGTGGACAACGCCCTGCGCGAAGCCTGGCTGCACGAGGGTGGCATCGAGCTGACCAGTGCCGAGTTCGACCTGTTGTGGCTGCTGGTGGCGAACGCCGGGCGCATCCTGTCCCGCGAGGAAATCTTCATTGCGCTGCGTGGCATCGGCTACGACGGCCAGGACCGCTCCATTGATGTGCGCATCTCACGCATTCGCCCAAAAATTGGCGACGACCCGATCCACCCGCGCCTGATCAAGACCATTCGCAGCAAAGGCTACTTGTTCGTCCCCGAAGCCGCCGCCGACATGCCGCTGTGAACTCGATCTTCCTGCGCATCTACGGCGGCATGTGCGCGGCGCTGATCCTGGTCGCGCTGCTCGGCGTGCTGGCCTTGCACCTGCTCAATGAGGTGCGCAGTGGCCAGTACCGTGAGCGCTTGGCCCACGGCACCTTTGCGCTGATGGGCGACAACCTGCAACCCATGAGCCCCATCGAACGCCAGCGCGCGCTGGCAGTGTGGGAGCGCTTACTGGGTATCCCGCTGGAGTTGCGCACACTGGCTGATGCCAAGTTGGACCTGAGCCAACGCAACCGCCTGCAACGCGGCCAGGTGCTGGTGGAGCAGACCGGGCCGCATGCGGCGCGCGTGTTGCGCCTGGTCAGCGAACCGGAGCAGTTGGTACTCACGGGCGAAGTGCAGCAGATCAGCGAACAGCTGGCCCGCGCGACGATTTACCTGCTGGCTGACGAACTGGTGCGCTTCCCGGTCGCCGAGCAGCCGCAAACGCTGGCCGACATTAAGCAGGCCAAGGGCTTTGGTTTTGACATGCACCTGATCACCCTGGATCAGGCCGACATGGACGATGACCAGCGCCGCCGGGTTGCGGAAGGCGACACGGTGATGGCCTTGGGCAAGGGCGGCGATTCGATCCGCGTGTTTGCCGGCATGGTCGGCACGCCGTGGGTGCTGGAAATCGGCCCGCTTTACCAAATGAACCCTTACCCGCCGCAGTGGTTGATCCTGATTGCCTTGATCAGCCTGACCCTGATCGGCTTGATCGTGTATTTATTGGTGCGCCAGCTCGAGCGGCGCCTCAAGGGCCTGGAAGCGGCGGCCACGCGCATTGCCAAAGGCAACCTGGAGGTGCGCGTACCGGCGCGCGGCGCCGACTCGGTGGGGCGCCTGGCCGCTGCTTTTAATGGCATGGCCGAGCACCTGCAGCAATTGCTGGCGATCCAGCGTGAACTGGTGCGCGCGGTGTCCCACGAACTGCGCACCCCAGTGGCGCGCCTGCGCTTTGGCCTGGAGATGATCGGCGACGCCGCCACCCCCGAGGCGCGGCGCAAATACATGGACGGCATGGACAGCGACATTCAAGACCTGGATGGCCTGGTTGACGAAATGCTCACTTACGCACGCCTGGAGCAAGGCGCGCCGGAGCTGAGTTTCCAACGGGTCGACCTCAACGCGCTGCTCGATCAGGTGATCGGCGAATTGTCACCACTGCGCCCGCAGGTCACGGTGACTCGCGGCGTTTGTTTGTCTTCCGCGCATTGGGATGACGCCTGGGTCGACGCCGAGCCGCGCTACCTGCATCGCGCCCTGCAAAACCTGGTGAGCAATGCGATGCGCCATGCTCAGGGCCACGTGTTGATCAGTTATCAGGTGGGCCAGGTGCGTTGCCGCATCGACGTGGAAGACGACGGCCCCGGCGTGCCGGAAAGCGCCTGGGAGCGGATCTTCACGCCGTTCCTGCGCCTGGACGACAGCCGCACCCGCGCCTCGGGCGGGCATGGCCTGGGCTTGTCGATTGTGCGGCGGATTATCTATTGGCACGGCGGGCGGGCGTTGATCAGCAAGAGCAACAACCTGGGTGGGGCGTGCTTTAGCCTGAGTTGGCCCAGGGATCAGGAGAAACCCTGACACCGCTATCGCAGGCAAGCCAGCTCCCACAGTTTGAAAGTGTGAACCCAATCAAATGCGGCAGCCGGGCTTGCCCGCGATGGCGGTAAATCAGGCGCCGATAGCCACTAGGCTCAACAACTGCTCCCCATCCACCACAAACTGCCCCTCTAATTCGGTGCCATGGCACCACTGCGCCGACAGGTCGGTCAGCAACCGCAACCGCACATGCCCAGCCACCGACCACTCCAACACCTCGGCATGCTCAAAGTAAAAACGCTTCTGCACAATCGGGTAGAGCGCCTTGAACAGGCTTTCCTTGACCGAAAACGTCAGCGTCACCAACAAGGCGAGCTGCTCGCGCGGCACGCTTGTCATGCGCTGCATTTCCTCAGCCGTAAGAATTTCCCCGGCCAGGCGTTCCGCCCGCTCCAGTGTCAGCACATTCTCCAAGTCTATTCCCAGCCCACGCCATTGCGTCTTGTGCCCGACAATCGCCGCCGCATGCCCGGTGCTATGGGTGATGGAGCCGCTGATGTGCCCAGGCCATAACGGCGCACGGTCTTCGCCGATGGCCGGCACGCAGTCCAAGTGGTCGAGTTGTTGCAATGCCGCACGGGCGCATAGGCGGCCAGCGAGGAACTCGGCCTGGCGCTTGGCCACCGAGCGCTGGATGCTGGCCGGCGGCGGCACCGCGCAGCGCTGGAAATCACCGGCCTCTAATAAAGCTGGATCGAATCGGGTGCTCAGAAACACCGTGCCCGGTAACGGGACGGGCAGCGGCCAATGGGCATCGAGTGGGGTGCAGCAAGCAGGTAGGGGCGTCATGCGCGGTATTTTGCGTCAGTTGGCGCGCCAGTGGATAGCCCGTAACGGTTCAGGCCAGGTTCAGAGCCTGTTCAGGGGGAGTTCAGGGGCGCTTGCGTAGTCTGGCTTCAACAGCCAAAACGCGTAGAGGTAAGCACCATGACTGCGATCAAACAGCTGATGTTGGCGTTAACCATGCTCAGTGCCACTGCCGGGGTCCAGGCTTCGGACAGCGCTTTTGCAGGCTTTGGTGGCGAGAAAACCAAGAAGTCCAGCAACCTGATCCAGCGTGTCAGCTTCGAAGACGCGGGCAGCCAGGCCGCACCGTGGGGCCAGTCCCTGGGGCTGACCAGCCCCCAGCCAGGCTACCGCACCGGCTACGAACACCTGACGAGCCAATACAATGGCATTAAACTGCGCCCGCAAGACTTGCAGGGCCGCTATGATATCCCCCTGTCGGACAGTTGAATTGCCTTGGAGAGCCTTATGAAATTGCTGGTCGTGGAAGATGAGGCGCTGTTGCGTCATCACCTGTTCACCCGCCTGACCGACAGCGGGCACGTGGTCGAGGCCGTGGCCAATGCCGAGGAAGCCCTGTACCAGACCGGGCAGTTCAACCATGACTTGGCCATCATCGACCTGGGCCTGCCCGGCATGGGCGGCCTGGACCTGATCCGCCAACTGCGCAGCCAGGCCAAGACCTTTCCGATCCTGATCCTCACCGCGCGCGGCAACTGGCAGGACAAGGTCGAAGGCTTGGCGGCCGGCGCCGATGACTACGTGGTCAAGCCGTTCCAGTTCGAAGAGCTGGAAGCGCGCATGAACGCTTTGCTGCGCCGCTCCAGCGGGTTCACCCAGTCGACCATCGTCGCCGGGCCCTTGCTGCTGGACCTCAATCGTAAGCAGGCGTCCCTGGATGAGCAGCCTTTGGCGCTGACCGCCTATGAGTATCGGATTCTCGAATACCTGATGCGTCACCATCAGCAAGTTGTCGCCAAGGACCGCTTGATGGAACAGCTCTACCCCGATGACGACGAGCGTGATCCGAATGTGATCGAAGTGCTGGTCGGGCGCCTGCGCCGCAAGCTGGAAGGCCCGGCCGGGTTCAAGCCGATCGACACCGTGCGCGGCCTGGGTTACCTGTTTAATGAGCGCTGCCGTTGATACGCTCGTTACGTGTGCGCTTGATGCTGGCGGCCACCACCCTGGCCGTGCTGTTTATGCTGGGCTTATTGCCCGCGATGCAAGGTGCGTTCAGCCTGGCGCTGCAGGATTCCATCGAGCAGCGCTTGGCCTCGGACGTTACCACGCTGATTTCCGCCGCGCGGGTCGACAACAACCGCCTGCTGATGCCGGCGCAGTTGCCGGATGAACGCTTCAACCTCACCGACAGTCGCCTGCTCGGCTATATCTACGACCGTGAAGGCCATCTGGTCTGGCGTTCGCGGGCGACCCAGGAAGAAAACATCAACTACAAGCCGCGCTATGACGGGCGCGGGAATGAGTTTGCGCGGATCCGCGAGGCCAATGGCCAGGAGTTTTTCGTGTATGACGTCGAGGTCAGGCTGCTGGGCGGCAAGAGCGCGGCGTTCAGTATCGTCGCCCTGCAACCGGTACGCGAATACCAGCTGACCCTTGAAGGCCTGCAAGAAAACCTCTATCTGGGTTTCGGCGCCGCCTTGCTAGTGTTGCTGACGCTGCTGTGGCTGGGCCTGACCTGGGGCCTGCAGGCCCTGCGGCGCCTGAGCCAGGAACTTGACCAGATTGAAGGCGGCACCCGCGAAAGCCTGACCGAAGAGCACCCGCGCGAACTGCTGCGCCTCACCGGTTCTCTGAACCGTTTGCTGCACAGCGAGCGTGAGCAGCGGGCGCGCTACCGCGACTCCCTCGACGACTTGGCCCACAGCCTGAAAACCCCGCTGGCGGTGTTGCAGGGCGTGAGCGAAGACATGGCCCAGCGCCCCGAAGAGCGCGGCCAGGCCTGGGTGTTGCAATCGCAGATCGAGCGCATGAGCCAGCAGATCGGCTATCAATTGCAGCGCGCCAGCCTGCGCAAAAGTGGCTTGGTGCGCCACCAGGTGCGCCTGGAGCCGGTGCTGCAAAGCCTGTGCGACACGTTGGACAAGGTCTACCGCGACAAGCGCGTGACGGTGACCTTCGATTTGCCGCCAGAGTGTGATTTGCCGATCGAGAAGGGCGCCTTGCTCGAGATGCTCGGCAACCTGCTGGAAAACGCCTACCGCCTGTGCCTGAGCGAAGTGCACATCAGCCTGACGGAAAACCTCGAAGGCACTGAGCTGTGCATTGAGGATGATGGCCCTGGCGTGCCGCCCGATCAGCGTGCACGGATTCTGCAAAGGGGCGAACGGCTTGACCGTCAGCACCCGGGGCAGGGCATTGGTTTGGCGGTGGTCAAGGACATCATCGAAAGCTACAGCGCGCGGCTGACCCTTGGGGATTCGCCACTGGGTGGCGCGGCGTTCAAGATTCACTTTCCGGCTGTTTGATCTTTATTGCCTGGGCGGGCCTCATCGCAGCATGGGTATCTACGCAACTTTTTGTGTTGGGCTAAGCTTTTGACGGGGTTTTTAGGTGGATATGAGTACATATCCGTTGCTGCGGTAACGGCTGCTTAT
>NZ_JBJGXU010000004.1:0-205603 GCF_045447305.1 Pseudomonas sp. D47 | reverse complement strand
CCACCGCCATCGCGGGCAAGCCCGCTCCCACATTTGCTCGTGCCCGGCTTAGGGTTTTAGGCTGGCTTGCACGGCCGCCGCGCCATCGCCGCCATCAAACGCCGTAACACCCGCCAACCAGCGCTGCAAGTCCTCGGGGTGGTCGCGCAGCCATTGCTTGGCAACCTCTTGGGGCGATTGGCGTTCCATGATCGGCACCATCAGTTGGCTTTCCTGGGCGGCGGTGAAGGTCAGGTTGGTCAGCAAGCGGTTGGCGTTGGGGCAGCGCTCGGCGAAGTCCGGCGCAGTGACGGTAGAAACCGTGGCGCGGCCTTCGTCGGCGCCGAACACATCTTCGCTGCCGGTGAGGTAGGCCATTTTCATGTTGATGTTCATCGGGTGCGGGGTCCAACCGACAAACACCACGAACTCCTTGCGATTCACCGCGCGCTGCACCGCCGCCAGCATCCCCGCTTCACCGGACGCCACCAGCTTGAAGCCGCCCAGGCCGAAATGGTTGGTGTCGATCATTTTCTGGATGTCGGTATTGGCGCCACTGCCAGGCTCGATGCCGTAGAGCTTGCCGCCCAGTTTGTCTTTGAAGCGGGCGATATCAGCAAAGGTTTTCAACCCAGCGTCGGCTACGTATTGCGGCACGGCCAGGGTGGCTTGGGCGTCAGACAGGCTGGGCGTGTCGAAGACCTTGACCTGCTTGGCAGCCAGGAACGGGGCGATGTTGTTGTCCATCGCCGGTTTCCAGTAACCGAGGAAGATATCCAGGCGCTTGTCGCGGATGCCAGCAAAGATGATCTGCTGCACCGCGCTGGTCTGTTTGCTGTCATAGCCCAGGCCGTTGAGCAGCACGTCGGCCATGCCGGAGGTGGCGACCACGTCGGTCCAACTGACCACGCCCATGCGCACGGTTTTGCACGACGCAGGTTCTGCGGCCATGGCGTGCGCACTGAGTAGCGCGGCGCCGGTGAGGGTCAACAGGTAGCGGTTGAACAGTCTTTTCATGGAAAGAGGTCTCACTCGGCAGCTTTTATTGTGGGGAGTGGCGTCTAGCGCGCCGTGCCCAGCACCTTACCCGGCGAAACCTTATTTAAAGAGACCTACAGCGACCCTGTTTTGCACTGGGGCGACTGTGGTATTGCAGAACAAAACGCATGGCGACACTTTTACAGAACGCTCCTTCCCCCCCAAAACAGCAGGGAGTTATCATGTAAAACCTACACTGTCTACTGTTACATATACCAGTAGACGCCGCGCGCCGTTCAAACTTTAATCACACGAGGCACGGAGAAGCTCAGTCAGTCGAGTTCATGATCAGGAGAAACACATGACTACGCAAGACACTCAGGTTTTTGGACCGGAAAGTTTTGAAGCAACCCTATATTTTTCAACCTCTGAAGAACACTTCAAAGCAAACAGAGTCAGCGTAGAAGAAACCACTACGCCTTCAGGTGTTGTCTGCTGGACCCTTAAGGCTTATGAAGATACGCAGGACAAAAAAGACGGTACTACTGAAATAAACACCCTCCGACTTCATATAAAGAAAGACTTCGCGGGCGGCCCCGTTCAGATTGTTTCAGCGCTGTCTCCACCCGACATACGAGAAAATTCGGCAGCCTACTATAAATTGAAAGACAGCCCGGACGATGATGACGACTTGGTCGACACGGCTTATGAATTCCCGTCCATCAAAGGCGAACTTGTCTACTCATGGCCAGACAATAGAGCACGCATTACTGGCGCTTTTAACTTCAAGGTCAAAAATCCAGACAACACGGCATTTGAAATCAAAGGTGCTTACAACATTCTCAATAAAGGCATGCACTCAATTTAAATGTGCACTTGTTAACATATCAATATAACAGTGCGAGTTACCGTCCCCGAGAACTCGCACTTTAATTACCTTGAATAACGCTGCCGCCCCCAACCTAAAAACCCTTCCAGCAACTGCTTCAACACCACCCGCGTCGGCTCAGCCAAATCTGGCCGATAACGAAACGGCTCAAACTCTTCCATATAAGCGCTCTGGCACAACTCCAACTGCACGGCGTGGATATCCTGCGCCGGGTCGCCGTAATGCCGGGTGATGTGCCCGCCCTTGAAGCGCCCGTTGAGCACGTGGGTGTACTGCGGATGCGTGGCGCAGATGGCTTCCAACTGGCTCGCCAGCTCGGGGTCGCAAGCCGCGCCGTTGAAGGTGCCGAGGTTGAAGTCCGGCAGCTTGCCGTCGAACAGGTGCGGGATCACCGAGCGGATCGAGTGCGCATCAAACAGCAATGCGTAGCCGAACTCGGCTTTGAGCCGCGCCAGTTCCTCTTGCAGGGCGCGGTGGTACGGGCCCCAGATCTTTTGCAGGTAGGTGGCGCGCTCCTCTGCCGACGGCTCCAGGCCTTCGCGGAACAGCGGCACGCCGTCGAACAATGTCGCCGGGTACAGGCCGGTGGTGGCGCCGACGTACAGCGGCTTGTCGTCCGATGGCCGGTTCAGGTCGATCACAAACCGCGAGTACTCCGCCGACAGGGTGCTGGCGCCCAGCGCCTCGGCAAAGTCATACAGCGTGGGGATGTGCCAGTCGGTGTCCGGCAGGCTTTGCGCCTCGGGGATCAAGCCGGCTTCGACCGCAGGCGTCAGGCGCAGGCCGGCATGAGGCATGCTGATCAGCAGCGGTACGCGGCCTTGTTTGAAGTTCAGAACCTTATCCACAGCAGTACTCCTCGTTCACAAAGGCAGCCTTAAACAGTGACATCGACGCCGTGGCGCACAACGCGTTTATCCAGCTCACCGCCGAGCCAGTAGGCCAAGTCGGCGGGGCGATCAATCTGCCAAGCGACAAAATCAGCGACCTTGCCCACTTCCAGCGAGCCATGGGTATCGCCCATGCCCAGCGCGGTAGCCGCATGCTGGGTGGCACCGGCCAGGGCTTCTTCCGGGGTCATGCGCAGCAGCGTGCAGGCCATGTTCAGCATCAGGCGCACCGACAAGGCCGGCGAGGTGCCGGGGTTGAGGTCACTGGCGATGGCAATCTTCACGCCGTGCTTGCGCAGGGCATCCATCGGCGGCAACTGGGTTTCACGCAGAAAGTAGAACGCACCCGGCAACAGCACCGCGACGGTGCCGGAGGCAGCCATGGCGATCGCGTCGTCTTCGGTCATGAATTCCAGGTGGTCCGCCGACAGCGCGTGGTAACGCGCGGCCAGGCTGGAACCGTGCAACGACGACAGTTGCTCGGCGTGCAGCTTCACCGGCAGGCCGAGTTGCTGGGCAACCTTGAAGACGCGCTCAACCTGCTCCGGGGAAAACGCCAGGTATTCGCAGAACGCATCCACCGCGTCCACGAGCCCTTCCGCGGCCAGGGCCGGCAGCATCTCAGCGCAGATGTGGTCGATGTAATCGTCAGCGCGATCCTTGTACTCCGGCGGCAACGCGTGGGCCGCCAGGCAGGTGGCGCGCACGCTGACCGGCAGCGCTTCGCCGAGGCGACGGATCACCCGCAGCAATTTACGCTCACTGGCCAGGTCCAGGCCGTAGCCGGATTTGATCTCCACCGTGGTCACGCCGTCACGCAGCAAACTGCGCAGGCGCTTGTGAGCGCTGGCAAACAGTTCATCTTCAGTGGCGGCGCGGGTGGCGCGCACGGTGCTGGCAATGCCGCCACCCTTGGCCGCGATTTCGGCGTAGCTCACGCCTTCAAGGCGCTGCTCGAATTCGCCGCTGCGATTGCCGCCGAACACCGTGTGGGTGTGGCAGTCGATCAGCCCGGGGGTGACCCACGCGCCTTGCAGGTCATGCACCTGGGCGTAATCCGCCGGCGGCACTTGGCTGCGGGGGCCGACCCACTCGATGAGTTGGCCTGCAGTGACCATGGCGGCATCCTCGATGATCGAGTACTTGCCGCCTGCCATGGTTGCGACGTGGCAGTGTTGCCAAAGCGTTTTCATCAACGCCTCCCTAAGTTAACGATGAGACAAAGCCGTGTCGTAATGGACCTTGGCCGTTTGCCCGGCAGCGGGTTTGACCCACAGCAGGTAGGCCAGAACCAGCAGCACGATCCACACGGCGCCGACCAGCAAAGCGGCCTGGGTGTCCGGGAAATAACCCAGCACACCAAACACGAACAGCATGAACACGATGGCAGCCGCGGGCGCATACGGCCAGAACGGTACCGGGAATTTCAGCTCGGCGACCTGTTCTTTGGTCATCGAGCGGCGCATCGCGACCTGGGTGAACAGAATCATCAGCCACACCCACACGGTGGCGAAGGTGGCAATCGAGGCGATCAGCAGGAACACGTTTTCCGGGATCAGGTAGTTGAGCACCACGCCGCCAAGCAGCGCCGCGCCCATCACCACCACGGTCATCCACGGCACGCCTTGCTTGGACAGCTGGGCAAAGCCCTTGGGCGCCTGCCCTTGCTGAGCCAGGCCGTACATCATGCGGCCGGCGCCGAAGATGTCGCTGTTAATGGCCGAGACGGCCGCCGAGATCACCACGATGTTGAGGATGGTCGCTGCCGAGCCGATGCCGAGGTTGCTAAAGATCTGCACGAACGGGCTGCCCTCGCTGCCGATCTGCGGCCACGGGTAAATCGCCATCAGCACAAACAGGGTCAGCACGTAGAACAACAGGATGCGCAGCGGCACCGCGTTGATCGCCTTGGGGATCACGCGCTGCGGGTCTTTGGCTTCACCGGCGGTGATGCCGATGATTTCGATGCCGCCGAAGGCAAACATCACCACCGCGAACGAGGCGATCAGGCCGCCGATGCCGTTGGGCATAAAGCCGCCGTGGGCCCACAGGTTGCTCAGGCCGCTGGCCTGGGTATCGCCGGCCGAATGGATGCCGAACAGCATGATGCCGAAGCCACCGAGGATCATCGCCACAATGGCGCCGACCTTGAGCAACGACAGCCAGAACTCCATCTCGCCAAACACTTTGACGTTGCACAGGTTCAGGCCTCCGATCAAAAACACGATGCCAAGCACCCACACCCAGCGCGCAACTTCGGGAAACCAGAAGCCCATGTAGATGCCAAAGGCGGTGACGTCAGCCAGACAGACGATGATCATTTCAAACGCATAAGTCCAGCCGAGGACGAACCCGGCCATAGGCCCCAGGTAGGTGCTGGCGTACTGGCCGAAGGAGCCGGAAACCGGGTTGTGCACAGCCATTTCGCCGAGGGCGCGCATAACCATGAATACCGCGGCGCCGCCGATCAGGTAGGCCAGCAGCACGGCGGGGCCGGCCATCTGGATGGCTGAGGCGGAGCCGTAGAACAGCCCGGTGCCGATCGCGGAACCGAGTGCCATGAAGCGAATATGTCGGGCGCTAAGCCCGCGTTTCAAACCTTTTTCTTGCTGGTGCATTTCTCGTCCCTAATTATTCTTATGAGGAGAAGATCGTTCCCTCGCGCTGCGTGGGAAGGCCGCCTTGGACGCTCTGCGTCCGCTTTCGGTGCCGTGACGCGGAGCGTCACAGGAGGCGTTCCCACGCAGAGCGTGGGAACGATCAGCGTGTTAGAGACTTGGTAGCAACTTGGCCGGCACCAGCTCATTCAGGCAGCGGGTGGCGAGCAGTTCGCTGGCGGCATTGATGTCCGGGGCGAAGAAGCGGTCCTTGTCGTAGAAGCCCACTTTGGCGCGCAGGATGCCACGGGCTTTTTCCAACTTCGGCGAGGTTTTCAGGCCATCGCGCAGGTCCAGGCCCTGGCACGCGGCCAGCCATTCCACCGCCAAAATGCCACGGGTGTTCTCAGCCATTTCCCACAGACGCTTGCCTGCTGCCGGCGCCATCGACACGTGGTCTTCCTGGTTGGCCGACGTCGGCAAACTGTCGACGCTGTGCGGATGGGACAGTGCCTTGTTTTCGCTGGCGAGCGCGGCGGCGGTCACCTGGGCAATCATGAAGCCGGAGTTGACCCCGCCATTGCCCACCAGGAACGGCGGCAGTTGCGACATGTGCTTGTCCATCATCAGCGAGATACGGCGCTCACTCAGGGAGCCGATTTCGGCGATGGCCAGCGCCATGTTATCAGCGGCCATGGCCACCGGTTCCGCGTGGAAGTTACCACCGGAGATCACGTCGCCTTCGGCTGCAAACACCAGCGGGTTATCCGACACGGCGTTGGCTTCCACCACCAGCACTTCGGCAGCCTGGCGGAACTGGGTCAGGCAGGCGCCCATGACTTGCGGCTGGCAGCGCAGGGAGTACGGGTCTTGGACCTTGTCGCAGTTCTGGTGCGACTGGGACACCTCGCTGCTTTCACCGAGCAGGTCGCGATAGGCCGCAGCCGAATCGATCTGCCCACGTTGGCCGCGAGCGGCGTGGATACGCGCGTCAAACGGCGAGCGTGAGCCGAGTACCGCTTCCACGGTCAGGCCGCCGCAGGCCAGCGCGCCGGCGAACAGGTCTTCGCCTTCGAACAGGCCACGCAAGGCGTAGGCGGTGGACACTTGGGTGCCGTTGAGCAGCGCTAAGCCTTCTTTGGCGGCGAGGGTCAGCGGCGTCAGGCCGGCGACTTTCAGTGCTTCGGTGGCTTCCAGCCATTCGCCTTTGTAGCGCGCCTTGCCTTCGCCCAGCAGTACCAACGACATGTGCGCCAACGGCGCCAGGTCGCCGGAGGCACCGACCGAACCTTTGAGCGGGATGTGCGGGTACACCTCGGCGTTGATCAGCGCGATCAATGCGTCGATGACCTGGCGGCGGATCCCGGAGAACCCACGGCTGAGGCTGTTGACCTTGAGCACCATGACCAGCCGCACCAGCGCGTCGCTGATCGGCTCACCCACGCCGGCGGCGTGGGACAGCACCAGCGAACGCTGGAGGTTTTCCAGGTCTTCACTGGCGATGCGGGTCGAGGCCAGCAGGCCGAAACCGGTGTTGATGCCGTAGGCGGTGCGGTTCTCGGCGAGAATCTGCTCCACACAGGCAACACTGGCTTCGATCTGCGCCGTAGCGCTGTCATCCAGGCTGAGGGTTACCGGCTGCTGGTAGATAGCCCGCAGTTGGGCAAGGCTCAATTGGCCTGGAATCAGATTTAGCGCAGTCACATTCATGCTCCTTGTGAATTATTTTTAGTGCAAATTAGGTAATACGTGGTGCAGCAAAGCGGTGTCTTTAAGCAACGCGGCGGCACTCGCGATGTCTGGCGCCAACCAGCGGTCCTGCTCGTAGGCCGGGACCTTTTCACGCAGCAGGCGCCAGGCGCTGTGGGTGCCCGCGCCGAAACGCTGGTCCTTGAGAAACTCGAAAGCCTGGGCCGCCAACAGGTATTCGATGGCGAGAATCTGGGTAACGTTGGCCAACAGCTGGTGCAGCTTGAGCGCGGCGTTGGTGCCCATGCTCAGGTGGTCTTCCTGCAGGCCCGAGGTGACGAAATTGTCGAGCACCGCCGGTTGCGCCAACTGGCGGTTTTGCCCGCACAGCGAGGCGGCGACGTACTGCACGATCATCATCCCGGAGTTAACCCCAGGGTTGCTGACCAGGAACGCCGGCAAGCCGCTGACGTGCGGGTTAATCAGGCGGTCCAGACGGCGCTCGGCCACCGAGCCGATTTCGGCCATGGCGATGGCGAGCATGTCGGCCGCCAATGCCACGGACTGCCCGTGCGGGTTGGCCTGGGACACCACGCGGTAGTTATCCGGCGTGCCCAGCAACAGCGGGTTATCGGTGGCGCTGTTAAGTTCGGTCTCGATCTGGCGGGTGGCGTGTTCAACTTGGTCGCGCGCCGCGCCGTGAATCTGCGGAATCGAGCGGATGCTCAAGGCGTCCTGAGTACGAATGCCCTTGCTGCTGGCGATCACTTCACTGCCATCGAGCAAGGCGCGCAGGTTGATGCCGACTTGCTGCATGCCCGGGTGCGGCTTGAGGGCGATGATGGCTTCGTCGAAGGCGTCGATCTGGCCGCGCTGGGCCTCAAAGCTCATGGCGCCGATCACGTCGGCCCATTGCAGCAAGTGGTGGGCGTCGGCCAGGGCCAGGCAGCTCAGGCCGGTCATGCACGGCGTGCCGTTGACCAGGCACAGGCCGTCTTTGGCGCCGAGTACCACAGGCTGCAAGCCTTCTGCGTGTAATGCTTCTTGCGCTGTCACGATCTGACCGCGATAGCTCACCGTGCCGACACCGAGCAAGGCCACGCCGACGTGGGCCATGTGGGTCAGGTAGCCCACCGAACCCTGGGACGGTACTTGCGGGGTGATGCCGTGGTTGAGCAGCGCCAGCAGCGAATGCACCACCTGCGGGTGCAGGCCGGATTTGCCGTGGCTGTAGTTGATGACAGCCGCGCAAATGATCGCACGAGTTTGCTCGTCGCTGAGCACCGGGCCGACGCCACAGGCGTGGCTCAAAAGCGTATTGCGCGACAGCTGGCTGAGTTGCTCGCCCTTGAGCGACACATTGCACAGCGCGCCCAGGCCGGTGTTCACACCATAGGCGCGCTCACCGCTGGTGACGATGCGCTGCACGATGGCCTGGGCATTGTCGATGCGCGCCCAGGCGTGGCCCGAGAGTTCGAGCTCGGCGCCGAAGCGGGCGACGGCGACCACGTCCTGCCAGCGCATGGGGGCGTCGGCGATGATGATTTTTGCTGCCTGGGACATCTTAAGCCTCTTGAATTGATCGTTCCCACGCTCTGCGTGGGAATGCCGCCTGGGACGCTCCGCGTCCCGCTATCAGGTGTGACGCAGAGCGTCACGGGATGCATTCCCACGCAGAGCGTGGGAACGATCACTTACACCACCGCCGCACGCCGCTGAACAAACCGGTCCACATACTCATCCGCCGGCGAATGCAGGATCTCGCGCGGGGTGCCGACCTGGATCAGCTTGCCGTCCTTGAGGATCGCAATCCGGTTGCCGATGCGCACGGCCTCGTCGAGGTCGTGGGTGATGAACACGATGGTTTTGTGCAGGGTCTTTTGCAGCTCGAGCAACTGGTCCTGCATCTCGGCGCGGATCAGCGGGTCGAGGGCGCTGAACGCTTCGTCCATCAAGATGATGTCGGTATCCGCCGCCAAGGCGCGAGCCAGGCCCACACGCTGGCGCATGCCGCCGGACAGCTGGTGCGGGTATTTGTTTTCGTAGCCTTTGAGGCCTACGGTTTCGATCCAGTGCAGCGCGCGTTCGGCGCAGACCTGCTTGGTTTCGCCACGCACTTTCAGGCCGTAGGCGACATTGTCGAGCACGCTCTTGTGGGGCAGCAGGCCGAAGCTCTGGAACACCATGCTGATCTTGTGCCGACGGAATTGGCGCAAGGCTTCCATGTCCAGTTGCAAGATGTCTTCGCCGTCCACCAGGATCGCGCCGCTGGTAGGGTCGATCAGGCGGTTGAAGTGGCGCACCAAGGTGGATTTGCCGGAGCCCGACAGGCCCATGATCACGAAGATCTCGCCGGTGCCGATGCTCAGGGACAAGTCATTTACGCCGACCACGCAACCTGTCTCGGCCAGTACTTGGTCCTTGGTCTTGCCCTGGCCAACCAGCGCCAGGGCTTCCTTGGAGCGGTTGCCGAAGATCTTGAAGACGTTTTTAACTTCAATTTTGCTGACAGTACTCATTTGCTCGCCTCATGCCGTGGACGACCATAGGCCTGGGTAATGCGGTCGATGACCACTGCGAGAATCACAATCGCCAGGCCGGCTTCGAGGCCACGGCCGACGTTGAGGGTCTGGATGCCGACGAGCACGTCTTCGCCCAAGCCACGGGCGCCGATCATCGAGGCGATCACCACCATCGACAGCGCCATCATGGTGGTCTGGTTGATCCCGGCCATGATGCTCGGCAGGGCCAGCGGCAGTTGCACCCCAAAGAGTTGCTGCCAGCGGTTGGCACCAAAGGCGTTGATGGCTTCCATGACTTCGCCGTCGACTTGGCGAATGCCCAAATCGGTGAGGCGAATCAGCGGCGGTGCGGCGTAGATCACCGTGGCGAAAATCGCCGGCACCTTGCCCAGGCCGAACAGCATCAGCACCGGGATCAGGTACACGAAGCTCGGCATGGTTTGCATGATGTCGAGCAACGGCATCAGCACCGAACGCAGGCGATTGCTGCGCGCCGACAGAATGCCCAGCGGAATGCCGATCAGCACCGAGATCACCGTGGCGACCATCATCAAGGCCAGGGTTTGCATCAGCTTGTCCCACAGGCCAACCGCACCCACCAGAAACAGCAGGCCGACGATCACGGCCGTGGTCACCACCTTGCGGGTGGCGTGCCAGGCGATGCCGCCGACGATGGCCAGCATCAGCCACCAGGGCGCTGCGCGCAGCAGCCCTTCCAGGTTGACGATGGCCCATAGCAGGGTGTCGGAGATCTGCCGGAACACATCGCCGTAGTTGGTGACCAGCGAGTCCACCCAACCGTTGACCCAGTCGGCGATGGAAAACGTAAAACTCTCAGGAAACATATCGTGCTCTCGATCCAGTGGGTTGTGGCCGGGCGCCCGGTTGCCTGCTCAGACAACCGGGAACGCTCGCCCTACAAGGCCGCGTCGATTTTCTTGGCTGCGTCGTCGCTCACCCATGCGTGCCAGACTTCAGGATGTTCCTTGAGAAAAATTTTCGCCAGTTTTGGCGACTCAATTCGCTCTTTGGCCATGCGGCCCAGGTTCTGGTTCAGCAGGTCGATCGGCAGGTTGACCTTCTCCAGCACCGCCACCAACTCCGGCGCTTGTTCGTGGAAGGTCTTGGACAAGCCGACCTTGATGCTCACGCTTTTATCCACACCGGGCTTTTCTTCCAGCTTGACCAGGTCCACCTGGCCCATCAGCGGAGTGGGCGACCAGTAGTAGAACAGGATCGGCTCGCCACGCTTGTAGCTCGACAGCACCGCCGCATCCAGCGCCGGGCCGGTGCCTGGGCGGAAGTTGGTGTAGGTGCTTTCCAGGCCGTAGCTTTTGAGCATTTCGCTGTTGTCCAACTCACAGGTCCAGCCAGCCGGGCAATTGTAGAAACGGCCTTTGGACGGTTCTTCCTGGTCCTTGAACACCGAGGCGTATTTGGCCAGATCCGCGATGTTTTTCAGGTCCGGCGCCTTGGCTTCCAATTTGCGCTTGGCGTCGCCTTCGATCACGTAACGCGGCACGTACCAACCTTCCACCGCACCGACGACCGGCGCACCCACGCCAACGACTTTGCCGGCCTTCTCGGCCTTGTTCCAGACTTCGCTGCGGCCGACCCACTCTTCGGCAAACACTTGGATGTCGTTGCTGCTCAGGGCGTTTTCCATGGTGATGGAGTTGCCCGGCAGGCTGTCGATTTTACAGTCGTAGCCTTTTTCCAGCACGGTTTGCAGGATGTCGGTGAGCAACATGCCGCTTTCCCAGTTCAAACCTGCAAATTTCACCGGCTTGCCGGATTCACACCAACCGGCCGCCTGGGCGCCAGCAGAGGCCAGCAAGCCCGCAGAAAACAAGGTGGCCAGCAGGGTCTTATTCATCTTCATTGTTGTGACGCTCCCAATCTTGAAATGGATTACGGCAGTCAGTAGGCGTCCTGCCCTGTCCACGCCCCATCAGGCCTGTGCAACCAGCCCGTTTGCTATTGGTGTAGCGCCCTGCTCTACCGGCAGGATCAGGTGTTCAGGAATTGCGCTGTGCCACTTTTTCGCACAGACGTAATAGAGGGCTGCGGGAAGTACCAGACCGATGATCCAGGAAATATCCACATCACCCAGCGCGGCCACCAGCGGGCCGGTGTAGAACTTGGTGGAGATGAATGGCAATTGCACCAACACGCCGAAGACATAGACGCTGATACCGAGCAGGTTCCAGCGACCGTAGCGACCGTTCGGGTCGGCCAGCGCCGGCACGTCATAGCGCTCGCGGGTGATGCAGTAGTAATCCACCAGGTTGATCGCGCTCCAGGGCGTAAAGAACGCCAGCAGGAACAGGATGAAAGACTTGAAAGCACCGAGGAACGAGTGCTGGCCGAGCAACGCGATCAGGGTCGCAGTGCCGACAATAACCAGCACGAAAACCAGACGCTGCAGGCGCGTGACTTCCAGGCGACCGCGAAAACCGCTGATGATGGTCGCGATGCACATGAAACTACCGTAGGAGTTCAGCGTAGAGATGGTGACCTTGCCAAAAGCGATGCTGAAGTACAGCAGCGCAGCGGTGGCACCCGTGCCGCTCAAACCAACGATGTAAGCCACTTCGTGCCCGGCGAATTGCCCGTTGGACATGGCCGCGGCAAACACGCCGAGGATCATCGCCACCTGTGCACCAATGACCGAACCCGCGCCAGCGGCGAGAAAGGTTTTCACCGAGGACGTCTTGCTCGGCAAGTAACGTGAGTAGTCCGCCACGTAAGGGCCGAAAGCGATCTGCCAGGATGCCGCGAGCGACACCGCCAGCAAAAAACTGCTCCAACTGAAGTGGCGGATTTGCAGCAGTGCGCCAATGTCGGTCTGGCTGATCAGGCGACTGAACAGGTAGACGAAGGCGATCACACCGATGACGCTGGCGATGCGGCCGATCCAATGGATCACCCGGTAACCGAGCACCGTGACCAGCACAATGACACTGGCGAAGATAAGGATACCGACGCTGTCACTGACACCAAACAACTGGCCCAGCGCTTGGCCGGAAAGCACGGTGCCGGTCGCGGTAAAGCCGAGGTACATCAAACAGACCAGCACGATCGGGATGGCCGCGCCATAAACACCAAACTGCACGCGGCTGGAGATCATCTGCGGCAAGCCAAGCTTCGGCCCTTGCGCCGCATGCAACGCCATGACGCCGCCGCCAATCAGTTGGCCGATCAGCAGACCGATCAACGACCAGAACACATCACCGCCCAGCACCACGGCCAAGGCCCCGGTGACAATGGCGGTAATTTGCAGGTTGGCACCCATCCATAGGGTGAACTGGCTAAACAGACGACCGTGTCTTTCCGCTTCCGGGATGTAGTCGATCGAACGCCTTTCGATCAACGGGGTGGTGCTTGCACGTGCGTCATTTGCAGCCATGTGTGTTCAACCTCTGATGGATTGTTTTTTGGTGGTGCGGGTGAAACATGTCTTGTGTACACAGCCGGTCAACTGTGGGGGCTGGCTTACCTGCGATGCGGGCGACTCGGTCTGTCAGTAAAACCGAGGTGATGCCATCGCAGGCAAGCCAGCTCCCACAGGAACCTTGCCAGCCGTTACTTGATCATCGGGAGGTTGAGGCCCTGCTCTTTGGCGCAGTCGATGGCGATCTGGTAACCGGCATCGGCGTGGCGCATCACACCGGTGGCCGGGTCGTTGTGCAGCACCCGAGCAATTCGCTCAGCGGCTTCGTCGGTGCCGTCGCAGACGATCACCATGCCGGAGTGCTGCGAGAAGCCCATGCCAACGCCGCCGCCGTGGTGCAGCGAAACCCAGGTCGCGCCGCTCGCGGTGTTGAGCAAGGCGTTGAGCAGTGGCCAGTCAGACACGGCGTCGGAACCGTCCTGCATGGCTTCGGTTTCGCGGTTCGGGCTGGCAACCGAGCCGGAGTCGAGGTGGTCACGGCCGATCACCACCGGCGCTGACAGCTCGCCGCTGCGCACCATTTCGTTGAACGCCAGGCCGAGTTTGGCGCGCTGGCCCAGGCCAACCCAGCAGATACGTGCCGGCAGGCCCTGGAAGCTGATGCGCTCGCGCGCCATGTCCAGCCAGTTATGCAGGTGCGCGTCATCAGGGATCAGCTCTTTGACTTTGGCGTCGGTCTTGTAGATGTCTTGCGGGTCGCCGGACAGTGCCGCCCAACGGAACGGGCCGATGCCACGGCAGAACAGTGGGCGGATGTAGGCCGGTACGAAGCCTGGGAAAGCGAAGGCGTCTTCCACGCCTTCTTCTTGCGCCATCTGGCGGATGTTGTTGCCGTAGTCGAAGGTCGGGATGCCTTGCTTCTGGAACTCGAGCATGGCTTTTACGTGCACGGCCATCGACTGTTTGGCGGCCTTGATCACGGCAGCCGGTTCGATCTTGGCGCGGGCGCGGTATTCGTCCCAGGTCCAGCCGGCCGGCAGGTAGCCATTGAGCGGGTCGTGGGCACTGGTCTGGTCGGTGACCATGTCTGGGCGCACGCCGCGCTTGACCAGTTCCGGCAGGATTTCCGCCGCATTACCCAGCAGGGCGATGGAGATGGCCTTGCCTTCCTTGGTGTATTTGGCGATGCGGGCCAGGGCGTCGTCGAGGTCGGTGGCTTGCTCGTCGACATAGCGGCTGCTCAAGCGGAAGTCGATGCTGACCTGCTGGCATTCGATGTTCAGCGAGCACGCGCCGGCCAGGGTCGCGGCCAGCGGCTGAGCGCCGCCCATGCCGCCGAGGCCGGCGGTGAGTACCCAGCGGCCGGTCAGGTCGCTGTTGTAATGCTGGCGACCGGCTTCGACGAAGGTTTCGTAGGTGCCTTGAACGATGCCTTGGCTGCCGATGTAGATCCAGCTGCCGGCGGTCATCTGGCCGTACATGGCCAGGCCCTTGGCATCCAGTTCGTTGAAGTGTTCCCAGCTGGCCCAGTGCGGCACCAGGTTGGAGTTGGCGATCAGCACGCGCGGGGCGTTGCTGTGGGTCTTGAACACGCCGACCGGCTTGCCGGATTGCACCAGCAGGGTTTCGTCGTCATTCAGGTTGGTGAGGCTCTCGACGATCTGGTCGTAGCACTCCCAGTTTCGCGCCGCACGGCCGATACCACCGTACACCACCAATTCTTTCGGGTTCTCGGCCACTTGCGGGTCGAGGTTGTTCATCAGCATGCGCAGCGGCGCTTCAGTCAGCCAGCTTTTGGCAGTGAGCTTGTTACCGCGGGCGGCGCGGATTTCGACGTCACGGTATTTTGTAGGCTTGGTCACAGCTAAGACTCCTCGGCGATCGATGCGCGAACATTGATGGTGCGAAGGAGAGTCTTACGCACACATCTTTACTTGTACATACAAGCATATGCAATCGAGCGGCCAACTTTCTTAGCGAGGGCGTGAGATTTTTTGGGAAGGTGTGTGAAAGCCTTGGAAATTAAGGCCTGGAGGCTTGGTGAAATTTCTTGCGGAGGCGTTTTGCAGCGAGGGAGATTGTTCATAACAGCGTGGCGTTGCGCCACGCTGGGGCGTTCGGTAACAAATTGGTGCGCTGGCCGGAAACAGATCCCTTGAACAACACAGAAACAAGTGTGGGAGCTGGCTTGCCTGCGATGACGGTGTGTCAGCCAGCACATCCAGTACTGATACACCGCCATCGCAGGCAAGCCAGCTCCCACAGTTTTTAACCGAGTGCGGTCAGTTCGATGACGCAGCAGCGGCCGGTAACCGATAGGTCCAGCAGGTCGGTGTTACCGTCGATTTGCAGGCAGTCGTGATGCCCCAGCTTTTGGTCCAGCACCTTCACTTCATCCGCCACGCTGAACACCAGCACGGTCTGCGCCGTGGTGAAAAACCGCTGCACACCATCCACCCACTGAAAGCGCGCGTGGTAACGCTGGGGCGAATAAATCAGGTTGAAATCGCGGATCGGCCCGGTGATCAAACGGCAGGAAACGTCGCTTTCACCGCTGAACGCGAAGGGCTGCAGCGGTAACAACCCGCGCTGCTCCTCGCCATCCACGGTCAACACCATGCCCGCGCCTTTGATCACGGTGATCACGCGCTGGTAGCCGGCGAAGGTGGAAAACCCGCCCGACTCGGCGATATCGGCAATCGACAGGCGCCAGCCGAAGCCATCCAGGCCTGTACCTGCGTCACGGGTGATTTCTTCGGTACTGCCGCCACCGTTTTTCCACGGCATGCGGATGTAATCGGCGGCGCGCCAGACTTTCACTGCACTCATTTACTGAAACGTCCTTCCAGGCTATGACGGGAACCGGGGTGGATCAAACGCGCAGCGGTCACCGGCTGGCGCCCCGACCAAGTGCGGCGGCGAATCAACAGGCACGGCTCGCTCGGCTCGATCTGCAGCAGCTTGCACTCTTCAGCATCGGCGAGGATCGCTTCAACCACGTGCTCGCCTTCGGTCAGCGGCGCAACTTGGTTCAAGTAGGCGTACGGCGTTTGTTGCGTGAAGTCCTGCTGCAAGTAGTCCGGCGCCACCAAGGCGTTGACGAAACGGTCTTCGATTTGCACCGGGATGTCGTTTTCGAAGTGCACGATCAGCGAGTGGAACACCCGCCCGCCTTCGCGCATTTCCAGGGCGACGGCGCGCTCGGAACCTGCGGCCTCTTCGCACAAGTGGATGACTTGGCAGGTATGCCGATGGCCGCGGGAGGCGATCTCGTCGGCGATGTTGTGCACTTCAAACAGCGCCGATTGGCTCTTGGGCTCGGCGACGAACGTGCCGACGCCTTGCATGCGCACCAGCAACCCTTCGGCGGTGAGCTCGCGCAGGGCGCGATTGATGGTCATGCGGCTGAAACCCAACTGGCTGACCAGCTCGCTCTCGGACGGCACGCGGTAATGCGGCGGCCAGTTGCCGTTGAGGATCTGCTGGCTGATCATCTGTTTGACGCGGGCATACAAGGGCGCCGGACTTTCGTCCATGTGGGCAGCCAGCGAAGACTTGGCAGGCGGAGTCGGCACAGGGAATCCTTGCAGGGGGAAAAGATGCATAGATTGCCGGAGTTTACCGAGCAGGCAAACGTCTGTATATGTATATACAAATAAACACACGACCGGGGTGCCTTGATCATGTCCGCTTTCTTTGCCGAACGCGCGCTGCTGCCTAATGGATGGGCCAACGATGTACGTTTTGAAGTCAGCGCCGATGGCGTGCTGACCCACGTTGAGCCTAATGCCAGTGCAGACGGCGCCGAACGGCTCAGAGGCCCGGTGTTGGCGGGCATGCCGAACCTGCATTCTCATGCGTTCCAGCGTGCCATGGCGGGCTTGGCCGAAGTGGCCGGCAACCCGAATGACAGCTTCTGGACCTGGCGCGATTTGATGTACCGCATGGTCGGCAAGATCAACCCGGACCAACTGCACGTCATCGCCCGCCAGCTGTATATCGAGATGCTCAAGGCCGGTTACACCTCGGTGGCCGAATTTCACTACGTGCATCACGACGTCAGCGGCCAGCCGTATGCCGACCGCGCGCAGCTGTCGCGGCAAATCAGCCAGGCGGCCGCCAGCAGTGGGATTGGCCTGACCTTGGTGCCGGTGCTCTACTCCCACGCAGGCTTTGGTGGCCAGGCGCCGAATGAAGGCCAGCGACGGTTTATCAACAGCACTGAAAACTACCTGGACCTGCAAGCGCAGCTCAAGCCGATCCTCGCCGCGCAACCGGCGCAGCAGTTGGGCCTGTGCTTTCACTCCCTGCGCGCCGTCACGCCGCAACAAATCCATGATGTCCTGGCTGCCAGCGACAAGGCGTGCCCGGTGCATATCCACATCGCCGAGCAGCAAAAAGAGGTCGACGATTGCCTGGCCTGGAGCGGCAAACGCCCGCTGCAATGGCTGTATGACAACGTCGAGGTGGATGAGCGCTGGTGCCTGGTGCACGCCACTCACGCGGATGCTGACGAAGTGGCGCGCATGGCCAAGAGCCGCGCGATTGCCGGTTTGTGCCTGACCACCGAAGCCAACCTGGGCGACGGGATTTTCCCGGCCGTGGATTTCCTCGCCCAAGGCGGGCGCATGGGCATTGGCTCCGACAGCCATGTGTCGCTTAGTGTGGTGGAAGAGTTACGTTGGCTGGAATACGGCCAGCGCCTGCGTGACCAGCGGCGCAACCGCTTGTACCGCAGTGATCAGCCGATGGTCGGCCGCACGCTGTTTGATGCTGCATTGGACGGCGGCGCCCAGGCGCTGGGCCAGCCTATTGGTCGTTTGGAAGTGGGTAAACGCGCGGATTGGCTGGTGCTCGACGGCAACGATCCGTACCTGGCGACGGCGACTGAGGATGGGATTCTTAATCGCTGGCTGTTCGCCGGCGGTGATCGGCAAGTGCGCGATGTGCTGGTCAACGGCAAGTGGGTGGTGCGCGATGGGCGGCATGCGGGTGAGGAAGAGAGCAGCCGCGCCTTTACGCAAGTCCTGAGAGACCTGCTGGGCTAACAGGCAACACATAACAAATGTGGGAGCTGGCTTGCCTGCGATAGCATCACCGAGGTGTTTGCATCGCAGGCAAGCCAGCTCCCACATTTTTTGATTGGCGGTGACCCAGGCTTAGTGCGAGGTCTTCGCCATCTGCGTGTCCGACGTACGCCAGATCAACCGCGTCGTGTCATACCCTTGCTGGCGCGCCCGGCTCAGCAGGTCCTCGCGGGTGTCGGCACTCACCGTAGGTGTGCGCGACAAGATCCACATGTAGCGCCGGCTTGGGCTGCCGACGAGGGCGGTCTTGTAGTCATCGCTGACGTAAAGCACCCAGTAATCGCCCTTGGCGACGCCCGGCAGCAGCGCCGTGAACCAGTTATTGAATTCCACCCAGAGCTTGTCGGTCTTGCCCGGCACTTGCGGCGTGGCCGTGCCCTTGGCTTCCTGCCACTGCCACTCAGGTGTCAGGCAGCGGTTGAACACCGACATGTCGCCATCAGGCAGCAAGGTGTAACGGGCTTCGGACTGCGCGCAGTTGCGCTGGAAGTACATCGGTAATCGGGCCAACTCATACCAGGTGCCCTGGTAACGCTTGAGGTTGACGTTGCTCGCTGTCTTGGGTTGCAGATCATCGCCAGAATGGCTGGCGCAGCCCGCCAAAAACAGGCTGGCACAAAGGCACAAAACAAAACGCATCATTCTTCTTCTCCCGCAGGCTCGCGCCCCGGTTTACTTCAGGCCTTGCCCGGAAAACATCAGAACTTTGTCACCGGCATATTGAACGCTGATAAAGCTGTTTTTATCGCCCCAGGTGCAACTGGACATGCCCAGTGCGCCGGAACAGTCGGTCGGCTTGCCCAGCAGCGACTCCACCTCAGCCTTGGCCATGCCAGCCGACAACTTCGCGTAATTTTCTTGGTTGACCTTGCTGCAAGCGGCCAATAGCACGCAAAAAGCCAGCAGGGCGAGACGGCGTAACGACATGGAAAAACTCCTGGAGGGACGAAGCAGCTTGGGTATCTGCCAGAAGCTTAGAAGGGAAAAGAGGTGTCTGGTTCCCGATGTGCAAAAACAAAAAAGCCCCGAAAACGCTGAAACGTTTCGGGGCTTCTTTAAGAGTGAACAGCCTCACAACATGGCGGATAACTTATCGCCGCGGATTACTTCTTGTGGTAGCCGGTCACGCGCTCAACTTCTTCCTTCGAACCCAGGAACACGGCCACACGCTGGTGCAGGCCTTCGGGTTGGATGTCGAGGATACGCTGGTGGCCGTCGGTGGATGCGCCGCCTGCTTGCTCAACCAGGAACGACATCGGGTTGGCTTCGTACATCAAGCGCAGTTTGCCCGGCTTGGACGGCTCGCGGCTGTCGCGTGGGTACATGAACAAGCCACCACGGGTCAGGATACGGTGTACGTCAGCCACCATCGCGGCGACCCAACGCATGTTGAAATTTTTCTTCAACGGGCCTTCCTCACCGGCCATCAACTCGCCGACGTAGCGGGTTACCGGCTCTTCCCAGTGGCGCTGGTTGGACATGTTGATCGCGAATTCCTGGGTGGATGCAGGAATAGTGATGTCTTCGTGGGTCAGCACAAAGCTGCCCATTTCGCGGTCCAGGGTGAAGCCTTTGACGCCATCGCCCAAGGTCAGCACCAGCATGGTCTGCGGGCCGTAGATCGCGTAACCGGCAGCGACCTGCTCAGTGCCTGGCTGCAGGAAGGCCTTTTCGTTCAAGGCTTCGTTCTGGCTCAGGTACTCGTTCGGGCAGCGCAATACCGAGAAGATGGTGCCGACCGGTGCGTTGATGTCGATGTTGGACGAACCGTCCAGTGGGTCGAACACCAGCAGGTAGGCGCCTTTGGGGTACTTGCCCGGGATCTGGTAGGCATTGTCCATTTCTTCGGACGCCATGCCGGCCAGGTGACCGCCCCATTCGTTGGCTTCGAGCAGGATCTCGTTGGAGATCACGTCGAGCTTCTTCTGCACTTCGCCTTGAACGTTTTCAGTGTCCATGCTGCCCAGGACACCACCCAGTGCGCCTTTGGATACGGCGTGGCTGATTTCCTTGCAAGCACGCGCCACCACTTCGATAAGGAAGCGCAGATCGGCAGGCGTGTTGTTGCTGCGGGTCTGCTCGATCAAATAGCGACTCAGGGTAACGCGGGACATGGAAGGCTCCGGAGAATGGGGGGCTTAAAAACCCGCGCAGTTTAACGCGAGTCGGGGCGTATTTCCTCTAATCAGAGGATTTAACTCCAATAGAGTTCACGGTTTGGCCGCAGGTTGGCGCAACAAACTGTAGGCCATCGCCCCCAGCGCCGCCACACCCAACAGGAGCACGGCCCACAGGCCGAGTTTCTTCCAGTCGGTGCCTGCTTCGGGCGATGCGGCGACGGCGGCGGTTTTGACCACCACCTCTCCCGCAACGCTGGCCTGGCCTAACGTCTTGAGACGTTCGGCGCTGTAGTCGGGGATCAGGGTCGACAACGGCAGGTTCGCCGCCTTGACCGAGCCATTGCCCAGCGCCAGGGTGAACGGTGGCTCACCCCGCGCCAGGAACACCAACTGCGTGGCGCGCACGGCAAAACGCAGGGCCGGCGCTTCAACGCCCAGGCCACCGCCGCGCTCATCCACCTGCAACTTGAGCTCGCCGACGGCAACGCCCGGCAGTTGCAACTCGTCCTGCACGACGTCTTGGCCGTTCTGGGCCAGGCGGTACAACAAGCCATTGCTCAGCGGCTGCCAGGCTTGCTTAGCTTCACGGCGCCCCGCCAAGGTGACCGGCGCCAGCGTGTTCGGCTGCTTCAACTCGATACGCAAGCGCTCGACATTCAGACCCGTCGGCAGCTGCCAGCTGTATTCCCCAGCCTTGAGCCGCGTACCCGACAACGGCTGCGACCACACCAACGGCATCGGCAGACTGCTGCTGGTGGCGCTCACAAGCTTGGCCGAGGTCAGCGCCGGCGCGACCTGGCCTTGCCACACCAAGCGCAGGTAACGCGCCGATTGCCCCGGCAAGCTCACGTCATGCTGCTCGACCCGCTCGTCGGCAAACGACAGGCGCGCCACCTGGCCATCGCCCCAGGATTCCCAGTGCTGCAAGTCGTCACTGGCTTCAATGCTGAAACGCTGGAAGCCGTCCTGTTCGCGGCTCCAGTCCAGGCTCAGTTGCTGCAACGGCGCCTTGATCGCGCTGGCGTCCAGCACCCAGCCACGCAGTACTTGCTTGCCGGCCTTGGACGGGCGCACCTCGAGCAGCGTGCCTTCAGCAGTGGATTTCATCACCACGTCCGGCACGCTTTCGCGGGTGTCGGCGGCGTACAGCGGGAACCACTTCACATCGGCCACATTGCGGCTTTCGGTGCGTTGCGCGGATTGGCGCGACAACGCATACGCCTGAGGCTCACCGGCGGCATTGAACACGCGCACATCGCTCAGATCGGCCTGGCGCGCGCTCAATTGCACAGACAGCGGCAACTCCAGGCGATACCAAGGGCCGTTGCCACTCACCGCCAACGGCACCTGCGTGGTGAAGTCGGCGGGCGTTTCCTGCGCCCATACCGACAACGTCGTACACAAGCCCACCGCGATTACGCTCAACTTACCGATCAAGAGGATGCTCCTTCAGTTTCCAACACAGGCTCGGCACGCTTGGGCGGCAGTGGTGCAAAGTAGCCCACCACCAGCAACAGCCCGCCCACGCCGATAAACGACACAATCCGCGCCAGCCCGCCACGGTTACTCAGCTCGACAAAGAACAGCTTGGCGACCACCACTGCAATCAACGCCGCGCCGATCAACCACACTTCGCGACGATGGCGCAGGTGGCCGCCGATCATCAGGCCGAGGGCGATCAGGGTCCACACAATCGACAGGCCGGCCTGTACCAACATGGACGCCAGCAACGCATCCAGCTGGAACGGCACACCCGCCCAGTGGTGGGCGGTGCGCATCACCAAGGCGGTGAAGAAGGCAAACAGCGAAGCCCCCGCGACACCTTGGGCGACTAGCTCGGCACGCGGCCCACGCTGCGGCGCAACACTGCGCGACCACAGGTAAATACCCAGCAATGCGAACAGCAGGCCCAGGTCCAGCGGGTTAAGCAGCGGCACGTACGGCAGCGGTTCAGCGGTGCCGTCGCTGAAAATATTCGCCAGCCAGAACCAGCCGAGCATCAATACCGCCAGCGGCAACGCGGCCAGCACGCGGTATTCACGCGGATACGCCGACACCGGCCACGGCCAGCTGCGCGGCGCAGCCGCCAGCACCAGGTACAGGCTTGGCAGAATCGCCCAACCCAACCAGCGCCAGGCGTTGTATTCGCTCGACAGCATCAGCAGGCCGTAACGCAGCTCCAGCGCCAGCACGCCGATCAACATCCAGCAGCCGAGCACGTGGGCGATGCTCAATACGTTGCCCGGCACCCGCGCAGCCAAACGGCGCAGCGAGAGGAAATGCACAACGAACACCGCCAACCAAGCCAGCCAGCCGTACTGCGCCGCCGGGTGGTAGTAGTCATGGGCAGACACCAGCAACACCACGCCCGCCGCCGGCATCAGCAAGGCGCACAGCATGCCCAGCGATGCCCAGCGCAAACGTTCGGCCAGCACTGCCCAGATCGCCACGCTAATCGCCGCGATACCGAGCAAAAATGGCCCCTGCAGCGCCTGCGGGATAAACCGCAACACTTCCCCGATCAGCGCCAGCGTCCACCAGGCCGCGCCCCACACCAGCAGCAGGTCGGACAGGCGTTGCAGCTTCAACACGGCAAACACCGGCGCATGCGGTTCACGCTGCAAGCGCCAGGCGCCCACCATCGCGGCCAGGCCCAGCACCATTGGCGTCCAGAAACCGCTGTGCGCCATTGGGCGCAAGCCCTCGCTGCTCAACGGCCCGAGCAACTGCGGCACTGCCAACAGAAACGAAGCGCCGCCGATCAGTTGCAGCAGCAACCCAAACACGAAACTCGCGCGCTGCTGCAAGTACAGGCTCAGCCAGATAATCAACAAGCCACTCGCCGCCCATACGCCGCTGGCGCTTTCCCATGGCAGCACAAACAGCACCGCGAGGTTGATCAGCACCAAACCGGCGAGCAGCACCACCGACAGCCCGCGCAGCAGCCGCACATCGCTACGCACCAGGTCATCGCGCGCGGCCATCAGCATGCCGCCGACCAACGCCAGGCCGATCAGCGAGGCGGTCAATAAGCCGGTCCACCCGGCGCTGAATACCGCCGCCCCATCACCGCCCTGCAAGCGCAACAGGAACAACGCACCGCCAAGCAGTTGCACGCCGAAGGCGGTGAACAGGAAGGTGCGCGAGCCGATGCGCAGGCCGACAAACAGCGTCACAAGACCCGCGATTGCCCAACTGACGGCGGTGCCTTGGGTCAGCAGCAGCAACGGTGCAAGCAGGTACAAAAAGCTCAGGCCCAAGCTCGCCAGCACGGGCAGGCCTTTGCGCTCCCAGTGCGCCGCCTGTTCGGTCGATGCCTTGCGCAACTGATCGAAGCTGAACAGCAGCGCCGCACCCAGCAACAGCGCGCCCAGCGGTGCACCGTCGAGCAAGGTCAGTTCGCCTACGCGCAGTTCGCTGAGGAACGCCAGCGCCGAACCCAACTGCAACAACAGGCCAAATGCCCGCGCCAGCGGCCGCTGTTGGCGCAAGCCGAGCCAGAAGATCCCCGCGCCCTCCACCGCCCACGCCGCCGCCGTCCAGCGCGCATCGAGGCCCAGCGGAATCGCCAGGCTGGCAAAGATCACCCCCAGGGCCAGACAGGTTTCCGCCAGCAGCAAGGCGCGACCGCCACTGAGCAACCGCGCCAGGCCCATGTAGATAAGCCCTAGGCCCAGCGCACTGAACGCGGCGGCAAATTCCAGGTGCTGCACCAGCGCGAACTGCAGGCCGAAGCCCACCAGCGGCGGCCCGAACAGCATGCTGCCATCGACATAATCGCCCTTGGCCGCCGACCAGCGCAGCAGCGCATGACGGTCTTCGGGGGCATCGCCCATCTCTTGCAACTTACGTCGGGCGAACAACAGGCCGATGGCCAAGTACATCAGGAAAAACAGGATCAGAAACGGCTCGGTGCTCCACAGCAGTTCCGGTGTGTACGAACGCAGGCCCCAGGCGAAACCGATGCCGAAGGTGCCGACAAACCCGATCAGGTTGAGCAAGCGCCAGGCCTTGAACCAGGCGATGGCGAGGATGCCGGCATTGAGCAACGCAAAATAGCTGAACAGCGCCACATGGTTACCGGCGCCGGTGGACGTAAGAATCGGCGCGGCAAACCCACCCAGCGCTGCCGCGCACGCAAGGCCAAGGGCGTCCTGAGTGATCGCCAGGATCGCCGAGAACACCGTGACCGCCACCAACAGGCCGAGCGCAGCGCTCGGGTCGATCAATGGGTGCAAGCGCATCGCGGCAAACACCGTCAGGTACAACACGGCAATCCCGGTGCCTTGCAGCATCAGGCCGTAATTGCTGTTGCGCAGCCGTAACCACCAACCCAGGCCCAGCAGGCCGATGGCGGCAGCGGCAACGCCGGCGTAACGCAGTTCGATCGGCACCACCACACCTTCGGTGGCATAGCGCAGCAAAAATGCCAGGCCGAGAAACAACAGCACCACGCCAACGCGCAGCACGGTGTTACCGCCAAACAACCAAGTGCGTGCGCCACTGATGGCGCGCTCGATCAGGTTGGGGCCACGGGGAATGACAGGTTCTTTAGGTGTTGGCGTCGGCGCTGGGGCCCAGACGTCATCCGGCAGCGGCTGGCTGGTTTCGGCCACTGTGGCGACAGGCGCCAGTTCGGCGGGCAGTTCCCAAACAAGTTCGGGCTTTTCAACCACAGGTACGGGTTCTGGGAGAGGGGTTTCAACAATCACGCTGCTGGTCGGCGCGGGCACTTCCAGCTGCCGCAGGCGCTCACCCAGCGCTATCAGCGCCTTCTGCGTGGTCTCCAACTGACGAGCTTGCTGGTCCGCTTGGGCGGACAGCCTCGACAGGCGAATCGCCTGGCCAATGCCCAAGCCCAATAGCGCACCGAAACCGGCATCGGTGAACGACTCATCGAGTGTCCAGCCGAGCACCAGGCCAATCAGCATGAAGATCCATTGCATAGTCGATATCCCTAAGCAGCCCGAGGCGGGCAAACCGGGGGCTAGTATATCGACGCAGCACTAATGTGGGAGCGGGCTTGCCCGCGATAGCGGTGTATCAGTCGACATATTTGCAAACTGACACTGCGCTATCGCGGGCAAGCCCGCTCCCACACTTGGATCAGCGGTGTTTAGTCGAGGGCTTTCCAGATCTCGGTGGCGTATTCGCGGATCGTGCGATCCGAGCTGAACCACCCCATCCGCGCCGTATTGAGCACCGCCGAACGCCACCACGCCTTGGAGTCATGCCAATGCGCCTCGACCCGTGCCTGGGCATCCCAGTAGGAGTCGAAGTCGGCACACACCAGGAAACGGTCGTAGTCGATCAGGCCATCGATCAAACCCACATAACGGCCCGGATCATCCGGCGAGAACACCCCGCCCCGGATCGCTTGCAGCACATCGTTGAGGCGATGGGAGGCGGCAATTTCCGGCCCGGCGTTGAATTCACCGGCGTGCTTGCGGGCTTCCACCTGCTGCGCACTGAGGCCGAAAATAAACATGTGATCAGCGCCCACGCGCTCGTGCATCTCCACGTTGGCGCCGTCCATGGTGCCGATGGTCAGCGCGCCGTTGAGGCCGAACTTCATGTTGCTGGTGCCCGAGGCTTCGAAGCCCGCCGTGGAGATCTGCTCCGACAAATCTGCCGCCGGGATGATGCTTTCCGCCAGGCTGACGTTGTAGTTGGGCAGGAACACCACCTTGAGCAAGCCGCGCACGGTGGGGTCGTTGTTCACGGTGCGGGCGATGTCGTTGGTCAACTTGATGATCAACTTGGCCTGGTGATAACTCGCGGCGGCCTTGCCCGCGAAGATCTTCACCCGTGGCACCCAGTCAGTGCCCGGCTCGGCGCGTATCGCCTGGTACAGCGCCACGGTGTGCAGCAGGTTGAGCAACTGGCGTTTGTATTCGTGGATGCGTTTGACCTGCACGTCGAACATCGCCGCCGGGTTGACCGAGATGCCCAGGCGCTCGTGGATGATCTCGGCCAGCGCGCGCTTGCTGTGCAGGCGCTGATCGGCGAAGGCTTTGCGGAAAGACTGCTTCTCGGCGAAGGTTTCCAGCTCCGTCAGGCGGGTTTCCATGGTGTCGAGAATGTCCGGGCCCAGCGCTTCCACCAGCATCTCGGTGAGCTTGGGGTTGGCCTGGTACAGCCAGCGGCGGAAGGTGATGCCGTTGGTTTTGTTGTTGATGCGCTCCGGGTACAGCTTGTGCATTTCGGAGAACACCGTGCTGCGCATCAGTTGGGTGTGCAAGCCGGACACGCCGTTGACGCTGTGGGAGCCCAGGAACGCCAGGTTGCCCATGCGCACACGGCGGCCGTTGTCTTCTTCGATCAGCGACACGGCGCGCAGCACGTCAAAGTCGTGAATGCCTTTGGCGCGCAGCGAGTCGATGTGCTGGGCGTTGATCAGGTAGATGATCTGCATGTGCCGGGGCAGCATGCGTTCCATCAGGCCCACAGGCCAGGTTTCCAATGCCTCGGGTAGCAAGGTGTGGTTGGTGTAGGAAAGGGTTTCAACCGTCACATCCCACGCGGCTTCCCACGGAATGTCATGCAGGTCGACGAGTTGGCGCATCAGCTCAGCCACAGCAATCGAGGGGTGAGTGTCGTTGAGCTGGATGGCGGCGTGCTCGCCCAGACTCAATACCGAGCCGTGCATGTTTTTGTGGCGGCGCAGCAAGTCTTGCAAGGAGGCGGCGACGAAGAAGTATTCCTGGCGCAGGCGCAGTTCCTGCCCCGCTTCGGTGCTGTCGGCCGGGTAAAGCACTCGCGAGATGCTTTCGGCGCGGGCGACTTCGGCGACGGCGCCCAAGTGGTCACCGGCGTTGAAACGTTCCAGGTGCAGGTCTTCCACGGCGCGTGCACGCCACAGGCGCAGGGTGTTGACGCTGGCGCCACGCCAGCCGACGACTGGGGTGTCATAAGCAACCGCGCGCACGGTTTCACTGGGCGTCCACACTTGGATCAGCTTGCCGGAGGCGTCCGGCAGGGTTTCGACGCTGCCGCCAAAGCCGATCGGGTAAATCACTTCGGCCCGCTCGAATTCCCATGGGTTACCAAAGTCCAGCCAGCGCTCGGTCTGTTCCTGCTGCCAGCCATCAACAATCGCCTGGCGGAACAGGCCGTGCTCATAACGAATGCCATACCCGTGGCCGGCAATGCCCAGGGTCGACATGCTTTCCATAAAGCATGCCGCCAAGCGGCCCAGGCCACCGTTGCCGAGCGCCGCGTCGGGCTCCAGCAGGCGGATGCGCTCCAGGTCGACTCCCAGTTCGGAGAGTGCTTCGCGCGCGATCTCCAGCACGCCAAGGTTGCTCAGGCTGTCGTAGAGCAAACGACCGATCAGGAATTCGAGAGAGAGGTAATAAACCCGCTTCTGGCCTTTGCGGTAAATACGCCGTGTATGGTCCATCCAATGGTCGACCATCTGGTCGCGCGCGGCCAGGGCAATGGCTTCAAACCAGTCGTGGTCGAAGGCGTGGTCGGGGTCTTTGCCCACCGCGTAGGTGAGTTTGGTCAAGACAGCATCGCGGAATGCGGCTACCTCTGCTTCTCGTGCAAGCGGTTCCTGAGACATCGGTGCGACCTCGGGCGAGATTGAAGGAGTTGCTAGAGCCTAGTCGGTCTGACAGACGGCGGACGTGCTGGTTCGGCAGTTTTTTAACTCATTCACCTTTGCGGGAAATTGATGCAGGGGTCGTGCCCGAACGGCGCTTGAGCAGCCTTCGGGCTGAAAACCGCAAAATATTGTTCAAAAAATCATCAATCCCGGTATTATCGCGCGCCCGGATATAGCCCCACCTTGGAACCCTGATGAAGCCTCAACTGATCGCCGCCGCGGAACTCGACCGTCTCGAGACCTGGCAGAAATATTCCGCCCACATGTGCGGTGGCTGCGTGTCCAGCTGCTGCACGCTGCCGGTTGAGGTGAAGATCAAGGACCTGATCCGCATTGGCATCGTTGACGAGTTCGAACGCGGCGACCCGCCGAAGAACATCGCCAAGCGTTTGCAGAAGGAAGGCATCGTCGAGCGCTACAACTCCAAATCCGAAATTTTTACCCTGCAGCGCATGAGCAACAACGATTGCCTGTACCTGGATCGTAAGACGCGCTTCTGCACTATTTATGACAAGCGCCCGGATACCTGCCGCAACCACCCGAAAATCGGCCCGCGCCCTGGGTATTGCGCGTATAAGCCGAAGGAAGTGGTGCGCGAGACTAAGTTCAAGACGCTCGATAAGTTCTGATCATCGTTCCCACGCTCTGCGTGGGAACGCCTCTTTTAAGAGCGGACGCGGAGCGTCCAGAGCTACATTCCCACGCAGAGCGTGGGAACGATCAGGCATAAAAAAACGCCCCCGGCCTTTCGACCGGGGGCGTTTTTCATTCAGCCTGAGTTAACTCAGTTCTTGGCTTTCTTGGCAGCGCGGGTACGCTCGCCTTCGTCCAGGATCTTCTTACGCAGGCGGATCGACTTAGGCGTAACTTCGCACAGCTCGTCGTCCTGGATGAATTCCAGAGCCTGTTCCAGGGTGAAGCGAACAGGTGGAACCAGAGCGATGGTTTCGTCTTTACCCGAAGCACGCATGTTGTCGAGCTTCTTGCCTTTGGTTGGGTTGACGCCCATGTCGTTGTCACGGCTGTTCAGACCAACGATCTGACCGTTGTAGATCTCTTGACCGTGTTCAACGAACAGCTTGCCACGCGCCTGGAGAGTTTCCAGGGAGTAGGTCAGCGCCTTGCCGGTTTCTACCGATACCAGAACACCGTTCTGACGGCCGGACATGTCGCCGGACTTCATGGTGTCGTAGCGATCGAAGATCGAGGTCAGGATGCCAGCACCGTTGGTCAGGGTCAGGAACTGGTTACGGAAACCGATCAGACCACGAGCAGGGATGTTGTATTCCAGACGCACACGGCCTTTGCCATCCGGCACCATGTTGGTCAGGTCGCCGCGACGCAGGCCCATCTCTTCCATGACTTTGCCCTGGGATTCTTCCGGGGTGTCGATGGTCACGTCTTCAAACGGTTCCTGCTTCACGCCGTCAACCTGACGGATGATCACTTCCGGACGACCAACGCCCATTTCGAAGCCTTCGCGACGCATGGTCTCGATCAGTACCGAGAGGTGCAGCTCACCACGGCCGGAAACCTTGAACTTGTCAGCCGAGTCGCCTTCTTCAACGCGCAGTGCAACGTTGTACAGCAGCTCTTTGTCCAGACGTTCCTTGATGTTACGGGAAGTCACGAACTTGCCTTCTTTACCGCAGAAAGGCGAGTCGTTTACCTGGAAGGTCATGGAAACGGTTGGCTCGTCAACGGTCAGAGGCTTCATCGCCTCGACAGTGTCCGGCTGGCACAGGGTGTCGGAGATGAACAGCGAGTCCATACCGCTGACGCAAACGATGTCGCCTGCGAAAGCTTCTTCAACGTCGATACGGTGCAGACCGTGGTGACCCATCAGCTTCAGGATACGACCGTTACGCTTCTTACCGTCGGCACCGATAGCAACAACCGGAGTGTTCGGCTTGACGCTACCACGAGCGATACGGCCAACACCGATAACACCCAGGAAGCTGTTGTAGTCCAGTGCCGAGATTTGCATCTGGAACGGGCCTTCACGGTCAACCTTCGGCGGTGGAACGTGGTCAACGATCGCCTGGTACAGCGGGGTCATGTCTTCCGCCATGGCGGTGTGTTCCAGACCGGCAATACCGTTCAGGGCAGAGGCGTAGATCACTTGGAAATCAAGTTGCTCTTCGGTAGCACCCAGGTTGTCGAACAGGTCGAAGATCTGGTCCAGAACCCAGTCCGGACGCGCGCCTGGACGGTCAACCTTGTTGATGCACACGATCGGACGCAGGCCGGCTTCGAAAGCCTTCTTGGTTACGAAACGGGTTTGCGGCATAGGGCCGTCTTGGGCATCAACCAGCAGCAGAACGGAGTCAACCATCGACATTACACGTTCAACTTCACCGCCGAAGTCGGCGTGGCCCGGGGTGTCCACGATGTTGATGTGGTAGCCGTTCCAGTTGATAGCGGTGTTTTTAGCCAGGATGGTAATACCGCGCTCTTTTTCCTGGTCGTTGGAGTCCATCACGCGCTCGTCGTTGAGCTCGTTGCGCTCCAGGGTGCCGGATTGACGCAGGAGTTTGTCTACCAGGGTGGTTTTACCATGGTCAACGTGAGCAATGATGGCGATGTTACGTAGATTTTCGATCACTTGTGTATCTCGATCAGAGGATTCGGTGTGCTGACAGGTCGTGGCAGCGATTAACAGTAGAGTCAGGCCTTGCCGTTACAGCTTGACGGCAGAGTCGGGGGGCCGGTGACGCAGGCCACAGGCAAACAGCCCCGGGCTCTTAGCTCGGTCGATAAACGCGCACATTGGCATGCCCCTCACTGAGCAAATGGTGGGCATGCAGGCGACTCATCACGCCTTTGTCGCAATACAGCAGGTACTGACGGCTGTTATCCAGTTCCTTGAAACGCGCGTTCAATGCGTAGAACGGCAGCGCTTGCACGTCGATGCCAGTGATTTCCAGCGGCTCATCTTCCGCGGCATCCGGGTGACGGATGTCGACGACAATCTGGCCGGCCAGGGCTTCGCTGACTTCTTCGATTTGCACGTCTTGGCCCAGTTCGTCGATTACGCGATCGATGGGGACCATTTTGGCGTTCTCGAGCGCACGCTCCAGAATCGCCATGTCGAACTGTTGTTCTTCGTACTCCACGCGGTTGCGCTTGGCGTGGGTCTTGGGGTTCACCGAGATGACCCCGCAATATTCAGGCATGTGCTTGGCGAAATCCGCCGTGCCGATTTCTTCGGCCAGGTCGATGATGTCCTGCTTGTGACTGGCAATCAGCGGGCGCAGCACCAGCTTTTCGGTCACGCAGTCAATCAGCGACAGGTTCGGCAGCGTCTGGCTGGAAACCTGGGAGATCGCTTCGCCGGTCACCAGCGCGTCGATCTGCAACTGATCGGCGATTCGGGACGCAGCGCGCAACATCATACGCTTCAATACTACGCCCATATGACTGTTATCGACTTTGCCGAGAATTTCGCCCAGCACTTCCTCGAACGGTACGCTTACGAATAGCACGCGCTGGGAGCTGCCGTACTTCTTCCAGATAAAGTGCGCGACTTCCATCACGCCCAATTCGTGTGCACGCCCGCCCAGATTAAAGAAGCAGAAGTGGCTCATCAGGCCGCGGCGCATGATCTGGTAGGCCGCCACTGTGGAATCGAAACCGCCGGACATCAGTACCAGGGTCTGTTCCAGGGCGCCCAACGGGTAGCCGCCAATGCTGTTGTGCTGGCTGTGGATCACAAACAACCGTTGGTCGCGAATTTCCATGCGCACTTCAATTTGCGGCGCTTTCAGGGAAATTCCGGCGGCGCCGCACTCGCGACGCAGCTTGCTGCCGACGTATTTCTCGACGTCCATGGAGGTGAAGGTGTGCTTGCCGGCGCGCTTGCAGCGCACCGAAAAAATCTTGCCTTCTAACTCTGTGCCGAAATGCAGTTTGCACTTTTCGGTGATGTCGTCGAAGTCGCCCAGCGGGTACTCATCCACCTGCAGGAAATGCGCGATGCCCGGCATGCAGCTCAGGCGCTCGGTCATGTCCTTCAAGGCTTTGGCGTCGGTGACACGGGTTTCCAGCTCGAGGTTGTCCCACACGCCGTTCACCACCACAGCCGGGTCCAAGTCACGGAGCACGGCACGGATGTTCTTGGCCAACTGACGGATGAAACGCATCCGTACCGGTCGGCTTTTGATGGTGATCTCGGGGAACACTTTAACGATTAATTTCATGGAAACAGCGCGCGCCGGGCCTGCTGAAAAAGGGGGGCGCGGATTATAGCGGAAATCGCTCAAGGTTTAACCAGTTAATATGCATTGACGATACCGCGCACCAAAACGGGTCATTTGCGCAAATTAACGCTACATTGCAGTGCGTTAATTATTCCGCTTCAGCGGATTGCACCGTTATAGGGGCCATTTTGAGGCAAAAAGGCCATGTTGGCGCACTGGCATGCAATTTGCTCTCTTGTGAGGCAGGTTGCCTTGGTCGAGTATTCGCGCCGGCATCACCCACATTCTAAGGGCTAACTCCACTACCCCAGCCCGAAGCCACCCGGAGGACACCATGTCGAAGTCGGTTCAACTCATCAAAGATCATGACGTTAAATGGATTGATCTGCGCTTCACGGACACTAAAGGTACTCAGCACCACGTGACCATGCCGGCTCGCGACGCGCTGGATGATGCTTTCTTCGAAGAAGGCAAAATGTTCGACGGTTCCTCCATTGCTGGCTGGAAAGGCATCGAAGCTTCCGACATGATCCTGATGCCGGACGACAGCACTGCCGTTCTCGACCCGTTCACCGAAGACCCAACCCTGATCATCGTCTGCGACGTGATCGAGCCTTCGACCATGCAAGGCTACGACCGCGACCCACGTGCGATCGCCAAGCGTGCCGAGGAATACCTGAAGTCTACCGGTATCGGCGACACCGTATTCGTTGGCCCAGAGCCAGAATTCTTCATCTTTGATTCGGTCAAGTTCAAGTCCGACATCTCCGGCTCCATGTTCAAGATCTTCTCTGAACAAGGTTCGTGGATGTCCGACCAGGACATCGAAGGCGGCAACAAAGGCCACCGTCCAGGCATCAAAGGTGGCTACTTCCCAGTTCCGCCATTCGACCACGACCACGAAATCCGTACCTCCATGTGCAACGCCATGGAAGAAATGGGCCTGGTCATCGAAGTTCACCACCACGAAGTGGCGACTGCCGGCCAGAACGAAATCGGTGTGAAGTTCAACACCCTGGTGGCCAAGGCTGACGAAGTTCAGACCCTGAAGTACTGCGTACACAACGTGGCTGATGCCTACGGCCGTACCGCTACCTTCATGCCTAAGCCGCTGTATGGCGATAACGGTTCGGGTATGCACGTTCACCTGTCCATCGCCAAAGATGGCAAGAACACCTTCGCTGGCGAAGGTTATGCCGGCCTGTCCGACACCGCCCTGTACTTCATCGGCGGTATCATCAAGCACGGTAAGGCCCTGAACGGCTTCACCAACCCGTCGACCAACTCCTACAAGCGTCTGGTCCCAGGTTTCGAAGCGCCGGTAATGCTGGCCTACTCGGCTCGCAACCGTTCCGCCTCGATCCGTATTCCTTACGTGTCCAGCCCACGCGCTCGCCGTATCGAAGCGCGCTTCCCGGACCCAGCAGCTAACCCGTACCTGGCTTTCGCTGCCCTGGTCATGGCTGGCCTGGACGGTATCCAGAACAAGATCCACCCAGGCGACGCCGCCGACAAAAACTTGTACGACCTGCCGCCTGAAGAGGCCAAAGAGATCCCACAAGTGTGCGGCAGCCTGAAAGAAGCCCTGGAAGAGCTGGACAAGGGCCGTGCGTTCCTGACCAAAGGCGGCGTATTCAGCGACGACTTCATCGATGCCTACATCGAGCTGAAAAGCGAAGAAGAAATCAAAGTACGCACCTTCGTACACCCACTGGAATACGAGCTGTACTACAGCTGCTGATCCGGTAGCGCTGCTTAACGTGGCGTGATGAAAAAAGACCTCCTTCGGGAGGTCTTTTTTTTGCCTGGGGTTCAGCGGGCCGGGGCGTGGCGGTCGAGCATCTTGGCAATCATCAAGGTGCCCAAGGCACTGAGCTGGTGAATCGCCAGAACCGTATCGCGGTGTTTGCCTTCCAGCGCCTCGGACAAATCAAGCAACAAGGTGCTGACCGAGGAGAAGGCTTCGAAGCTGTTGACCAGCAGGGACTCGTCGTCGCTACCGGGATCGATGGTGAAGACGGATGGAGGTGGATTTGGGGTTGGTTTGAACATTTTCTACATTCCTCAATGAGGCCGCCTTCGCTTCGCTACTAAACGAAAGGGTGGCGGCTGTGCGCAGGTTAGTAGACCGGTGAATGTAGAAGCCCGGCGCATCCGAGGATGCCCTGCGCACAGCCACCATCAAGCACAGATTTGGGAAATCTGATTGATGGAGAATGCACGACCTACAATTCGAATCCAGGCTACTAAACCTGATCGCTGATGAGCAGCGACCGAGCAACCTTAAAGACGACAAGCCAGCCGTACAAGCCGGCGGATTCTGGCTCACCTGTAGGCAAGCACGCAAGTTAAGGTAGCCTCTGACTGACACCGCCCCCAACCTGTAAACCCAATCAACATGTGGGCGCTGGCTTGCCTGCGATAGCATCAGCTGGGTATACCTGCTGTACCGAGTTGCCCGCATCGCAGGCAAGCCAGCTCCCACAGGAGATCTGCTTTGAAACATCGACTTGTGTTCGCTTTGTTATTTATCAGCGCCAGTGCGAGCGCCGCGCCGCCCACCCTGGAGCCTCTGCTCAACAGCATCGCCGAACGCCTGGAGATCGCCGACCAGGTTGCCCTGAGCAAATGGGACAGCCACAAGCCCGTAGAGGACAAGAAGCGCGAACAGGAAGTGATCGCCAGCGTCGTCGCCCAGGCGCCTACTTACAAACTGGACCCCGCCGCCGCCGAGCAATTTTTCTCGGCGCAGATCGAAGCCAATAAGTTGGTGCAATACACCCATCTATCCGACTGGCAGTTCCAAGGCAAAGCGCCCGACAACCCGCGCCCGGACCTGGTGAAGCAGATTCGTCCGCAGCTGGATCATCTGCAAAAACGCCTGCTCCAGCAGCTTGCGGACTTCACCCCACAGCGCACCGACCCACAGTGCCCGCAATGGGTGACGCAAGCCGTCCATGAGCCACAGAACGAACCAATGCGCCAGCTGGCGATGATCCGCGCCACCGCTGAGCTGTGCATCTACAAAGGTTAAAGACTGCAAACCCAATCAGAACTGTGGGAGCTGGCTTGCCTGCGATAGCGTCGGCACATTCAATATTGCTATCGCAGGCAAGCCAGCTCCCACATTGACCTAGATACTCATGCCAATTCATCGCCAGCCCTCACTTCCTGAACAGGTTTCACAAAAACGCACTATATTGGTGCGATAGCCTGCACGCTTCCCATCTGCCCAGCCCATTTTGGTTCGATTCTTCCCGAACAAGCTGGCAGAACGCCACAGTTTCGCGCCTTAAACCCCTATTTCAGGGGTTTAACGCTTCTTTTCGGAGCCTTGGTTTGGTTTTTGCATTTTCCTTGTATCAGCGTGTGCCTCAAGCCCGCGCCTTGCTCCAAAAGAGGTCCTGATGACCATCAGCGATGCACTGCACCGTTTGTTACTCGACAACCTGACCACCGCGACCATTCTGCTCAATGACGACCTGCGTCTTGAGTACATGAACCCGGCGGCGGAGATGCTCCTGGCCATCAGCGGCCAGCGCAGCCATGGGCAGTTCATCAGCGAATTGTTCACCGAGTCGGCCGAAGCCTTGAGTTCTTTGCGCCAGGCGGTGGAGCAGGCACACCCGTTCACCAAGCGCGAAGCGATGCTCACCGCCCTCACCGGCCAGACGCTGACGGTCGACTACGCCGTGACCCCGATCCTGAGCAACGGCACCACCCTGCTGCTGCTCGAAGTGCACCCACGTGACCGCCTGCTGCGCATCACCAAGGAAGAAGCGCAGCTGTCCAAGCAGGAAACCAGCAAGATGCTGGTGCGCGGCCTGGCCCACGAGATCAAGAACCCGTTGGGCGGGATTCGCGGCGCCGCGCAACTGCTGGCCCGCGAACTGCCGGAGGAGCACCTCAAGGACTACACCAACGTCATCATCGAGGAGGCCGACCGCTTGCGTAACCTGGTGGACCGCATGCTCGGCTCCAACAAGTTGCCATCGCTGGCGATGACCAACGTGCACGAGGTGCTGGAGCGCGTCTGCCAACTGGTCGAGGCCGAAAGCCAAGGCTGCATCACCCTGGTGCGCGACTACGACCCAAGCATTCCCGACGTGTTGATCGACCGCGAACAGATGATCCAGGCGGTGCTCAATATCGTGCGCAACGCCATGCAGGCCATCAGCAGCCAGAACGAGCTGCGCCTGGGCCGCATCAGCCTGCGCACCCGCGCCCTGCGCCAGTTCACCATCGGCCATGTGCGCCATCGCCTGGTGACCAAAGTCGAGATCATCGACAACGGCCCGGGCATTCCTGCGGAACTGCAGGAAACCATTTTCTTTCCCATGGTCAGCGGCCGCCCGGACGGTACCGGGCTGGGCCTGGCCATTACTCAGAACATCATCAGCCAGCACCAGGGCTTGATCGAATGTGAAAGCCATCCCGGCCACACCACGTTCTCGATCTTTCTGCCTCTGGAACAAGGAGCCCCATCGACATGAGCCGTAGTGAAACTGTCTGGATCGTCGATGACGACCGTTCTATCCGCTGGGTCCTCGAGAAAGCCTTGCAACAGGAAGGCATGACCACTCAGAGCTTCGACAGCGCCGACGGCGTGATGAGCCGCCTGGCGCGCCAGCAGCCGGACGTGATCATCTCCGACATCCGCATGCCCGGCGCCAGCGGCCTGGACTTGCTCGCGCGCATCCGTGAGCAGCACCCGCGCCTGCCGGTGATCATCATGACCGCGCACTCGGACCTGGACAGCGCTGTCGCGTCCTATCAAGGCGGCGCCTTTGAATACCTGCCCAAGCCGTTCGACGTGGATGAGGCGGTGGCGCTGGTCAAACGCGCCAACCAGCACGCCCAGGAACAACAGAACCAGCAAGCCCCACCGGCCCTGACCCGCACCCCGGAAATCATCGGCGAAGCGCCGGCGATGCAGGAAGTGTTTCGCGCCATCGGGCGCTTGAGCCACTCCAACATCACCGTGCTGATCAACGGCGAGTCGGGCACCGGTAAAGAGCTGGTGGCGCATGCACTGCACCGCCACAGCCCACGGGCGGCCTCGCCGTTTATCGCGCTGAACATGGCGGCAATTCCCAAGGATTTGATGGAGTCCGAGCTGTTCGGCCATGAGAAAGGCGCCTTCACCGGTGCCGCCAACCTGCGTCGCGGCCGCTTTGAACAGGCCGACGGCGGTACGCTGTTCCTGGATGAGATCGGCGACATGCCGGCCGACACCCAGACCCGCTTGCTGCGCGTATTGGCCGACGGTGAGTTCTATCGCGTTGGCGGGCACACGCCGGTCAAGGTCGACGTGCGCATCATCGCGGCGACCCACCAGAACCTCGAAACCTTGGTGCACGCGGGCAAATTCCGTGAAGACTTGTTCCACCGTCTGAACGTGATCCGTATCCATATCCCACGCATGTCGGACCGTCGCGAAGACATCCCGACCCTGGCCCGCCACTTCCTCAGCCGCGCCGCGCAGGAGCTGGCCGTCGAGCCGAAGCTGCTGAAAAGCGAGACTGAGGAATACCTCAAGAACCTGCCGTGGCCAGGCAACGTGCGCCAGCTGGAGAACACCTGCCGCTGGATCACCGTGATGGCTTCGGGTCGCGAAGTGCATATCAGCGACCTGCCGCCGGAGCTGCTCAGCCTGCCGCAGGACTCAGCCCCTGTGACCAACTGGGAACAGGCGCTGCGCCAATGGGCAGATCAGGCCTTGGCGCGTGGCCAGTCGAACCTGCTCGACAGCGCCGTGCCGGCGTTCGAGCGAATCATGATCGAAACCGCCTTGAAGCACACCGCCGGCCGCCGCCGCGACGCCGCCGTGCTGCTGGGCTGGGGCCGTAATACCCTGACGCGCAAGATCAAGGAGCTGGGGATGAAGGTGGATGGCGGGGATGAAGATGAGGGTGATGAGGGCTGACTGATCGTTCCCACGCTCTGCGTGGGAATGCCTCCCCGGACGCTCCGCGTCCAGGCCTCACTGCAACTTGAGGTCTGTGCACTGGTGACGCGGAGCGTCACACGATGCATTCCCACGCGGAGCGTGGGAACGATCAGATCAGATGCAGTGCACCGCTTCAATGCACCATGAACCGGCATCGGGCATGGATCCAACGCTTGAAACATCAGCCACGCTGAAAAAACCTTGAACAGCAAAAACACCAAAGCCCCGTATTCCGGGGCTTTTCGCTTTATGGCGTGATTTTTTGGCACAAATTACAAACTCTGGCACGCGCCCTGCAATAACCCTTGTACTACCCAGTTTCGGGGACCTTGGTACAGGCAGGCCGAGAATCCCCTCTTTACACCTGGGGTGCTTGATGCGGATCGCGTCGCGCCCCACACCCGTTTCGGGAACCTCGGTACAGGCAGGCCGGGGATTCCCTCTTTTATTGCTCTTGGAGATGGATCTCAAGCCGCCAGCGGCCATCGGCCTTCTCTCCCTTCCATTCCCCGCGCAACGGCCGAGCCGCCACCAGGTTGAGCAGCAAGCCGCTATCGGTCTTGCGGATGCGCCAGTTCACGTCCTTGTCATTGACCTTGAGTTGCCCATTGGCCACCTTGCCCTGCGCGTCGAACAGCAGCGCCACGGTGCCATCCACCTGCTCGCCGTGCAGCTTGGGCTCGCTGTTGAACCACACCACCACGCCGTCCTTTGCCAGCTCTACCTGTTGCAATTCGACCGGCTCCGGGGTGGTCAGGCGGCCAATCATCAGGCCGATCATCAAACCGACAATCACCATTGAGCCCAAGACCCTGGGCAATAGCTTCGGCCTTGGGTCGTCTTCAGGGGTAGAATGCAGCGCATCTTTGCCTTCGGAGCCGTGCATGTTTCACGTCATCCTTTTTCAACCAGAAATTCCGCCGAATACCGGCAACGTTATCAGGCTGTGCGCCAACAGTGGCTGCCACCTGCATTTGATTGAGCCGCTGGGCTTCGACATGGACGACAAGCGCCTGCGCCGGGCCGGGCTGGACTACCACGAGTACGCCACGCTCAAGCGCCACGCCGATCTGGCCAGTTGCCTGGAAAGCCTGGGCCACCCACGGCTGTTCGCGTTTACCACCAAGGGCTCGCGGCCGTTTCATGATGCCAGCTTTGCCGAAGGCGACGCCTTCCTGTTCGGCCCGGAAAGCCGTGGCCTGCCGGCCGAGGTGCTCGACGCCCTGCCCGACGGCCATCGCTTGCGCTTGCCGATGCGCGAGGGTTGCCGCAGCTTGAACCTGTCCAACACCGTGGCCGTCGCGGTCTACGAAGGCTGGCGCCAACTGGGCTTCAAGTAACACATAAAAACAAATGTGGGAGCGGGCTTGTGTGGGAGCCGGGCTTGCCCGCGATGCAGGCACCTCGGTGTGTCAGTCACACCGGGGTGATGCTACCGCAGGCAAGCCAGCTCCCACACAAGCCCGCTCCCACATTTTTACCGCGTCGACTTACTGAACGGTCGACGAACCTTCCTGTTGCATGCGCTGCAGCTCTTGCGCGTACAAGGCATCGAAGTTCACCGGAGCCAGCATCAGCGCAGGGAACGAGCCACGGGTGACCAGGCTGTCCAGGGTCTCACGGGCATACGGGAACAGGATGTTCGGGCAGAACGCGCCCAGGGTGTGGCTCATGGACGCTTCGTCCAGGCCCTGGATCAGGAAGATACCGGCCTGTTGCACTTCAGCGATGAAGGCGACTTCTTCGCCATTCTTGACGGTGACCGACAGGGTCAGCACGACTTCGTGGAAGTCACCTTCCAGTGCCTTTTGACGGGTGTTCAGGTCCAGCGCAACGCTTGGAGTCCATTCCTGACGGAAGATGGCCGGGCTTTTCGGCGCCTCGAACGACAGGTCACGCACGTAGATCCGCTGCAGCGAGAATTGTGGGCCTTGGGTTTCTGCTGCTTCAGTATTCTGTTGGTCAGTCATCACAGATCCTTCTTGATCTTGGGGTCTTTTAGGGTTTAGGAGTCAGACGAGCAGCAGCGCATCGAGTTTACCGGCGCGCTCCAGGGCGAACAGGTCATCGCAACCACCGACATGCTTGTCGCCGATCCAGATCTGCGGCACGGACGTGCGCCCCGCCTTCTGGGTCATTTCGGCGCGCACCTGGGGTTTGCCGTCGACCTTGATCTCTTCGAAGGCAACGCCCTTTTTCTCAAGCAGGGCCTTGGCCCGCATGCAGTAAGGGCACCAATCGCTGGAGTAAACGACAACCTGACTCATGTCACTTCACCAACGGCAGGTTATCGGCCTTCCAACTGCCGATACCGCCGGACAGTTTGGCGGCGGTGAAACCAGCCTTGAGCATCTCGCGGGCGTGGGTCCCGGCGTGCTGGCCTTGGGCGTCGACTAGAATAATGGTCTTGCCTTTGTATTTTTCCAGCTCGACCAGGCGTGCGATGAGCTTGTCCTGTGGAATGTTCAGGGCGCCGACGATATGGCCGGCGGCAAAATCCTTGACCGGGCGAATATCCACGACAACGGCCTCATCCTTGTTGACCAGCGCGGTCAGCTCCGACGTGCTCAGGCTGCGGCCACCGCGGCTCATTTCATGAGCGATCAGCAGCGCCAGCAGGATGACGAAGGCACCCGCGAGCAGGTAGTGGGCAGTGGCAAATGCAATCAGGTGATCAACCATCAAGGAGGTTCCAGGGCGTTAAAATGGCGGTAAGTATACACAGCCGTCAGGGGGGGCCAACCCCCGTAAAGCGGTGACGTGGTCGGAACTTCGCTTTAGACTGCTACTCCCTTTTAGATTGCCTTCCTTTATTACCGCCGCGAGAGGATCTATGACTACTACGCCTAAACCTTTGGTCCTGATAATTCTCGATGGCTTCGGACACAGTGAAAGCCACCACGACAACGCCGTGTACTCGGCCAAGAAGCCGGTACTCGACCGCCTCACCGCCACCGTACCCAACGGTTTGATCTCAGGTTCGGGCATGGATGTAGGCCTGCCGGACGGCCAGATGGGCAACTCGGAAGTCGGCCACATGAACCTCGGCGCCGGACGAGTGGTATACCAAGACTTCACACGCGTGACCAAATCGATCCGCGACGGCGAGTTCTTCGAGAACCCGACCATTTGCGCGGCGGTGGATAAAGCAGTCGCAGCCGGCAAGGCCGTGCACTTCATGGGCCTGTTGTCCGACGGCGGCGTGCACAGCCACCAGGACCACCTGGTCGCCATGGCCGAGCTGGCGTTCAAGCGCGGCGCCGACAAGATCTACCTGCACGCCTTCCTCGACGGCCGCGACACCCCGCCAAAAAGCGCGCAGTCGTCCATCGAGCTGCTCGACGCCACCTTCGCCGCCCTCGGCAAGGGCCGCATCGCCAGCCTGGTCGGCCGTTACTTCGCCATGGACCGTGACAACCGCTGGGACCGCGTGGCCCAGGCCTACAACCTGATCGTCGACGGCCAGGCCGAATTCAACGCCGCCACCGCACAGGAAGGCCTGGAAGCCGCCTATGCGCGTGGCGAGAGCGATGAATTCGTCAAAGCCACTACCCTCGGCGAGCCGGTGAAAGTCGAAGACGGCGACGCCGTGGTGTTCATGAACTTCCGCGCCGACCGTGCCCGTGAGCTGAGCCACGTGTTCGTCGATACCGGTTTCAAAGATTTTGAGCGCGCACGCCAACCGAAAGTCGAGTTCGTGATGCTCACCCAATACGCCGCCAACATTCCGGCTCCCTCGGCGTTTGCCCCGGGCAGCCTGGAAAACGTGTTGGGCGACTACCTGGCGAAAAACGGCAAGACCCAGTTGCGCATCGCCGAAACCGAAAAATACGCCCACGTGACCTTCTTCTTCTCCGGCGGGCGTGAAGAACCGTTCCCGGGCGAAGAACGCATCCTGATCCCGTCGCCAAAAGTCGCCACCTACGACCTGCAGCCGGAAATGAGCGCACCCGAAGTCACCGACAAGATCGTCGATGCCATCGACAATCAGCGTTACGACGTGATCGTGGTCAACTACGCCAACGGCGACATGGTGGGCCACAGCGGTAACCTGGAAGCGGCCGTAAAAGCCGTGGAATGCCTGGACCTGTGCGTCGGCCGCATCGTCGACGCCCTGGAGAAAGTCGGCGGCGAAGCGCTGATCACCGCCGACCACGGCAACTGCGAGCAGATGTCCGACGAATCCACCGGGCAAGCCCACACCGCCCACACCACCGAGCCGGTGCCGTTCATCTATGTCGGCAAGCGCGACCTGAAAGTGCGTGAAGGCGGCGTGCTGGCGGATGTGGCGCCGACCATGCTGAAGCTGATGGGGTTGGAGAAGCCGAAAGAGATGACCGGGACTTCGATTCTGGTTTGACCCTGAGAAGCACCGCAAGCCCCTGTGGGAGCTGGCTTGCCTGCGATAGCATCAACTCGGTATCTCTGAAGCACCGAGGTGTCCGCATCGCAGGCAAGCCAGCACCCACAGGGTTGGAAGGTGCTTTTGAGGATATCTTTTTGCCACACCAACGCCACTCGGCACCTATCTTGCCCGCAAGCCCCAATTGGGCGTTTTTTTTGCGGCGCTTGGCGGGCATACTAGGCTGTCCCTTTCCCTGGTGTCGCCCGCCTCTATGCTTCGCGCCTTGATTACCCTCGCTCTTGTCTGCCTGCTCCAACCGGCGTTTGCCGATGAGCGCGCACAAACCCAACAACAGTTGGACGCTACGCGTCAGGACATTACTGAGCTGAAAAAACTGCTCGGCAAGCTCCAGGAAGAAAAATCCGGGGTGCAGAAAGACCTGCGCGGCACGGAAACCGAGATGGGCAAGCTCGAGAAGCAGGTCCAGGAGCTGCAAAAAGAATTAAAGAAGAGCGAGTCGGAACTGGAGCGACTCGACGCTGAGAAAAAAAAACTCCAGAGCGCACGCGTTGAACAGCAACGCCTGATCGCGATCCAGGCCCGCGCCGCCTACCAGAGCGGCCGCCAGGAATACCTCAAGCTGCTGCTTAACCAGCAGAACCCAGAAAAATTCGCGCGCACCCTCACCTATTACGACTACCTGAGCAAGGCACGCCTGGCGCAACTTAAGGGTTTTAACGAAACCCTGCGCCAACTGGCCAATGTCGAACAGGAAATTGCCGACCAGCAATCCCAGCTGCTCGACCAGAAAAGCGCCCTCGACACCCAGCGCGACCAACTGGACAAGGTACGTAAGGAGCGCCAGCTGGCACTGGCCAAGCTCAATAACGATGTAAAAGCCCGCGACGCCAAGCTCCAAGCACGCGAGCAGGACCAGGCCGACCTCGGCAAAGTGCTCAAAACCATCGAAGAAACCCTGGCCCGCCAGGCACGTGAGGCTGAAGAAGCGCGCCAGAAAGCGCTGATCGCCCAGCAGGAAGCGGAAAAAAAGCGCCAGCGTGAGGCCGAACTGGCAGCGACCACCGACGCACCGGCGCCCCGTAAACCGCCGCGCGCAGCCCCTGGGCCAGTGGTTTCCAGCGCCGGCGAGAACTTCGGCGGCCCTTTTGCATCAGCGCGCGGCAAACTTCCATGGCCCGTTGATGGTCGACTACTGGCACGCTTCGGTGAAACCCGTGGCGATGACACCCGCGCCAAGTGGGATGGCGTCATGATCAGCGCCGGCGCCGGCAGCCAGGTGCATGCCGTGCATGGTGGCCGTGTGGTGTTTGCCGATTGGCTGCGGGGCGCGGGTTTGTTGGTGATTCTTGACCACGGCAATGGCTATTTGAGCCTTTACGGCCACAATCAGACTTTACTCAAGTCGGCAGGTGATGTTGTAAAAGCCGGTGAATCCATCTCCACTGTCGGTAACAGTGGTGGGCAGGACACGCCAGCGCTGTACTTCGCTATTCGTCAGCAGGGCCGCCCGAGCGACCCTGCACAATGGTGCCGTTCCCAAGGATAGGGCCGCATCTACATTAGGAGTTCGTTCGACATGCTGCATTTGTCCCGCCTCACTTCGCTGGCCCTGACGATCGCCCTGGTGATCGGCGCGCCTCTGGCTTTTGCCGACCAGGCCGCTGGAGCTGCACCCGCCGCTACGACCGCGACCACGGCAGCGACCACCAAGGCCCCGCTGCCGCTGGACGAGCTGCGTACCTTTGCCGAGGTCATGGACCGGATCAAGGCAGCCTATGTCGAACCCGTAGACGATAAAACCCTGCTGGAAAATGCCATCAAGGGCATGCTCAGCAACCTCGACCCGCACTCTGCCTACCTGGGCCCGGAAGATTTCGCTGAGCTGCAGGAAAGCACCAGCGGCGAATTCGGCGGCCTGGGCATCGAAGTCGGCTCCGAAGACGGCCAGATCAAAGTAGTCTCGCCGATCGACGACACCCCAGCATCCAAGGCCGGTATCCAGGCCGGCGACTTGATCGTGAAGATCAACGGCCAGCCGACCCGTGGCCAGTCCATGACCGAAGCCGTCGACAAGATGCGCGGCAAGCTCGGCCAAAAAATCACCCTGACCTTGGTGCGCGACGGCGGCAACCCGTTTGACGTAACCCTGGCCCGCGCGACCATCACGGTCAAGAGCGTGAAGAGCCAGCTGCTGGAGTCGGGCTACGGTTACATCCGTATCACCCAGTTCCAGGTCAAGACCGGCGACGAAGTGGCCAAGGCCCTGGCCAAGCTGCGCAAAGACAACGGCAAGAAACTCAACGGCATCGTGCTCGACCTGCGTAACAACCCGGGCGGCGTGTTGCAGTCGGCGGTGGAAGTGGTCGACCACTTCATCACCAAAGGCCTGATCGTCTACACCAAGGGCCGTATCGCTAACTCCGAACTGCGCTTCTCAGCGACCGGCAATGACCTCAGTGAAAACGTGCCATTGGCTGTGCTGATCAACGGCGGCAGCGCCTCGGCCTCCGAAATCGTCGCCGGCGCCTTGCAAGACCAGAAACGCGGCGTACTGATGGGCACCACCAGTTTCGGCAAAGGCTCGGTGCAAACCGTGTTGCCGCTCAACAACGAGCGCGCGCTGAAGATCACCACGGCGCTGTACTACACGCCGAACGGTCGCTCGATCCAGGCCCAAGGCATCGTGCCGGACATCGAAGTACGTAAAGCCAAGATCACCAACGAGATCGACAGCGAGTACTACAAAGAGGCCGACCTGCAAGGCCACCTGGGCAATGGCAACGGCGGCGCCGACCAGCCGACCGGCAGCGCCACCAAAGCCAAGCCGATGCCGCAGGACGATGATTATCAACTGGCCCAGGCGCTGAGCCTGCTTAAAGGCCTGAGCATTACGCGCAGCCGTTGATATGCGTTTTGCCCTGATCATCGCTGTGCTGTGCAGCCTGGCAGGCGTCGCCCACGCGACGCCTGCGGGCGAGCCGCATAAAGCCTACCTGACCCTTATCATCGACGACCTGGGGCAAAACCTGCCCCGGGATCGTCGCGTGCTGGCCCTGCCTGGGCCGGTGACCATGGCGATCATGCCGGACACGCCCCACGCCGCCGAATTCGCCCGCGAAGCGCACAAGGCCGGCAAGATCGTGATCCTGCACATGCCCATGGACCCGGCTACCGGCCCGTTCGCCTGGCACCCCGACTTGCCTATCGAAGAACTCGGCAAACGCCTGGAGGCCGCCTTCAAGGCCGTGCCCTACACCGCCGGCATCAATAACCACATGGGCAGCCGCATGACCGCCCAACCGGCCGCCATGGCGTGGCTGATGGCCGAGCTGCAACGACGCAACAAGTTCTTTGTCGACAGCCGCACCAGTGCACAGACCGTCGCCGCCGCCGAGGCGCAGAAGATTGGCTTGGCGCATGTCTCGCGGGATGTATTCCTCGATGACGAGCGCACCGAAGCGGCGATCACCACGCAGCTGCAAACCGCAATCAAACTGGCGCACAAACAAGGTTCAGCCGTAATGATCGGCCACCCTTACCCGCAAACCCTGGCGGTATTGGAGCGCGAGTTGCCCAAGCTCAAGGCCCAGGGCATCGACTGGATTGATATCAAGTTGATGATCAGCGTACGTGGCAATCAGGCCATGGCCGGGCATGGGAAAAACGGCATTTATCTTCCGTTGCGTAGATAAATACAGCTCGGCAATGCGCTCGCTCTTCGATAGTTGATACTCCTATCAACTGGAGAGCCTCCAATGAAGCCTCTGCAATTCAACGACCTGCTCATCAACTTTACCAGCGAGTTTCTTCCGCTCTGGAGCGATAAGGGATCAGGCGCGCATAAAGACGTCGGCCTTTGGCGGCCCAGCACAACATCCGATGAACTAAGCCCGTTTTTCTCCTTGGGCGATGTTGCGGTTGGTCACCATGACAATATCAACCGGAGCAAGATCGTCCCGGTCGTCAGCGACGTGAATAAGGTCAACGGCACGGCCCTGCGCGCGCCGCTCGATTACCAATTGGTGTGGCACGATAAAGGAACCGGGGCCTTAGGCAATTTATCCATCTGGCGCCCACTGCCACCGCAAGGCTATGTCGCGATGGGGCTGGTGTGCGGTGTGGCCTATGACAAACCTTCGACCAGTGCCATGCGCTGCGTACGCGAAGATCTGGTGCAAACAGCCCAAGTGGGCGATCTGATCTGGGACGACAAAGGCAGTGGTGCTACCCAAAACCTGAACACTTGGTCGATTACTCCGCCCGATGCATCAGCCGGCGAAATTTACTTGGCCCCTGGCACCTTTATCGGCAGTGAAAGCGCTACCAAGCCAAGCCTCCTGGCCTATTCGCTGCGCCTGGCGCTCACCGCGCAATCCAGCGAAGCACCGCCACTCCCCGTTCTCAGCGGGTATGAGAACCCGATGCTGGAGGAGACCACCCCCATAATTAAGGTGTGCGAACTGCCGTGGTTCTGCGTAAAAGATCCGGAATTAACCGCTATTGAGCAGCTGCAGACCTCACCCACTTATCGGTTGGAACGTACTGATCGTCACGTTTTCGTCGGCTTTGAGCACAACACCGAAGCGACCAGTCGCCCCTCTACGTGGAAAGCCACGAAGGGCGAAATCGGAGAAAATACCAGGGTGCTGGCAACTGGCACCGGCGTCGAACTAAGCAAGCAATGGCCCGCAAACACTCGCGCATTCGCGCTGAGTTTCTCGGCGCAGCTGGACCGTGAATTCACGCATACGCAGCACTCGGCGAAAGGTTGGAGCAACGCCTCAGCGCTGGAAATCATCACTTATGCGCCGCCGAAGATAGCCGTTGCGGGCTCCATCCTGAACAGTGAATACCGCCTGCTACGCCTGGATGGCAGCCAGGTATCAGACACTGTGAGCTACAACAGCGGCGAGCACGTGTACATGAGCCAGTACCCTAGCGTGGAGCCACTGCCTGAGAAAGCGCCTGGAGTAGAACCCCTTGAAGCACAGCCCACACTAGAGATAGCGGGCTATGATCTGTTCGAGGACACCCTCGCCCCGTAACTGATCGAGTGCCGCTTGGAGTTTGGTCACCACGTCATCCGGCACGTCTTTGTTCAGCGCGAGGTAGAGCTGGGCGCTGTTGAAGCGCAACACGGTCTTGAGCCCCGTTACGCCGACCTGGCGCGCCAGGTAACGCCCGGCAGGATCGCCGGTGGCCCACAGGTCGATCTGGCCATCCATGAGCTTTTGCGCGTTGTCTTGGTCGCGCAGCACCACCAACGGGTTGAGGCCCTGTTTTTCCAGGGTCTGGGCAATGGCGTCGCCCTTGTAGGCACCAATCTTGTAACGACGGGCATGCTCAAGGTCCGACAGCTCTATCTTGCTGTCGGCCTTGGCCAACAACACCCAATCATCAGGGCCGATAGGGCCGACCCATTTGAACAAAGCTTCGCGATCCGGCAGGCGCGCCATCACGAATACGCCGTAACCAGGTTTTTCCAGGGCGAGTTTGTAGATTCGCTCCCAAGGAAACCGCAGGGTCAGGTTGTAGGAAATGCCGGCACGCTTGAAAGTCTCGCGCACGATGTCCACGGCGATGCCTTCGATGTTCTCGTCCTTGGCGAAATTTTTGCCGTTTTTCGCCATGTTGTAAGGCGGAAAGTTTTCCGTCAGCAACACCAGGGCGGCGTCAGACGGTTCTTCGGCGTGGGCAGCACCGGCCATAAGCACGGAGGTACTGGCGAGGGCGAGCAACAAGGTCTTGAACATGAAGGCTACCGGAATCCATGGCAAGCGCAAAGAGTGCCGCGCGCCTGCCATGGTGTCCAGTAGCGTTTAGCGAACGACGATACCGCGCGCCGCCATGTAGGCCTTGGCCTCGGGAACGGTGTATTCGCCAAAGTGGAAAATACTCGCCGCCAGCACGGCGCTGGCGTGGCCTTCGATCACGCCGTCGGCCAGGTGCTGCAGGTTGCCGACGCCGCCGGAGGCAATCACCGGAATGCCCAGCGCATCGCTGATGGCGCGGGTGACGCCGAGGTCGAAGCCGTTTTTCATGCCGTCCTGGTCCATGCTGGTCAGCAGGATTTCACCGGCGCCCAGGCCTTCCATCTTCATCGCCCACTCCACCGCGTCCAGCCCGGTGGGCTTGCGGCCGCCGTGAGTGAAGATCTCCCAGCGCGGTGTTTCACCCGGGCCGGAGACTTTTTTGGCGTCGATGGCGACCACGATGCATTGCGAGCCGAAGTGCTGCGCGGCTTCGCCGACAAACTCCGGGTTGAATACCGCCGCGGTATTGATCGAGACCTTGTCCGCGCCGGCATTGAGCAGGTTGCGGATGTCTTGCACGGTACGCACGCCGCCGCCTACGGTCAGCGGGATAAACACCTGGCTGGCCATGCGTTCCACGGTATGCAGCGTGGTGTCGCGGCCGTCGACGCTGGCGGTGATGTCGAGAAAGGTAATCTCGTCGGCACCTTGCTCATCGTAGCGACGCGCGATTTCCACCGGGTCGCCGGCGTCACGGATGTTCTCGAACTTGACGCCCTTGACCACGCGACCGTTGTCGACGTCCAGGCAAGGGATGATGCGTTTGGCCAGCGCCATGGTCAGTCCTCAGCCGTTGTAGGCGTCGCAGTAAGCCTGGGCTTCGGCGACGTCCAAGGTACCTTCGTAGATCGCGCGGCCAGTGATGGCGCCGATGATGCCAGGCGCCTTGGCGTCCAGCAGCGACTTGATGTCGCCCAGGTTGTGGATACCACCGGAAGCGATCACCGGGATCTTGGTAGCCGCAGCCAAAGCCGCGGTGAACGGTACGTTGCAGCCCTGCATCATGCCGTCTTTGGCGATGTCGGTATAAACGATGGCGGACACACCGTCAGCTTCGAACTGCTTGGCCAGGTCGATCACCTGCACGGTGCTGATTTCAGCCCAGCCGTCGGTGGCGACAAAACCGTCTTTGGCGTCCAGGCCCACGATCACCTTGCCCGGGAACGCGCGGCAGGCTTCAGCAACGAAGGCTGGGTCTTTAACGGCTTTAGTGCCGATGATTACGTAGCTCACGCCGGCTTTGACGTAGTGCTCGATGGTTTCCAAGGAGCGAATACCGCCGCCGATCTGGATCGGCAGGTTCGGGTAGCGCTTGGCGATGGCGGTAACCACCTCACCATTCACCGGCTGGCCTTCGAAGGCGCCGTTCAAGTCCACCAGATGCAGACGACGGCAGCCACCTTCTACCCATTTGGCAGCCATGCTCACCGGGTCGTCGGAGAACACGGTGGAATCTTCCATGCGGCCTTGGCGCAGGCGTACACAAGCGCCGTCCTTGAGATCGATAGCGGGGATAATCAGCATCTGGCAAACCTTATTCGATATTCAGCAATGCTTGGGAAATCAGGGTTTCTCAAGCGACCACAAGTCGCTTTCGATGCTTTCGAACCTTTCTTTAAGGAGCGTCTGCGTGTCGAAAATCGCCCTGTTGTAATAATGCGGCGCCACTTCGGTGGTGAACAACTCAAGAAGCTCGGCGACCTCGAACGAGCCCAGCTTGAGCTCGAAGCGGTCTTCCATGAAGCGCTTGATCGTGAGGGTAGCCTCACCCTCCTGTTCGGGCGTGAGGTTCAAGACCGGCACTTTCGGCTTCTTGGCCATTTACCAGCGACCATCCCACGCGGCGAAGTTCTGCAACAATTGCAGGCCATGGGTATGGCTCTTCTCCGGGTGGAATTGCACGGCAAAACGCGAACCTTCGGCCAGCGCTGCGGCAAAATCCACGCCGTAGTGCCCGCCACCCACCACCTGGCGCGGGTTACCGGCGGCGATGTAGTAGCTGTGCACGAAGTAGAAACGCGCCATGTCTGGCACTTCGTGCCACAACGGGTGATCCACGGCCTGGCGAACTTCGTTCCAGCCCATATGCGGGACTTTCAGGTGTTCGCCGTCTTCGTGCAGGCCTTTACCGAAGAACTTCACCTGGCCTGGGAACAGGCCGATGCAGTCGACGCCGTCGTTCTCTTCACTGCTGTCGAGCAAAGCTTGCATGCCCACACAGATGCCGAGGAACGGCCGGTCCTGGCTGACTTCACGCACCAGGCTGTCAAAGCCCAGGCGGCGGATCTCAGCCATGCAATCGCGAATCGCGCCCACACCGGGAAATACGACCCGGTCGGCTTCGCGAATCACATTGGCATCGCTGGTGATCAGCACCTTGCCAGCGCCTACGTGTTCGAGGGCCTTGGCCACCGAGTGCAGGTTACCCATGCCGTAATCGATAACCGCGACCGTCTGCATTACAGAACGCCCTTGGTCGAAGGCATTTGCCCGGCCATGCGGTCATCCAGCTCTACCGCCATGCGCAGCGCGCGGCCGAAAGCCTTGAACACGGTTTCGATCTGGTGGTGGGTGTTGGTGCCGCGCAGGTTGTCGATGTGCAGGCTGACAAGTGCGTGGTTGACGAAGCCCTGGAAAAATTCCTGGAACAGGTCGACATCGAAACCGCCCACGGTGGCGCGGGTGTAGGGCACATGCATCTGCAGGCCTGGGCGGCCGGAGAAGTCGATGACTACGCGCGACAGCGCTTCGTCCAGCGGAACATAGGCGTGGCCGTAGCGACGGATGCCTTTTTTGTCACCGATGGCTTTGGCAAATGCCTGGCCCAACGTGATACCGACGTCTTCCACCGTGTGGTGGTCGTCGATATGCAGGTCGCCCTTGCTGACGATATCCAGGTCGATCAGCCCATGGCGGGCGATCTGGTCCAGCATGTGCTCAAGAAAAGGTACACCGATATCAAATCGGGCCTTTCCGGTGCCATCCAGGTTGATCGAGGCTTTGATCTGGGTTTCCAGAGTGTCGCGCTCGACGGACGCCTTACGTTCGGCCATCACCAACTCCGCAAAATCATTGGGCGAAAAAGGCAGCCATTATAGGGGCGCGGGCGCTAAACAGAAACATCGAAGGGGATAAGACTGATGGAGTGTCGGCGATAGACATGTGTGTACAAGCAGGCGCTCCAGAATGGTGCGCCGACCCGATATCTTCAGATGGGTGAAGATCAAGTGTGGGAGCTGGCTCCCACACAAGCCAGCTCCCACATGAGCCCGGCTCCCACAGAAACCGTGCCCACAAGGGGTTACGCGGTTTTAGTGGAACAATACCGCCGTCTTCTGCAGGGTCACCCACACACCCCACGCCAACGGAATACCCACCACCAGCCAGGCGGCAATCGCCAATGGCACCGTGCCGGAAGCCGCTTTCCATTCCAGCGAGGTGGAAGCATCCGCCCCTTTGTCATGGCCCAGCGCCTGTTCGGCAGCCAGTTCGGCGTCGGTCATGAAGTACTTGTCAGCCACCGGGCGTACCAGCAGGTTGCAGATGAAGCCCAGCACCAGCAGGCCGGCGAGGATGTACAAGGTGATGTCGTAGGCCGCCGCGCGTTCAACGCCGATGCTCAGCTGATACTCACGCAGGTAGTTCACCAGCACCGGGCCCAACACGCCCGCCGCTGCCCATGCGGTCAACAGGCGACCGTGGATCGCGCCAACCATCTGGGTGCCGAACAGGTCGGCCAGGTAAGCCGGGACAGTCGCGAAACCACCGCCGTACATCGACAGGATGATGCAGAACGCCGCCACAAACAGCGCTACGTTGCCCAGATGCCCCAGGTTCGGGATCAGCGCGTACAGGGCAAAACCCAGCGCGAAGAACACAAAGTAGGTGTTTTTACGCCCCAGGTAGTCGGAGAACGACGCCCAGAAGAACCGGCCACCGATGTTGAACAGGCTCAACAAACCGGTGAAGCCCGCGGCGATGGCGGCTATAGACGCAAGCTGCCCAGCATCCAGTTGGCCGAACGGCACATCAACACCCAGCAACTTGCCACCAAACACTTCCTGCAGCAGCGGCGAAGCCATGCCGAGGATGCCGATACCGGCAGACACGTTCAGGCACAGCACCAGCCACACCAGGCGGAATTGCGGGGTTTTCCACGCCACGTTCACGTGCACGTGACGGTGAGTGATCATCGCATTACTGGCTTTTTTCGCCGGCGCGGTCCAGCCCTCAGGCTTCCAGCCGGTCGGCGGAACGCGGTACGACAATGCGCCACCGATCATGAACACGAAGTAGATCGCGGCCATGACCACGAAGCTCTGCCACACGCCCACGCTGGTTGGCGAAGCGAAGTGGCCCATCAGCGCTGCGGCCAACGGTGCACCGACCATCGCGCCGCCGCCGAAGCCCATGATCGCCATGCCGGTGGCCATGCCGCGCTTGTCCGGGAACCACTTGATCAGGGTCGACACGGGCGAGATATAGCCCAGGCCCAGGCCGATGCCGCCAATGACCCCGGAGCCGATCCACATCAGCCAGATCTGGTGGGTATAGATGCCCAACGCCGAAATCAAAAGGCCGCCGCACCAGCACAAGGCCGATACAACGCCGGCTTTACGTGGCCCAGCGTGTTCCAGCCAGCCGCCCCAGATCGCTGCCGAGCAGCCCAGGAAGATAAAGAACAGGGTGTAGATCCAGCCCAGCATGGAGATGGGCCAGTCGCATTGCGACGAGAAGACTTGTGCGATGAAGCTCATGTCCGGCGCGCAGGCAACCGGTGCGGTGATACCCAGCGCTTTGGACAGTGGCAACCAAAACACCGAGAACCCGTAGGCCATGCCGATGCACAGGTGGATGGCCAGGGCGGCCGGTGGAACCAGCCATCGGTTGAACCCCGGCTTGGCGATAATGCGTTCCTTGGACAGGAACGCAGGCTGTGCGGCAGTACTGCCAGCCGCAGTGCTTGTGCTCATTGGTGTTTCCCCCAGTTATTAGTATGTGTCCGTCAGGCGCTCTCTCCCTCGACCTTGCACGCAAAGCGTTGGCCGTTGTTGTTGAGTAAAGCTCCATTTGAGCGCGACGCTGTGTCGCAGACGACAGACGAACCCGCGCAGATTAGCACCAGTGGATGACAGAAAAACCAAACTGACATCACCTTTTTCACGCAACCTGATCTGCCCGACAGCAAAATCCGATTTTGCTGCGTCTAGATACAATGTAACGATGCATGAACTGACGCAGGCCGTCGGGCGTTATACTCTGCGGCTAAATTTTGAAATCGACATACAAGGACTCGCCCATGAAAGCGTTCGGCAAAATCCTGGGTCTGGTACTTCTCGGGCTGTTGCTGATCATTGTGGCCCTGGGCTTTGCCCTGACCCACCTCTTCGATCCCAACGATTACAAAGACGAGATTCGCCAGATTGCCCGCGACAAGGCCCACATCGAGCTGACGCTCAATGGCGATATCGGTTGGAGCCTGTTCCCCTGGCTGGGCCTTGAGTTGCACGAAGCCAGCGTCGCGACCCTGACCAACCCGACCCAACCGTTCGCCGACCTGCAGATGATCGGCCTGTCGGTGCGCGTCCTGCCGCTGCTGCGCCGCGAAGTGCAGATGAGCGATGTGCGTGTCGAGGGCCTGAACCTGCGCCTGACCCGTGACAAACAAGGCCACGGCAACTGGGAGGACATCGGCAAGAACGTGGCCGAGACAACGGCCAATGCGCCGGTGCCTGCGCCAGTGGAAACGCCAGCCGAGCCCGAACCGGAAAAGCCGCCAAAACCGATCCGCCTGGACATCGACAGCCTGACCATCAACAACGCCCGCGTTGAATACAACGATGAGCAGACCGGCAAACAGTACAGCGCCGAAAGCATTCAGTTGAGCGCCGGCGCCGTGCACGAAGGCGCGAGCATTCCGCTCAAACTCACCGCATTCCTGGGCAGCAACCAGCCGCTGATGCGCGTCAAGACCGAGCTGAACGGCAACCTGCGCATTCAACGCGCGCTCCAGCGTTACCAATTCGAAGACATGAAACTCAGCGGCGAAGCCACCGGCGAGCCACTGCAAGGCAAAACCGTAACCTTCTCGACCCAAGGCCAGTTGCTGGTGGACCTGGCGGCTAACATCGCCGAATGGACCAACCTGAAACTTTCCGCCAACCAGCTGCGCGCCTTGGGCGAACTTAAGGTCAACGACCTGAACAAAACCCCGCAACTGAGCGGTGCCCTGTCCATTGCCCAGTTTGACCTGGCCAAGTTCCTCGACAGCGTGGGGCACCCGCTGCCGGCCATGGCCGCGGGCAGCCTGAGTAAAGTCGAGCTGGTCAGCCGCCTTAAAGGCACGCCCACCAGCATGGCGCTGGAAGACTTGAACCTGAAACTCGACAGCAGCACCTTTACCGGCCGCATCGCTGTGGACGACTTCGCCAAGCAATCGCTGCGTGTGCAACTCAAAGGCGACAGCTTCAACGCCGACAACTACCTGCCGGCCAAATCCGAAACCGCCAAAGGTGCAGCCGCCGCACGCCAGGCCGAAGTACAGAACAGCGAAGCCGGCGCCATGGCTGCCGGTGGCACCACACCCCTGCCGGACGCACCGACCAAAGGCGCGTGGAGCACCGACAAGCTGCTGCCATTGACCCGCCTGCGCACCTTGGATATCGACGCCGACCTGGCCTTTGGCGAACTGACCCTGAGCAAACTGCCGATCCAGAACGCCGCGCTCAAAGCGTCCGGCATCGATGGCCAGCTCAAGCTCGAGACCCTCAGCGGCGGCCTCTACAACGGCACCTTCCAGGCCAACGGCACACTCGATGTGCGCCAGGACATCCCGGTGCTGGCGTTGCAGACCCGCATCAAGCAGGTACCGGCTGAACGCATCCTGCAAGCCCAGGGGCAAACCTCGCCGGTGAAAGGCCAGATCACCCTCGACAGCAACCTCAACGGCCGTGGTAACAGCCAGAAGGCGCTGATCGACAGCCTGAACGGCACCGCCAGCTTTGTGATCAATAACGGCGCGCTGCTCAACGCCAACATTGAACAACAACTGTGCACCGGCATCGCCCTGCTCAACCGCAAGACCTTGAGCACCACGCCACAAGGCAAAGACACGCCGTTCCAGGAACTGCGCGGCAACCTGACCTTGCGTAACGGTGTGGCCAGCAACCCTGACCTGAAAGTGCGCATCCCGGGCCTGACGGTCAACGGCAACGGTGACGTCGACCTGCGCGTGCTGGGCATGGACTACCGCGTCGGCATCATCGTCGAAGGCGACAAGCGCGACGTGCCGGACCCGGCCTGCCAGGTCGGCTCCAACTTCCAGGGCATCGAAGTGCCGCTGCGCTGCCGTGGCCCGCTGGAACTGGGCGCCAAGGCCTGTCGCCTGGACAAGGACGGCTTGACTCAGGTCGCAGTCAAGGCCGCTGGCAACAGGCTCAGCGAGAAGCTCGAAGAGAAACTCGACAAGGTCAACCCGCAGTTGAAAGACGCCCTTAAAGGCCTGTTCAAACGATGAGAAACGAGCAGTTTTCACAGGCAGTGCTGGACTGGTACGACCGCCACGGTCGCCATGACCTGCCCTGGCAACAAGGCATCACGCCTTACCGGGTGTGGGTCTCGGAGATCATGCTGCAACAGACCCAGGTCAGCACGGTGCTCAATTACTTCGACCGTTTCATGGCCTCACTGCCGACGGTCGAAGCCCTGGCCGCCGCGCCGGAAGACGAAGTGCTGCACCTGTGGACCGGCCTGGGTTACTACACCCGCGCACGCAACCTGCAGAAGACCGCCAAGATCGTCGTCGCCGAATACGGCGGCGAGTTTCCCAAGGACGTCGAAAAGCTCACTGAACTGCCCGGCATTGGTTTGTCTACCGCCGGTGCTATCGCCAGCCTGAGCATGGGCCTGCGCGCGCCGATCCTCGACGGCAACGTGAAACGCGTACTGGCGCGTTTTACCGCGCAAGAGGGCTACCCAGGCGAGCCCAAGGTCGCCAAGCAGCTTTGGGCGACCGCAGAGCGCTTTACGCCACACGATCGCGTCAACGCCTACACCCAGGCGATGATGGACATGGGCGCCACGCTCTGCACCCGCAGCAAACCGAGCTGCCTGCTGTGCCCGCTGGAAAAAGGCTGCGAAGCCCATATGCTCGGCCTGGAGACCCGCTACCCGATCCCCAAGCCGCGCAAGACCATCCCGCAAAAGCGCACGCTGATGCCGATGCTGGCCAATGCCGAGGGCGCGATTCTGCTTTACCGTCGCCCTTCCACGGGCCTGTGGGGCGGTTTGTGGAGCTTGCCGGAGCTGGACGACCTCCAAGACCTGGAACACTTGGCCAACCAGCACGCGCTCGAGCTGGGCACGCCGCATGAACTGCCGGGGCTGATCCACACCTTCAGCCATTTCCAGCTGGCTATCGAACCCTGGCTGGTCCAGGTCGAGGAATCCGCCCATCACGTGGCCGAGGCCGACTGGCTCTGGTATAACCTCGCCACCCCGCCGCGCCTGGGCCTTGCCGCCCCGGTGAAAAAACTGCTGAAGCGCGCGGCCGAAGTATTGAACGCAGGAGTTCCGTCATGACCCGCACCATCATGTGCCGCAAGTACCACAAAGAATTGCCCGGCCTCGAACGCCCTCCGTACCCAGGTGCCAAGGGCCAGGACATTTTCGAGCACATCTCTGCACAGGCCTGGGGCGACTGGCTGAAACACCAGATCCTGCTGATCAACGAAAAACGCCTGAACATGATGAACGCCGAAGACCGTAAATACCTGTCAGGCGAGATGGACAAGTTCTTTTCCGGCGAGGATTACGCCAAAGCCGACGGTTACGTGCCGCCTGCTCAATAATTGATCAAAAACCGGGGTCGGCACGTAAGCGACGGTAATAATTAAATATTTTTTGAAAACTTGCTTGACGACCCCCTGAAAAACCCGTTTAATGCGCCCCGTTGCCCAGATAGCTCAGTCGGTAGAGCAGGGGATTGAAAATCCCCGTGTCGGCGGTTCGATTCCGTCTCTGGGCACCACTAATACCGAAAAACCCCAAGCGAAGATAATTCCTTGGGGTTTTTTATTGCCTGCGATTTAATGGCCGAGGCTTATTTATCGCCCGGCTCAATCGTTTAGCGGGTACTAAATTTTTTACTGCAAGGTAGTTATTGGATGACCCGGTACTTGTTCTGCACGCTATTACTGCTGACAGCGCTGCTCAGTGGATGCGCCACGCAAATGGACGTAGCGATCAACGCAACACCCGACCCGGACTATCACTTTGATCGACAGGCAACGGTGCTGGTAACGACCTCCGTTGGCGGCAGCGCAGAAAGCACGCTTAACGCCCGCTACTACCTGCGCGATATGGTCAGCGCCATGAAGGACCAGGGTTTTCAAAAAGTGTTTACCGACACCACCCTGCCCAAGAACCACGCACCGATCAAAATGACCATCCTCCTCGATGTCGACAGCCACCAGGTGACCTACCGCTACACCGCCACCGAATATGGCCAGGTGCCAACCAGCACCACCACTCAGTGCAAGAAGAACAAGAAAAAAGAAGACCAACTGACCTGCACCAGCAAACCGAACACCACCTACGGCCCGGTGGGCACCTCAGAGCGAACCGGCTACACCACGCTCACCACCTTCACGGCCACGGCACGCGATGAAGTCAGCAGGCGTGCGGTGTACCTGTTGCGGGCGACGTCCTACAACGAAGACTGCCAGGCTGCCAAGGTCGAGGCCTTTCTGGTGGAACAGGGGCTGCAGAACCTGAATTTCCATGACCGCGTGCAACGCAACTACACCGTCACGATGCCTGAGGGGTACCGCTGCAAATAGCCAGCGGCTCATCCCCTCTCCTTTGCCCGCTTATTTGAGTAAAAACACCATCAGCGGGTTGTCGTTCAGCCGGCCCTCGAAAACGGGGGCCTGCGACGCCATCGGTGTGCCCTTCAACAGCGCAGTCTCCTTGCGCGACACAACAACCCAGGACGGCCTTGGCAACGTCGCCAACTTTTCAAGCTCATAGCCCGCGACGAACAGCGGCTGCTCATCGTGATCCAGGTTCATCATGTAGCGCACCGCCCAGGTGTCGCGACCCAAATTGACGAACACCAAAGGCCCAGGCTCGGACACACGCAGCGCCTCGACCTGGCTGACAAACTTGTGGGTATCGAATTGCAGGTCCTTAGCCGGATCGATCACCACCACCAACAGCAACCACTGCGCCGCCAGGGCAATCAGGCTGAGCCACACCAAGCGCACGGCACGGTGCCAGGCAATCAACGCCGCCACTTGCAGAACCACCAGCCCACCGATCAACAGCGGCAACGGCACGTCCGGCCAATAGCCGCGCTTGTGCCAGGACTGGCGACACACAAACAGCACCACCACGCACAACGCCGGCAGCGCGGCGACGAGCCCTTCATAGCAGCGACGCACGCCGACCAGCCAGTTTTGCGCCTGGAGCAGCCCATAGGCGGCCACAGCGGCAAACATCGGCACCATCGGCAGAATGTAATAGGCGCGTTTGAAGTGCGGCACCGACAGCCCGAGCAAAATCATCAAGCCGCAGGCCCCCAGGCGCACGACCAGCTGGACGTCATCATTCACCCAACGTTCAGACCAGCGATGGCGCAGCGCAATCATCGTGGCCAGGGCCAACGGCACGACGGGGAAGTAGCGGTACAAACTCAGCTTGAAGTAAAAATAGAACGGCTCGCCGGACTCATCCAGGCGCCCGCCGACCTGCATCTTGAACACCTCATCGGCAAAGGCATCGCCCCCGCTGATCCGCGCCAACTTCATCAGTACCCACCAGCACGCCACCAGCAACGCCAGCCCAACGAAGCCGTGGATCAACACCTGCTTGACCCGCTGCCCCGGCCGACCGAGCGCCCAATACACGCAGACCACACCACAGACCTCGATCAGCCCCAGTGGCCCGCGAATCGCAAAGGCCAGGGCAAACAACGGGAATACGGCAAGCTGCCTCACTCGCGAGCCTAGACGCTCGCCGCTGTGCAGCAGGTAGAAACTGCCTACGCATAACAGCGCGATCATCAGGTCCAAGCAGACCGAGCGCGACTTATCGAGCAATTGGGTGGTGAGCAGCGTGAGCAGCACCGTCAGCAACGCCCAAGGCCGGCTGGACGGCGCCAGCAGGCGATAGACCACGGCAATCATGCCCGCCGAAGCAAGCGCGGTCGGCAGCACATTGGCCAGGTGATTCGGTGCACCGAACAAACGCGCGAACACAAAGCTGAAGAAGGTCGCAGTACCGGGGTAATCCGCGTACGGCTGGCCGTAGGTGGTAGGGAAAAGACTCGCGCCATGGCGAAACATTTCCTGCATGAACAGCGCCCAACGCCCATCAAAGCCCTGGGGCTGCTCATCCCAGATGCCCCACGTGAACAACAACAAAGCAATCAGGAAAATGCCCAGGGACTCCAGGCGAAAACGGCTGCGGTGATCCATCGAATGTCCTTTCAGGTAGGCTGCGCCGACTCTATGGTGCCGACTCAGCCCCTGAATAGCGCCTGAACAAACCCGAACATTTATGGATTTAGCGACCGACGCGCCACACCAGCGCCGGAATCAGCCGGATGTAGACAAGCTCGCCCACCAGTTCAAGCAGGGTTTGCAGGATGACCACCGTGGCCGCCAGCCCGCGCACGTCTTCGGGCAACGCCAACGCCAGGGGCAGCACCACCAAGGAGTTACGGGTCGACGCACTGAACGTGACCGCGCGCGCCGTCACCGCCGGCAACGCAAACAACCGTGCAGCCAACGCGCCCATCAGCGGCGCCAGCAATAGAAAGCCCACATACACCGGGATTACCGGTAATAACAAGCCGATATCGCGCACCACCGAGGTGATCTGCGAGGCGATCACCACAAACAACACCAATGCCATCGCCGGTACCGGTAACCAGGCCCAGGCGTTGTTCCACGCGTTTATCACGCTTGAGCGCCGCGCCAGGGATGTCGTCAGCACCGCCAGGATCATCGGCAGCACAATCAACCACAGGAACGCCTCGACAAACGGCCCCACTGCCACCACCACGGCGGATTGCGCGCCCAGCATGAAACCCAAGTAAACCGGCAACAGCACCAGTTGCAGCAACAACAGCACCGGCGTCGCCGCCAGCATCAGCCGCGAATCGCCCTTGCCGATATGGGTAAACACCACCACGTAATCGATACACGGCGTGAGCAATACCAGCAACGCCCCTACCAGCAGCGCCGGACGCTCCACCAGGCCACGGGTCAACGCCCACACCAGCAACGGCACCAGAATGAAATTGGCCAGCAGTAGCGCCGAGATGAAGCGCTTATTGCCCAAGCCTTGGCGCAGGTCCAGAAACGGAATTTGCAGGAACATCGCATACATCAGCACCGCAATGGCGGGCGTGACCAATACACCGAGGCCGTGGGCCGACAACGGCGCGAGCACACCAAATGCGGCCGCCAGGAGGACGGCGACGAAGTAGATGGGGATTTGGTGGTGTTCGAGGGTGTCGCGGGTCATGGGCCGACTCTGGCAGATCAATAGATCGCAAGCCTAAGCACCCAGAGAGCTAAGGTCGAGCATCACGATATTTCTTACGCCCATGCCGCCCTAAATTTGTTAATTTCGGTTTCTTATAAAAGCGCGCGGCCCTACAGCCCACACCAAAAGCGCAAGGATCAAGCCGACCTATGAACCTGCCCACCCGACCCGCCCCAGAAGCATTCCGCGAGCCCGCGCCGGATAACTACGCTGTTGGCGGCTTCACTTGGCGCCATGTCAGAACCGACCCGACACGCCCAGTCGTCATCATCAACGCCGCCACCTCCGTACGCTGCCGCCACTACTCACGCTTCGCCGACTACCTGTTTGCCAACGGCTTAGACGTGATCACCTACGACTACCGTGGCATCGGCGAATCCCGCAGCGGCTCACTGCGCGGCTTCAAGGCGTCGTGGTCGGATTGGGGCGTGCTGGATTTCGAGGCGATGTTGCAGCGCGCGCAACGGGAGTTTCCGGGGCAGCCGATTGATGTGGTCGGTCACAGTTTCGGCGGTTGCGCAGCAGGGCTGGGCGCGTCAGGTGCGGTGATTCGCCGAATCGTCACGGTCGGCGCGCAGTTTGCGTACTGGCGCGATTATGAAGCGAGCAGGCGCTGGCGAATGTTCGGCAAATGGCACGTGGTGATGCCGCTGGTGACCGCGCTGTGCGGTTACTTCCCGGGCAAGCGCCTGGGCTGGCTGGAGGATACGCCGGCTGGCGTGGTGCGCGACTGGGGCACGCCGACGCCCAGGTATGAAACCCGCCCCAGTGGGCGTGCCTTGGGTGAGTTGCCCTTTGCCCGCGTAAAGGCTCAGATGCTGGCCATCAGCATCACCGACGACCCGTTTGGCACGGTGGCGGCTATTGAGCGGTTGCTGAGCTATTTTGAAGGCAGCGCGCGTACTCATCTGCGCATTGCCCCCGAGGATATCGGTGAAAAAGCCGTCGGGCATTTCGCATTTTTCCGCAGTGAGTATCAGGATCGGTTGTGGCCGATTGCACTGGCTTGGCTGCAACGAGGCGAGTTGGCACAAGGCACCCCCGGCCAGCGCGTTTAGAAACCCTTGGGATTTCCCCCAACCTGCGCTTCAATACCCCACCCAGATCCTGAACAAAGGACGTGAGCCCATGGCCTCGCCGAACAAGCAGCAAAAACGTGCCCACCGGGCAAAAGCCAAGGCCAAGCAAAATCGTACCCAGCGCGCCGTTGCGACCAAGCCGGATGCGTTCTCCGGCGATGACAGCCGCATTGACCTTGAGTCAGTGGATTTGACCGAGTTGTTTGTAGAGATGCGTGCAGCGGGCGAGACCAGCCAGCAGGCGCTGTGTGCGGTGTTCCTGGCGCACCCACTGCTGGCGTTGGTGCTGGAGCAGGAAGGCGAAGAGGAAGCTACCGACTTTATCCTAGCGGCACTGATCGAGTATCGGCAGTGGGCGACGGATTCCGATGATGAGGCGGCGGCGTTGGCGTGGATCGAGTCGGAGGAGTTTCAGGCGGATTACGTGGCGGCGTCCCAAGCACTCGCCAACTCAGCAGACTGACACAAACCAAATGTGGGAGCCGGGCTTGCCCGCGATAGCGGTGTGTCAGCCGATGAAGATATCGACTGTCAGTCCGTCATCGCGGGCACGCCCGCTCCCACATTAAAAACCGCATTTCATTACATCAATTGAGTACCGCAGCGCCTACCTTCTGCGCCTTGCGACGGCTCGCCACAAACAACCCCGCCAGCACTACCAGCAAGCTCAGGATACCGGTCGCGATGATCTCGACCCGGTGCGCTTCCTGGAACAGCATGATGGTCAGCGTACCGACGATGAACACCATCACCGCATAGGTCAGGCCAGGGAACAGCCACATCTTGAAGACAATCTTCTCGCCCGCCGCCGTACGCTTCTGACGCATGCGCAATTGCGACACGGCAATCACCAGGTACACCAGCAACGCGATCGCGCCGGAGCTGGCCAGCAAGAACTCGAACACCGCCGCCGGGGCCACGTAGTTGGCGAATACCGCCAGGAACGCCGCGCCAGTGGACAGCAGCACTGCACAATAAGGCGTGCCGCTTTTGTTGGTGCGCTTGGCCATGGCCGGTGCGTCACCGCGACGGCCGAGGGAGAACAGCATGCGCGAGGCGGTGTACAGCGCCGAGTTCAGGCAACTGGTCACGGCAACCAGAACCACCAGGTCGACGATCAGCTTGGCATTCGGGATGCCCATGCGTTCCAGCACGGTCTGGTAGGAACCTACGGCCGCCAGGGTCGGATCGTTCCATGGCACCAGGGACACAACGATGAAGATCGACAGCAGGTAGAACAAACCAATTCGCCAGATCACCGAGTTGGTGGCCTTGGTGATTTGCTGGCCTGGGTTTTTGGATTCAGCGGCAGCGATGGTGACAATCTCGGTGCCCATGAAGGAGAACATGGTGGTCAGGATGGCGGCCAGTACTGCGCCCATGCCGTTGGGCATGAAGCCTTGGGTGTCGAACAGGTGCGACACGCCGCTGACCTGGCTGGTCGGCAGGAAGCCGAAAATGGCGGCCAGGCCGAGGATCACAAAGGCCACAATCGCCACGACTTTGATCAGCGCAAACCAAAACTCGAATTCACCGTAGTTCTTCACGCTGAACAGGTTGGTCGCCGTCAGCAACAAAGTGATGATCAAGGTAAACGCCCAGATGGCCACGTCGGGGAACCAGGCGTGGAGGATGGTCGCAGCGGCGTTGGCTTCCAGCGGAATCACCAACACCCAGAACCACCAGTACAACCAGCCGATGGTGAAACCGGCCCAGTGACCGATCGCGCGGTCGGCGTAGGTAGAGAACGAACCGGTGTCGGGCGATGCTACCGCCATCTCGGCGAGCATGCGCATCACCAACACCACCAGCGTACCCGCAGCGGCGTAAGCCAGCAGCACTGCAGGGCCAGCGGCAGCAATCGCGTGGCCGGAGCCAACAAACAAACCGGCACCGATGACGCCGGCAATCGACAGCATGGTGACGTGCCGCGGTTTGAGCCCCTGTTCGAGGTCATTGGAGCTTTGCGTACTACTCATTGACACACCTTTACGAGGAATTGCGAAAACGGTCCACCCGGCGCGCGATCTTTTTCGTGAAAAGAAACCAACGGGGCGTTCTTTATTTTTTACGCAAGATTTGCGCCAAAATGTTACAGAGCCGCAATTGACGCGGCCTGTAGGACAATTGATCAGCCCTCGCAAGTCGTTGAGAACAATGGCATTCCGCTATAGCGTTACCGTGCGACCCACATTCCAGCCGCATGCGCGCACCAAAAACACACACAAAAAGTGCGTGACGCCCCACAAAAGGGCTGATGTGCACCGTTTGCCCGGTTAACCCTTCCAACACCCGCCCAAAGCTGGCACCATCGCGCCCTTTTTTACGCGAAGCCTGTGGATTTATCGGGTTCAAACGTCTGTTAGGTTGTTGATAGCGCGACACGCTGCTGCGCTGATGCGACACCCTGACGCAGACCACCTGTTAACCGTCCGCAGCGCTGTTGGCTGCCATCTGAGCGCTATGCTAGCTTGGCGCCTCGCCAGGAAGGCGGCCCAACAGCAAGAACGCACTGAACACAATGAGGACCGCACATGGCCGAGGCCGCGCCCGCGCTTGAAATCCGCAACTTGCATAAACGCTATGGTGAGCTGGAGGTGCTTAAAGGTATCTCGCTGACCGCTCGCGACGGTGACGTGATCTCGATCCTGGGCTCCTCCGGTTCCGGCAAGTCCACCTTCCTGCGCTGCATCAACCTGCTCGAAAACCCGCACCAGGGGCAGATCTTCGTTGCCGGTGAAGAGCTCAAGCTCAAGGCCATGAAAAACGGCGAGCTGATGGCCGCCGACGGCAAACAGATCAACCGCCTGCGCAGTGAAATCGGTTTTGTGTTTCAAAACTTTAACCTGTGGCCGCACATGAGCATCCTCGATAACATCATCGAGGCGCCGCGCCGTGTGCTTGGCCAGAGCAAGGCCGAGGCGATAGAAGTGGCCGAAGCCCTGCTGGCCAAGGTCGGCATCGGCGACAAGCGCCACGCTTACCCTGCGCAACTGTCTGGCGGCCAGCAACAACGGGCCGCCATTGCGCGCACCCTGGCGATGCAACCCAAGGTCATCCTGTTCGACGAGCCGACATCGGCGCTTGACCCGGAAATGGTCCAGGAAGTACTTAATGTGATCCGCGCGCTGGCCGAAGAAGGCCGCACCATGCTGCTGGTCACCCATGAAATGGGCTTTGCCCGTCAGGTTTCCAGTGAAGTGGTGTTCCTGCACCAGGGCCTGGTCGAAGAGCAAGGATCGCCACAGCAGGTGTTTGAAAACCCGCTTTCGGCGCGCTGCAAACAATTCATGTCCAGCAACCGCTAACGGAGCAACATGCATGCAGAACTATAAAAAATTCCTTCTGGCCGCGGCCGTTTCGATGGCGTTCAGCGCCACGGCCATGGCAGAAACCTTGAAAATGGGGATCGAAGCGGCCTACCCGCCCTTCAACAATAAAGACGCCAGCGGCAACGTCGTCGGCTTCGACAAAGACATCGGCGACGCCCTGTGCGCGAAGATGAAAGTCGAGAAGTGCGAAGTGTATGTGTCTGACTGGGACGGCATCATCCCGGCCCTGAACGCCAAGAAGTTCGACTTCCTGGTGTCCTCGCTGTCCATCACCGATGAACGCAAGCAGGCTGTCGACTTCACCGACCCGTACTACTCCAACAAGCTGCAATTCATCGCGCCTAAAGCCACTGCGGACTTCAAGACTGACGCGGCCTACCTGAAGGGCAAGATCATCGGCGCCCAGCGCGCGACGCTGGCCGGTACTTATCTGGAAGACAAGCTGCCGGACACCGAGGCCAAGCTCTACGACACCCAGGAAAACGCCTACCTCGACCTGACGTCCGGCCGCTTGGACGGCATCCTCGCCGACAAATACGTGCAGTACGAATGGCTCAAGAGCAAAGACGGTTCGGCCTATGAATTCAAAGGCGACCCGGTTGTAGAAAGCGACAAGATCGGTATCGCCGTACGCAAAGGCGACCCACTGCGCGAACGCCTGAACAAAGCCCTGGCAGAGATCAAGGCAGACGGCACCTACAAGAAGATCAACGACAAGTACTTCCCGTTCAGCATCGAATGATCTGAACGGCCTGACCGGCGCGCTGCTTTGAGCGCGCCGGCTTTCAGCAATGCCTGCCGCGATATGAAAACACCATGAATTTCGATCTCTACGGATTCGGCCCGGCGCTCGCCGCCGGCGCGCTGATGACCGTCAAACTGGCGCTCACGGCCCTGTGCCTGGGGCTGGTGCTGGGCCTTGCCGGCGCCCTCGGCAAGACCTCCCCGTACAAGCCGCTGCAATGGCTTGGCGGCGCATACTCGACCATCGTTCGTGGCATTCCCGAACTGTTGTGGGTACTGCTGATTTATTTCGGCACGGTCAATTTGATGCGTGCCCTGGGGGAGTTTTTCGGTAACCCCGACCTTTCGCTCAGTGCCTTTGCCGCCGGGGTTATCGCCCTGGGCCTGTGCTTTGGCGCCTACGCCACCGAAGTGTTTCGTGGCGCGATCCTCGCCATTCCCAAGGGCCACCGCGAAGCCGGTGTGGCGTTGGGGCTGTCAAAGTTTCGGATTTTCACCCGCTTGATCATGCCGCAGATGTGGCGCATCGCCCTGCCGGGCCTGGGCAACCTGTTTATGATCTTGATGAAAGATACCGCACTGGTGTCGGTGATCGGGCTGGAAGAAATCATGCGCCATGCGCAGATCGGCGTGACCGTGACCAAACAGCCGTTCACCTTCTTTATGGTCGCCGCCTTCATGTACCTGGGCCTTACCGTGCTGGCCATGACCGGCATGTACTTCCTGGAAAAACGCGCCGCCCGCGGCTTTGCGAGGAGCACCCAATGAGCGGTGACTACAGCTGGCTGTCGCACTTCGACCTTGGCCTGAACTGGGCAGTGATCATCAAATGGCTGCCCAAACTGGCCCAGGGCGCGACCCTGACCCTGGAACTGGTGGCCATCGCCGTGATCGCCGGTTTGCTGCTGGCGATCCCACTGGGCATTGCCCGCTCCTCGCGCCGTTGGTACGTGAGCGCCCTGCCCTACGCCTACATTTTCTTCTTCCGTGGTACGCCGCTGCTGGTGCAGTTGTTCCTGGTCTATTACGGCCTGGCGCAGTTCGATGCTGTGCGTGAGAGCTTCATGTGGCCGTACCTGCGCGACCCGTTCTGGTGTGCCACCGCCACCATGACCCTGCACACCGCCGCCTACATCGCCGAGATCCTGCGCGGCGCGATCCAGGCCATCCCGCCGGGTGAAATCGAAGCGGCGCGCGCGCTGGGCATGTCCAAGCCCAAGACGCTGTTCTACATCATCCTGCCGCGTGCCTCGCGCATCGGCCTGCCGGCGTACAGCAACGAAGTGATCCTGATGCTCAAGGCCAGCGCCCTGGCCAGTACCGTGACCTTGCTGGAACTGACCGGCATGGCGCGGACCATCATCGCGCGCACCTACCTGCCGGTGGAGATCTTCTTCGCCGCAGGGCTGTTCTATCTGCTGATGGCTTACATCCTGGTACGCGGCTTCAAACTGCTCGAACGCTGGCTGCGCGTCGATGCTTGCCAAGGACGTTGAAGCACGCTTTGCGGCGCTGGATGCGTTTTTAATCGAGCACCAAGGGCTGTGGCGACCACGGCCCTTTACCCATCTGCATTTACCCTGGGAAACCCAGCACCCCGAGCTGGCCCAATGGCTGCGCCAACGCTCGTTGGCCGATGCCGACAGCTGCCACAACCACCCTCATGACCTGCCGGCGCCCGCGCCTTTTCCACAGCTGGCCGAACAGGCGCTGCAGCTCAGTGCTGTGGATAAGTTACCGACACAGGCGCTGCAACCCGCTCGCCATCGACTGAATGTCGACGTGCCGGGCCGCAAGTGGCAACAGATCGAAGCCTTCGGCGCCGCGCTGCATTTCGCGCAAACGCCCACGCACTGGCTGGACTGGTGCGCCGGCAAAGGCCACCTCGGCCGCCGCCTGCTGCAACCCGGCCAGCAGCTGACGTGCCTCGAATACGACCCGGCCCTTATCGCCTCGGGCCAGGCCTTGAGCGACCATCACGGCCTGCCCGCTACCCATCGCCTGCAAGACGTGATGGCGCCTGTGTCGATCAGCGCCGACCACACCCCCGTCGCCCTGCATGCCTGCGGCGACCTGCACGTGCGCCTGCTGCAATTGGCCAGCGCGGCTGGCTGCAAACAACTGGCGCTGGCGCCCTGCTGTTACAACCGCATCAATGCCGACCGCTATCAAGCCGTGTCTGGCGCGGGGCGCGCGTCGAAACTTAAGCTGTCGATTGATGACCTCGGCCTGCCGCTGAGCGAAACGGTCACCGCTGGCAACCGTGTACGCCAGCAACGGGACTCGTCCATGGCCCGGCGCCTGGGGTTCGATCAGCTACAACGGCAACTGCGCGGTTGCGACGAGTACCTGCCCACACCGTCCCTGCCCGCCAATTGGCTGGATAAACCCTTCGCTGACTATTGCCGAGCGCTGGCGAGCCTCAAAGGTTTATCCACAGGTGAACAGGATTGGGCGGCGCTGGAGGCGCACGGCTGGCGGCGCCTGGCCCACGTGCGAAACCTGGAGTTGGTGCGCGGTCTGTTTCGGCGCCCACTGGAGATGTGGCTGGTGCTGGATCGGGCACTTTTTCTGAAGGAACAGGGCTACAAGGTCAAGATAGGCAACTTCTGCGAAACGACGTTGACCCCGCGCAACTTGATGGTGCTGGCCGAGCGCGATTAGAGGGCAAAAATCTTACACGCACCCTGTGGATAACTCTGTTGATGAAATCTTTACAGAGGCTGTAGTTATCAGCGCTACAGGGCAAAAGGTGCCCTGGTCATTTTTTGTTCATAAAATAAAATGCACACAAAACAGACAGTTGCAGCGCATTGAGAACAGCGCCACAAAATGGCTGTTTGGGGGCAGGTTCAACCAACCGATTGTGCATAAGCATCTGGCGTTAAGCGTATAAACCGCACTTTAGGCGCGTCTTTTCGGCGCCTTCAGCACCCGACAAATCTCGCCGATATCGTCACTCGCCAAGCGTTTCGCCACGTTGTCCAGCGGGTCGGCGGCGAACGCCAGTGCCTCGTTGATTGCCATATCGCGATGCACCTCCAACGGCGCCGTGCCAAGGCGCTGTTTGAACGCCTCAACCATGTCCAGGCTGAAAGGGTTGCCCTCATCCACCTGATTGACCACCACCTGCACAGTCGGTGGGTTGTCGCCCTCAAGGTGCGGGGCGAGCAGCACATCCAGATGATCCAAGGTGCCAAGGCAGGCGGCATCGGCTTGCACAATCACCAACACCACATCGGCGACGTTCAGCGCCTGATGGAAGTAGACGTTATTGCCGGCGGGGGTATCGATGATCACCGTCTGCCGCTCGCTCAGCCCCAAAGACGCAAGGCGCTGCGCCAACCAGGTGGGCTCGTGCTTGAGCCAACGCTCGAGGTTTTCCTGCTGCTGAATGTCGATATCGCCAAAGGTAATAACCTGGCAACCGGCAAAGCCGAGCTGCTGCAAAGGGCTCCACTGCCCGTGCTCCAGGCTGGTGCGGCCGATACCGGGCAACGCGGCACTGACGCCAAAGTGATGGTGCAAGGCGTTCTGCGGGTCCAGGTCCAGCGCCACAACGGATTCGCCATAACGCTGCAAACCGCTGCTCAAGGCCGTGGCCAGGGTGCTGCGGCCGACGCCGCCATTCATCGACACCAACGCCACCACTTTGGGGCGCAGCGCTGTGATATCGGTCAATTGGGAGTGGGCAGGGTGGGTTTCATTAGCAGGCACGCTGCCAAAAAAGTGCATGCGCGCATTAATGCCTTCGGCATCATGGGTGACGTTCTTGCCGAACAACGCCAGAAGTTCTTCGCTAAGGCTCATAGCCAGCTCCTCACGACGCAGCTTAAAGACGTGAAGGTCGGCAAGCAGGCACTTACCGCAGGTCTTATTATGGGCGTCTTAGTGAGGCATTCTGTGACAGGCGCAGGAAAGTGTCATTATTTTGATGTTTTGACTGGTTGTTTTTTAGACAGGCGGTAAACAGTCAAATTAATGGCCTTGGTGCAGTCGCCCCTTCAAGGCCCGGCATAAAGCATTTATATCCTGGCCGCCAACACTGTTAAGCGACGGGTCGAGCGGGTCGCGCCCGTAGGCCTGGGCCTCGATGAAAGCAGGGTCGCGGTGCACCGCACCCAGCACCGCATCGCCCAGGCGCAGCTTGAACACCCCGGCCATGTCCTGGCTGAAGGCGTGGCCAGCGTCCACTTGGTTGATCACGTAAAACCGTTGCAGTGGAGATTCGCTGGCGAGGTAAGGCGCGAGCACTTCGTCCATCTTCGCCAAGCGGCGAAACGAAGCCGCGTCCGGCTGGACCACCACCAACACCGCATCCGCCACCGACAGCGCCTGGCTGAGGTACACCGAATTACCCGCAGGCACATCGATAACCACCGTGTCCTGCCCATTCAACCCGAGCCCGGCCAAACGCTTGCGCAGAAACTCGAGGTCCTGCCCCAGCCAGCGATTCAAACTTTGCTGCTGCACCGGGTCGGTCTCGCCAAAGGCCACCACACGGCACCCGGCAAACCCGCGCTTAGGCAAGGCCTCCCAGGTCTGGTTGAGCAGGCTGACAGCCCCGAGACCCGGCAAATCAAACCCCGGGCACAAGTGATCACGCAGCGCGTTTTGCGGGTCCAGGTCCAACGCCAACGCCGGATGCCCCTGACGCTGCAAACCACTGGCAAGCGCCGCCGCCAACGTGCTGCGCCCCACACCGCCCGTGGCAGAAACCACCACCACGACCGTCGGCGCCGAAGCATCCGAATACACCTCGCCATGCGGGCCTTCAACCACCTCAGGCGGGCGAAGAGATTGCGCAACGCCTTGGTTCAGTTGCTCGAGCAAACGCTCCAAAGGCTCAGCCAGCACGGTGCTTGGTGTTGAACTGTGATCTGCACGCCCCACTGACTGCTCCCCGGCTTAAACCGCTGAATTATTGTGGCGCGCATTGTGTGATATCAAACTGATGCTGTCAGTATTTGGATGTTTGTAACGAAATGCTTTCAGATGAGTGGCATGACGCCACGCAATACACAACCCGACAAAACCCGCACACAGCCCAGCTACCTCCGAGGCATTCAATGAGCCCAACCCACCGTTGATGCCCCAGAGGACACCCGCACGGGCTGCGGCGTAGTGAATGCGCGGATGACGTATCTGGACTCCAAGGGCCAGGCGCAGATGCTGAAATAGCTGAAATTCACCGACGATTGCTGCGACGGGAATTGAGCTGATTTGCAGGCCCTGAAGCGACGAAAAAGCGTGGATCGCAAAAAAACCTTCACTTCTGCAAAAATAGTCAGAATTCAGGGGTTTACAGAAGCTTGCCAATCGCTATAATCGTCGCCCTAACACGCCGGTATAGCTCAGTTGGTAGAGCAACTGACTTGTAATCAGTAGGTCCCGGGTTCGACTCCTGGTGCCGGCACCATACAAGGTTCCAGAGAAGGCTTTCAAAATCTCTGGATCCCCCGAAAAACCCGCCTTCTGGCGGGTTTTTTCGTTTTGGCGTTCCATCGGTTTCCGTCAGAAACTGGTGGATTCCAACCGTTTTAAGGGTAGAGTTTGGGATACAGGTCACTTCGATAAAAGGGAGTACCCTTATGTCGCGCACCACAGCTCCGCTCTCCGACGCAGCTTGCCGCTTAGCAAAACCTACAGACCGCGCCTACAAGCTTTTCGACGGCGACGGCCTCTACCTTCTAGTCCAACCCAATGGCCGCAAAGGCTGGCGGCTCCGTTACGTCAAACCTGACGGACGGGAAGGACTGACCTCGTTCGGCAACTATCCCGTCATTGGCCTCGCCGACGCGCGCCGCAAGCGCTTGGAGGTCAAGCGAATGCTGGCGGATGGCATTGATCCCATAGAGACCAAGCACCAAGCCAAGGCGGAAGCTGTGATCAAAGGCAGAACCTTTGAAAGCGTTGCGCTGGACTGGCACACAGAAATGTCGGCCAAGTGGGCACCAGGCCACTCCAAGACTGTGATGAGCCGCCTCAAAACCCACGTGTTCCCGCTGATCGGCGCACGCGCCATTGTTGATCTCGACACCCATGACCTTATGCAGCCCTTGGAAGCGATCAAGAAGCGCGGAACGATCGACGTTGCTTTAAGGGTACAAAACTACCTGCAGAGCATCATGCGCGAGGCAAAGCGCCTCCGGCTTATCACCATAAACCCTGCTTACGACCTCGAAGGCTCGATCAAAGCCCCGCGGGTGGTACATCGCCCCGCTCTACCATTATCGCGACTGCCGGAACTGCAGGAGCGGATCGACACCTATAAAGGCCGCGCACTTACCCGTCTGACGGTGATGCTGTCGCTGCATGTGTTTGTACGATCCAGCGAGCTGCGTTTCGCACGCTGGAGCGAGTTCGACCTCAAGCGCGGCACCTGGGAGATACCGGACACTCGACCCGCGTTGGAGGGAGTACCCTTTTCCACAAGGGGTACGAAGATGGCAGGGGATATCCATTTAGTACCCTTATCGCCGCAAGCAGTGGCGCTACTCGAAAAAATCCATGCACTCACAGGCAAATTCGCATTGGTCTTCGCAGGTGATGCCAAACCCTGGAAACCCATGTCCGAAAATACCGTGAACAACGCGCTACGGACGATGGGATACGACACCAAAACCGATATCTGCGGGCATGGGTTTCGTTCGATGGCCTGCAGCGCACTGATCGAGTCAGGACTGTGGTCCGAGACCGCCATTGAAAGGCAGATGAGCCACAAGGAACGCAACAACGTCCGCGCCGCTTACATCCACAAGGCAGAGTTCATCGAGGAACGCAGGCTGATCATGAACTGGTGGAGCCGGTACCTGGAGGCCAACCGGCAGGAGCATGTCACTCCACACGAGTTCGCCAACCAGACCGGAGCGAACGTCACTCGCCTAAAAGCGAAACGTGGCGCAACCGAGTAAGCGCTCGGTCTTCATATCTCAGTGATCCGCTTGTCCACGCGGGTCCATCCAAACAGGGCTGCAAAGCCGCCCTGCTTGGATGGACCTCACTTAAAAAATCTAAAGCCCACGCGACTGTCTGTGGAAAACCACGGATTTCCACCGGTGGATAATTTCATCCACAGCCGCAGAACTCCCGAAAATTGGAGTCTTGACCCGAATTATCCACAGGCGTAGAAAAGATCGGGCAAAGCGCTGTCGTTGACAGCAACCCAGGTAGCCAGAACCTTTAAGGCTACGCCACACCGTGGTGGTTCCCCCAAAGTGCGATTAGCGTCCGGCGGCTCGCACGGTCACAGCGATGTGATGGATGCCTACTTTTACCAGTGTGCCCGTTGCGGCAACTCATCTCCGTTCATAGCTGCCCTGCAGCAACCTATCCGCTTGGCCATTTCCTTGCGCCAACCTGCGCCCGTCTCTTTCTTCCGGAAAGAGACGGGCGCTCCTACCGCTGCTGCAGCCCAACTCGTACAAGGCATTGCGGCATTTCCCCTCGTGACAATCGGCGTGACAAACACCGAAGTCACCAACAACAGCGACGCAGATGATGGTGCCGCAGCCCAAGGAATGGACTGCACCTGACTGACAGTCAGGCATGCCCCGGTCATCGCATAGCTGCCTTCACCCAACTCAGGATCTCGCGGCGTCGGTCTCGTCAGCCAGCGCAGCCTCCACCCGCCCACTTCTTTGGAAGTGTTCAGGAGGCCAGATCATGAGATGCCCAAGCTCCCGGTCGTCAAGAGCCGCCAGTCCCGCGTTAGTGGACAACCCTCACAGGTCGCAGGGGCCTTGATCCCTGATAACACTCAACATCCTAGGCGGGATGACGTGGGGAAAAGCTTCAACGTTTTGACTTCGAGAGGAGTTCGATCATGGGATTGGTGGGTAAACGAGATGGGCGCAATTTTGGCTATGGCCGGCAGCTGAGTTATGCCGGGCCGCAGGCATTGCGACATCTATTTGGCGGAGGGCATTACGGCACAGTCAAGGCGCACAGTGATCGCTGGCAGGCGTTTGTGCGGTGGTGTCGGTCGGAGGATGGGCCGGGCTTTAACGATGCGCGGCAGATTGATCGGCAGACCTTGTTGGACTATGCCGGACATCTGCGTCAGCAAGTTGAACTAGCCGCTATCTGCATCGCCACTGCGCAAAACCGATTGTCCAGCGTGAACCGAACCATGGCCGCGCTTCGCGGTGATCAGTATGTGAAAGTGCCGAGTCCTAGCAAGGCACTGGGGATGCGCCGCACCAGTGTTCGTCGCTCGGTGCCGCAAGGCCAGGACCGCGAACACGTGAAACGGATCGTAGAGGTGCTCTGCGAACAAAAAATGCCGCGTGCCGCGGCCATCGTTCAGTTAGCGAGAGCCACCGGCATGCGCCTACGTTAGACCATTTTGGCCGATCTTCCGCGCCTGAGGTGTGAGGCCGAAAAATTCGGCAAAATCAACATCCAGGATGGCACCAAAGGGGGCCGCTCGGGAGCCTCAGCCCCTCGATGGATAACGATGGATGAGCACATCCACGACGCACTGGCATTCGCCCTCCAAGTCTCGCCAGAGGGTAGCCGCAACCTGCTTGCACCGAATGAACGCCACCTCGATTTCCAACAGGGAATCGTTCGCCCCGCACGGGAGATCCTCCATCAGCACAACCTCAAAGGCTTCCACGAACTGCGTGCGGCCTATGCGTGCGAACGCTATGAGCAAATCACCCATCATTCCTCGCCCATCAACGGTGGCCGTTGCTACCAACTCAACCAGCTCCTCGATCAGCAGGCCCGAGACCAAATCAGCTATGAACTGGGGCATGGCCGTATCGACGTGGTATCGGCCTACATCGGTGGTCCAACATGAGCAACAAGCCATTCGATATGGAACTGTTCTTGGCGGGAGTTCTGACCGGGTCGCATGCCACACGTGAGCGTCACCTACGTCAAGCAAAGGCCATTCAAGCGGCGATTTCTAAACGCTGGTACCGAGATAATCCATGGGCTTGGCAGCGAAAACATCTTGACTGGTTTCTAAATCAGCACCTGAACCAGCGCACTGAGTCGACGCGTTTTTACTATCTACTGACCGTGCATTTACTCACTATTCGCTTAGACAAATCCTGGCATTTCAAAAAAGCTTCGCGAAGGTCGGCATTTATAGAGGACGCTGCATTAACTACTCTACACAAAGTAAAGACAGGGAAGGAATGACCCAAAACAGTCAGCGAGCATCTTCGGGAACAGAGCATTCATGTAGAGCCGGGAAATAAAAAAAAACAAGGGCAAATCGCGCAAACCTCCCATTGCTTCACAATTGAGAGGTTTAGCTTTCGAACAATCTGTCACAGGTTTACGCTAACAAATCAATCCTTATACTGCTCTACTCCTGCTGAATGGCAACCCAGAATATACAAGTTCCCCTCCCGCTGGCCCAGCGCCCGGGCCAAACTCTAAAATATAATTGCATCGATCAAGTATTTCAGGCTTATGGTCTATCACCAAAATAGCCTTAAAATAAGCAGCGCAATCTCCAATATGAGTTATGGCTTTAACTGCAGAAGCACTATCCAGCCCAGCGCCAGGCTCATCTATTATCAGTATTTTGTCTTTACTTGGAGATATTAATGCTTGCAGCAACTTAATACGGCGAGATTCGCCCCCTGACAAACTTCCGATTTTCCGGTTTAGACTCAAGTGGGACACCCCAAGAGCCTCAGCGATTTTTACTACAGAGCTGAGCTTTTTGCTTTGCACAACCAGATCATTAGGTAGAGAGTGAAGGGGTGAACCATAAAACTCCTTCACGTTCATGTTAAACACCTTAATAAGGTCAACAACTTCTGAAAATAATGAACCCTCACAGAGAGAACAGGTTATCTTAATCGTTCTCTCAAAAGTCCTAGCAAAGTCTACGACCCCTGTTCCACCACAGACATTACAGCAACCTAGCTTACCTGGTTGAGGCAGGAATAGTTCCTTAGCCATATCAGTGTTTTTTGAGTAAATAGTCGCGATACTTGCGCTCAAATCTAGAGCTGTAGATATAGTAGACCTAACGTTTCCACGCATTTGCTTTTGCGAAACGTAGTGAGCTTCGGGAAATACTTCACTAATAGCGGCGGCATAAGAGGACTTACCCGAACCAGAAACACCGCATATTCCGGTAATAGCATTTCTTGGAATAGACGCCAGGACATTTGAAACATTGTTCTTGCTGACTTTGGGGAGAGGAAAAAAGTCCGCGGGTTTATACTCTTTATCTCTTTCAAGTACAGAATGCTCAGAAACCACATAAGGTACAATATAGCCACCCTCATTTCCCGGCGCTGGACCTATGCAAATTACTTGGTCTGCCGATTGGATAAAGTAATGATTATGCTCAATCATTACAATTGTATTCCCGTTAGCGCATATTTTTTTCATCTTCTCAATCAAAAGATCATGAGCATTTGTAGATATTTGCGACGAAATTTCGTCCAAAACAAACATAACCCCCGAAATTGAAGTATTACATATTTGACCAAACCTAAGTTTTTGTAACTCTCCACCAGACAGGGTGGGGACCTGTCTTACCAAAGAAAGATACCCCAAACCAAGTTCAACGAGTGTTTCCAACTGGGTAACTAATGCCTTTAATGCCGAGGGTTGGCTTTTGCCTGAGTTTTTCAGCCGCGTAACCACCTCAGAAACTGGAGACTTTAAAAATTCAAAAAGGGAAATTCCAGATACTTTGCTTTTCTTATAGAAACTCAAGTTCAAACCAGTTGCGTCACAATGGGAGCACGGAGATGGTTTTGAAAACTTCCTAAAAGCATCATATAGTGATGCTTTTTCGCTCTGCGAGAACTCCACCAAGCTCTTTATTGGACCTATATAACGTTCTTCTCTAGATCTCCTCTTCCCACTAAAGGCAAAGCTTATTTTAAATTTCTTAGCTGACTCGCCATTTAGGACCTTATTTTTTTGCTGCACTGAAAGCTCAGAGATCGATTTTTTCAGATCAATTCCTTCATCCTCACAAAAAGCTTGAAGCAGAGCTGTATGCTTAGATAGATTTGCCCCAGACCAACATTTGAAAGGGTTTTTTTCCAAAGGTTTAAATTCATCAACAATGAGACTTTCGGACAACGATAGTGACTCTCTACTTCCTTCGCAATGCGGACATTCATTTCCTGGCTTATTTAAACGAAGAGATGAATGGTCGATTAGTGTGTCGTCGTTCGGAAGGATGGAGTAGAGATAACTAGGAATATCTAGGTAGGAATAAATAGTCGATTTTGGGTTTGAGTTAAAATTGTTTTGCGTTAGCGCTATCGCTGGCAATGAGCCATGAAATGAATCCACGCTATAAGTAGCATAATCATATGCCCCAAACTCCAGCTGATTAAATTGCTGTTTGCAGATTGAAAACAGTGTGCCGTATGCCAGAGAAGACTTCCCACCACCACTTATCCCCGTTATGGCGGTCAATGAATTTAACTTAATTCTAATATTTAGACATTTTAGGTTGTTTGTTTTGGCACCAACAACTGTGAAGAAACTTCCTTCTGATCTTCCCTGCATCAGTAACTCCGTTCGTGAAAGTCGTGAGTGACATGAGAATGCCATTATGGTATCGTTTTCGCTCTGTGTCCATAACGTAAACGGAGTTAGCAATGGTCAAAATGAAGGTTAGTTTAAAGTTTTCCGAAGTAGGCGAACATCCTGAAGCCGGTACCAAGTACACTACGACTTGTTCAGGAAGTAGAAGCGATTGCTGCACTCGAGTTTGCACCCGTCAAGATATTGGATCTGATGACGGCAGTTTAGATTCTTGGGATGAGTATCTCGAAGCCAATGCCGGTGTTTTGCAATATTGATTTTGGAGCGGTGCCAAGAATTTGGCACCTATTCCTCTCGGTAGGATGAAGAATGGAAGCTTTCACATATGATCCTGTCTTAAAAATAAAAGACAGTGTGGATGTATATATGTCCACAGGTGAGCCTCACGTCTGCACGATTCAGTTTTACCATATCAATACTAGGCAAAAACTTTCCATTCGGATTGACCCTACATTTAGTGAAGTACTATCGGCCCTAGATGGAGTAAAACCCCTCTCGAAGCATTTAGCCGACTTTGGATTCGAACTAGATCTCGACGAACTAAAGTCGATATTTGACTATTTAATCGTTAACGGTGTATTAGAACATCCTTTGAGTACAGCCCCTGACTCTCGACACTCACGACAGATAAATTTTTTGTCTGATTGGATATTTGGGTTGCCCGCAGATAAGGCTCATCAACGAATCGTTGACAGCCACTGTGTTGTTTTTGGTGTGGGGGCAGTTGGGGCTTCTATTGTAATTAATCTCGCAAGAGCTGGAGTTTCAAATTTTACGCTTGTAGATAACAAAACCCTCACTCAACAGTCTTCCGAACGGCATCCATATTTTTCAATTAATGAGATCGGAGAACCGAAGGTTCATGCACTTAGGCGTTACATCGAAAAAATAAACTCCGATGTAAGCGTCAAGTGCATCCAGGAAAAACTCCTACCTTTAACAGACCTATCCAGTTTGGTGGATAGTGCCACTGTCGTAATTAACACAGCCGACGAACCATATATAGGTCATACTTCGGTCAAACTCGGTCGCTATTTGTGGGCTAAGAATATCCCTCTTTATGTTGCCGGTGGGTTTGATGCTCACCTCATGAGTACAGGAGATTTTTTTATTCCTGGAGAGTCTATCTGCGTTGATTGCTGTAGCAATTTTTTCAGCGTTGCCTTAGCTGACTGGAAACCATCTTACAAAGTACATAAAACCAACCCCACAAAAACACATGTTATCGGTGGTAGCGGCGGAACTTACAGTATGTCTCTGTTTTCTGCATCATACGCTTGTGTACAGCTGCTGAACTATATTGCAGGCGGTGAGGCATATAAATCTAGGCTATCTCAGCGTGGAGAGTTCATGATCGGAAAAAGTGAAGTGGAGTGGGTGGAAATTTCAGCTAAGGAAGGTTGCGATGTCTGTAGAAAATAAAGTATTTAGGTTAAGAAGTTGCATTGCAATTGTACACCGTGGGCAGATTGTTGAATTTTTTGATAGTAATCTAAGGGTCGGATTTTCAATCGAGCAGAGTTACCCTGAAATTATTGGATTACTACACCGATTTGATGGCTCGCTGACAGTTAGTTCAATCAGTGCTTTGTATCCAGAAATTTTTATTCACGAGTTATGTGCACTAGCCCTATTTCTTCAAGAGAAATACGCTCTAATTGAAGTGAATGATCCGTATTCTCAGTCTGACGTAGACTCACGCCCTCGACTGATCAATACTTTAGAAAGTTATTTTCATTCCACATCGGAAGTTAAAAAGGCCATCTCGCAAGGATCAAAGACAAGTGTACTTATCATCGGACTTGGTGCTGTAGGATCCTGGGTTTTGCATTGCTTGATAAAAGCTGGAGTCCAGAATATTACTGTAATGGATGATGACGTCGTCGAGGTATCTAACCTCCATAGACAAGATTTGTTCTTTGAGGCTGACATCGGAAAGCCTAAAGCTACCACAGCTCGCGACAACATCAGGCATTCATATGGTATTGGAATAAAGGCCATCTGTAAAAAAATGGAATCTGTCGAAGATTTAGGATCATTACCTGACACCCAAAATTTAATTATAAATTGCGCAGACTTTCCGAGCGTTGACAAAACATCCAGGATAGTTTCCGACTTCTGTTTAAAAAATAAAACTCCACACATCATTGGTGGCGGTTATAATTTACATTTAACGTTGATTGGACAGGTAGTTATTCCAGGATTAACCGCTTGCTTCCACTGTTTCGATCAAGTGCTGACTCCAACAAACGCTGCGGATCTATTCGGCGTAAAAAAACTAAATAGAAAAACTCGTAAAATTGGAAGTATAGGTCCCGTATGTGGTGTTTCGGCATCGATTACCGCAACTGAGGCAATTAAAGTTATTTTTGGTGCACCATTACAATTTTTGGCGGTAGTCAATAAACGTGTTGAGTTCAACTTGAGCAACTTCGATTTTGGTGCATTTGCTGTGAGTAGAAATACCGTTTGTAAATATTGTTCCAACGACACAGTCTGATAATCTCAAGAGCCCATCTCAAACACACACTAACCTTATACTTTCTATCTTGTAAAATAGGACTGACATTATAACTACCATATTTATTCGATAAATACGAAACCAACAAGCACTTTCCCAAATGACATTATCGCCTTTAAATATTTTAATGTGATTGCCGGGGCTGGGATAAAACTAAGAAACTTATTATTCACGCAAAAGAACTCAAGACTAAGCGACAACCTTATATATGGTACCGACCGCGAACGCCTGCCGAGCACACAGATCAACTAACAAACACACATAGCTCAAGCAGGCAAAAGGGCATTATTTCCGGTCCGGCTTAGCTTTTAATATTTACCTTTTTACTCTATAACGCCATCAATATCTACAAATAACTTCCACACTTTTAATGCACCACAACTAAGTTTAACCCATCAAAAAAATATTATATAAATCAGATATCTGCAACCATTACACCCCACACTCCCACTGAACAATACGCTCCGCTGAAGATCTGGAAAGCCTAATAAAATGCGGGTGACGATTAGGATAGCTTTAGGGATATAAAGTTCTATAGTCAATAATAAAAACAATATAAATCAAATAGTTAATTTATTATTCGACTCTTGGTGCGCACCATATAAGACAAAGCCCTCACAGCAATGTGAGGGCTTTGTTGTTTCTGGGGTTTGGGTGTACGTCATGCGTTGAAATAGACGGGTTATAGCCCCGGAAGCCACCTCCTCCGCTGGCACTTCTATCTTTATGCAAAATTATGGCTGGCCAATAATTATGGCGTATCCATAAAACAAATAATTTCCTCAGCAGCCTATCCATCCCGCTCGGATAGGCTAAAAAACAACCAATCCATTTTCCCGATTGCTCCCCTCTCCCCACCACGCTAACCTCCGCTCCGTCACTGCCAATGCAGCGACCGGGCCTGAGAACCCGATTTTGATGCAGGCGCCCAAAGCGCCACGTATTCGTTGAAACAACAAACGTGGTAGCTCTCACTCGATATGGGAGTCTCACCAATGACCGTTACAAATCCCTCCGCGTTAACCACCCTCGGCGTCACCCCTTTCTCCTTCCACTGCGATCAACCTCTATTCCGAGTTAACAGCGGCGTCCCTCTGCATGAAGCCTTGCACCACGTTTCCGATTTGCTCCACGTCGCCAAACTGCTAGCAGAAGATGCGGCGATGACGAAGGAGACGGACCGTTATGCTTGGGCATCGCATTATTTGCAGGAGATGGTAAAGGCGGTGATTGATGATGTGGTGAAGGTGTTGGAGTCGCCCTGCAATGCTGAGCAATAAGATGTGAATGGGGTGGCCGGGCGGGCGCTATCGCGGGCAAGCCCGGCTCCCACAGGTGATTTACACGGGTAGTTGATAGAGCGCCCCGGCGTGAGCAGGCCGGGGTGTTTTTTTGTCAGTGCCCGGCGCTTTGGCCGCCGTCCACGTGCAGGATCTCGCCGGTGACGAACCCGGCGTTTTCCAGGTAGATGATCGCCTGGGCAATGTCACTCGCTTCGCCCATGTGCCCGACCGGATGCAGGCTGCCCAACGCCGCGTGGGTTTCTTCGTCGTGCATGGGCGTTTTGATAATCCCGGGGCTCACTGCGTTCACGCGAATGCCGCGTTTGGCGTATTCAATTGCCAGGGATTTGGTCGCGGCGTTCAGGCCGCCTTTGGTCAACGAGGCCAGCACTGACGGCACGCCGTCAATCGCGTGGTCGACCAGGCTGGTGGTGATGTTGACGATGTGCCCGGCGCCTTGTTTGAGCATTTCGGTGATCGCCAGTTGGGTGATGTAGAAGAAGCCGTTGAGGTTCACGGCCAGCACGTTTGCGTAGTCTTCGTGGGTGTAGTTGGTGAAGGGTTTGGCAACAAAGATGCCGGCGTTGTTGATCAGGCTGTCGATGCGGCCAAAGCGCGCCACGCCTTCACGGATCACGCGCTCGGCGGTGGCTGGGTCGGCGATGTCGCCGGCCACGGTGTGGATGTTCGGGTCGGTGTAAGGCTGGATCGAGCGCGAGGTGGCGACCACGCGGTAATCGAGGGCGCGGTAGGCGTGGACCACGGCGGCGCCGATGCCTTGGGAGGCGCCGGTGATAATGACGACTTTGCTCATGACAATGCTCCGGTTCAGGCTTGGGATTTGCGGTATTGGGTGGTGGTGAGACCGGCGTAGCCCCAGTTATCGGTGTCGACTTCTTCGATCACGATGTGGGTCAGGTCGGGGCGTTTGTTGAGGACGCGTTCGAGGGTTTCGGTGAATTCGGCGATGACCTGGGCTTTTTGCTCCGGGGTAACGCCGTCACGGGTGATGCGCAGGCTGACAAAGGGCATGGCAGTGGCTCCAGTGGCCGGCCATCGGGGTGATGGGCGGGCAAGTGGGGCTAATTTAGGCATGCGCCTGAAGGGGATAAAGGTGGCGCGAAGTACTTCATTAGTACTGCGATGTAACAAGTCAGAGGCCGGCTGGCGCGCATAAAAAAACCCCGAACCAGTCGGGGTTTTTTATCGCCTGGAATCAGGCGCGACGCCGAATCAATTAGAAAACGTTGATTGGGTAGTCGGCGAACAGACGGATTTCGTTACCGCCTACGTTGTACTCGCTGGCGTTGCTGGAGACGCGCAACCAGGAGGCACGAGCGCGCAGGCTCAGGTCTTTGGCTGGGCCGCTCTGAACGACGTATTTGAACTGGTTGAAGATTTCACGCTCGGTGCCACGGCCGCGGTTGGTACCGTCGTCAATGTTGGTGCCGCGCACGTAGGCGATGTTGTAGGTCAGGCCAGGCACGCCGAAGGCGCTGAAGTCCAGGCCGTAACCTGCTTGCCAGGAGCGCTCGTCCTTACCGTTGAAGTCGGACCAGTAGGAGTTGGCCAGCAGGATGGTGTTGCCGCCGTCGCCGATGCCGCCAGCGTTGCGGTAGCCGCCGTACAGGTAGCCGGTGTCGCCGGTGCTGCGCTGGTGAGCGACGGTGAAGCTGTGCGGGCCAACAGCCCAGGTAGCGCCCAGGCTCCAGATTTTGTTGTCGCGGGCGTCTGCATCACCTTGGTTTTCCAGGGCGAAGCTGCGGTCCAGCTTGGTTTTGTAGCCGTTGAAGTCAAAGGTCAACGATTGCTTCTCTGGCAGGGCCAGCACGTAGTTGACGTTGACGTATTGCTTCTTCAGCACGTCTTGCATGTCGGAGGCATACAGAGCAGCCGACAGGCTTTCGGTGAATTTGTAGCTACCACCGATGTAGTCGATGCTTTTCAGGCGACCGCTGTCGGTGCCTTCGGCGCTCTTGCGCGCTTCTTTGGTGAAGTGACCGGCGTCCAGTTGCAGACCGGCGATCTCTTTGGAAACGATCGAAGTACCGGTGTAGGTTTCGGACAACAGACGCGAGCTGTCGTACTGCAGCACAGGCACAGCCGGGAACTGATCACCGTACTTCAGTACAGTGTTGGAAACCCGGAATTTGACGGCTGCGCCGCCCTTGGCCAAATCGTCGGCAGGTGCGCCGTTGCGAGTGGTGCCATCCGCGCGCTTGGTGCTTGCGCCTTCTTTGAAGAAGTCGATACCGCCAGCGCCGGCACTGCCTCTGCCACCGTCCAGGCGAATAGCGTATTGACCGATCACGTCCACACCCACACCGACGGTGCCTTGGGTGAAGCCGGATTCAAACTTGCCGATGAAGCCTTGGCCCCATTCGGCTTTGTCTTGCTTGGGGTTTTTGTAGTCACGGCTGATGTAGGCATTACGTGCTGCGATATTCAGGTGGCTGTCTTCAACAAAACCCTTGGATTGCTCCTGGTCGTTAGCCATTGCCTGAGTGGCGCTCAAAATCCCCAGAGCGATCAAACCCATCCGTTGCTTCAACATTTCTTATATTCCTTATTACTGGTTGAGTACGCGCTGTGACACCAGGCCCCGTGTTGCTTTTCTGGTGTCAACTTTCTCCAGGAAAAAGAAGGCCCGCGGACGACTGAACTGCCGCAGGCCTTTTTTATTGGATGAGTTATGGCTGTTAGCCACAGGCGTTGGGCGCAATCGTATGCGCGCGTTGAACTATGTGTCAATTTCGTGAATCGTCTGTATTTATTCAAAAAAAGTCTAAAGACGGCTCTAAACTGCTGATACAAAACGCTGAAAAATCCTCTTACACCTCTCAGAAACACATCAAGTAACAATATTTAGCGTCTACATGTTTGGGAATAGATAACGCACGCAAATGCAAAGCATTAACATTCGCGCGTTTTTTACTTCCCGAACTTTTTGGATGCCTGCCCCCATGCCTGCCTCTCGCCTGACGCCCATCACCCTTGGGCTTTCTGTTCTGCTGTCTGCCGGTTTTGCCGGCGCGACCACGGTCTTACCCGCCACTTCAATCAGCACCGAAGCTGACGAAGACGACCCACGCGTCAAAGAGACCAACACCGCCACCCGCACGGCCACGTCGGTGCGTTATGTGCCCCAGGCCATCGACTCGGTCAAAACCGAAAGCCTGCGCTCTTACGGCACAAACGACCTGGGCCAGGCACTCAGCGGGATTCCCAACGTCAGCAGCGGCGCCGACACGCGCTTCGACAGCCTGCGCATCCGTGGTTTTGACGCGAGCAATGACTTCTACCTGGACGGCATTCGCGACGACAGCCAGTACGTGCGCGACCTGCACAACATCGAGCGCATCGAAGTGCTCAAAGGCCCGGCAGCCGTGCTGTACGGGCGAGGCGGCCAGGGCGGCATCGTCAACCGCGTAAGCAAATTGCCCACGGCGGGGCAAAAATCCAGTATCGAAGCCCAAGGCGGCAGCAACGACCTGCGCAGCCTGTATGCCGACCTCAGCACCGACCCCACCGACACTATCAGCCTGCGCCTGAACATGGGCAACCAGGACAACAACAGCTTCCGTGATGGCGTCAGCGGCAACCGCCAGCTGTTCGCGCCGTCGATGAGCTGGCAGCTGACGCCCGACCTGAATTGGTTGGTGCAATACGAATACAGCCGCTACAACCGCACACCAGACCGTGGCATCCCCGGGGTCAACGGTCGCCCGGCGGACGTGAGCCGCAGCAGCACTTACTTTGACAGCCGCGACTACATCGACGACAAATCCCAGTCCCTGCGCTCCAAGCTTGCCTATGAACTCAACGCCAACTGGCAACTGCGCCACACCCTCGGCGTGTTCAAGCTCGACAGCGATTTCGACAACACCTACCAGACCGGCTACGACCCCAAAGCCAACCAGGTCACGCGCCAGCGTTGGCAGCAGGACCTGACCACCCGCAACGTGTTCAACAACCTTGAGCTGGAAGGTGGGTTTGACACCTTCGGCCTGGAGCACCGCCTGCTCACCGGTATAGAGCTGGGCAGCCAGCGTCGCGATCCGAAGCTCTACAGCGCCACCGCCGTCAACCGGGGCGGCCAGGCCGTACCGAGCCTGGACCTCAACCAGCCCAACCGCCACCTGAGCCACACTGGGCGGATGAGCCTTTCAAGTAACAACCACACCGAAGTCGAAAGCCGTGCCGTGTACGTGCAGGACCAACTGCGCCTCAACGATCAATGGCAACTGCTGGCAGGCCTGCGTTACGACCACTTTGAAGTGGACACCACCAGCAAGGTGCTCAACACCCAGCAGGACGTCGACAGCCGCAGCACCAGCCCGCGCGTAGGCCTGGTGTGGACGCCGCTGGAACAGCACTCGTTTTATGCCTCGTGGAGCAAGACCTTCTCCCCGGCAGGCGGCGGCCTGATTGGCATCACGCCGAATGCCGCCGGCAGCGTCAACGACCTGAGCCCCGAGCTGACCAAGCAAAAGGAAATCGGCGTAAAAAGCGACTGGCTCGACGACCGCCTGAGCACCACCCTCGCCGTGTACGAGCTTGAACTCTACAACCGCCGCACCAGCGACCCGCTGGACCGCACCATCACCCTGCTCAGCGGCCTGCAACGCTCACGCGGCGTGGAGCTGACCGCCACCGGCAAGATTGTGGATAACTGGTATGTGCGCGGTGGCGTCGGCCTGCAGGACGCCAAGGTCGAGAAAGACAACAACGGCTTTGCAGGCAAGCGTGTCAGCGATGTGGCCAAGCGTAATGCCAGCCTGTTTATCACCTGGAAACCAGAAATGGGTTGGTATGCAGAAACTGGTTTGACCTTGGTAGGCGACCGTTATGCCGACAGCCTCAACACTGTGGTGTTGCCGGGTTATGGCCGCTGGGATGCGTTGGCGGGGTTCCGCCAGAAGGAATGGGACGTGCGCGCGGCGCTGAACAATATCGCTGACAAAAACTACTACGCCTCGGCGACGAGTGCGGCGCAGATTCAGCCGGGTGAGCCGCGTAGCTTGGTGGTCACAGGCACCTACAGTTTCTAACGCCGATCACGCTCTAATGTGGGAGCAAGCTTGTGGTGAAGAGCGGGCTTGTTGTTGAAAGCGGGCTTGCTCGCGAAAGCGGTGGGTCAGTCAACATCCATGTTTGCTGGGCCGACGTCTTCGCGAGCAAGTCGAATCGTCGCACCGCCGCTCCCACAATTGATCGTGGTGCTTTTTCAGTTTTGCATCAACTCACACAACGCATGCACTTCATCCTCACTGAACAACCCCACCGGGTAACGTTCACTCATCACGCTGCGCAAGTCAGGCTGTTGCCTTGCCTGTCGCGAGCCGTTTGCCTTCAACCAAAGCGCCAGCGCCTGGATCGCCTCACCGTTGACCCGCGTGGGGTGGAATGGGCGCGTGTGGATCAGGTTGATATCGGCATTCATTTCAGCGCTCTCTCCTACTGCTTGAGCGGCTAACTTACTCAAGGTTTATGACAGAACTGTGCAGTCACGACCTTGGGTTACTGTGCCAACACCGATACAAGAGCTATGCCAATGTCCTGTATTTATAGACATTCGAACACAAAAAAGCCCGCGGCCTTGCTGGGCCGCGGGCTTGCTGTGAGCGCTATAAACAGGTAGCGCCGGGGTTTCGCTCAAGCGCTGTTACAACTGCACTCAGTTTTTGTGCGGCGCCGGCTGTTGTTGGGTCAGGCAGTGGATATTGCCGCCGCCCAGTAACAGTTCGCGGCCCGGCACCATCACTACTTCGTGCTGCGGGAACAGGTTCTGCAGGATTTCCTTGGCCTGGCTGTCCATAGGGTCGTCGAAACTCGGCGCGATGATGCCGCCGTTGACGATCAGGAAATTCACGTAGGAGCCGGCCAAGCGCACGCTCGGGTTACGTTCCTGGCTGCCATCCACCGGGTCCACACCGGCGCACTCTTCTTCGGTGGCGTACAACGGGCCGGGGATCGGCATTTTATGCACGGTGAACGCGCGTCCCTGGGCGTCGGTGCTGCTTTGCAGCACGTTCATGGCCGCGTGGCAGCGCGAGTAGTTCGGGTCTTGCGGGTCATCGGTCCAGGCCAGCAGCACTTCGCCCGGGCGTACGTAGCAGCAGAAGTTATCCACATGGCCGTCGGTTTCGTCGTTGAACAGGCCGTCCGGCAGCCAGATGATCTTATCCACAGCCAGGTTGGCGCTGAGCACCGCTTCGATGGCCGCGCGATCCAGGTGCGGGTTGCGATTGCGGTTCAACAGGCATTCTTCGGTGGTGATCAGCGTGCCTTCGCCGTCGACGTGGATCGAACCGCCTTCCAGCACAAAACCCTCAGTGCGGTAACGCGGCGCGCGCTCGATCTCGAGGATTTTGCCACCCACCTGCGAGTCACGGTTCCACGGCGAGTACAGGCCGCCGTCAAAGCCGCCCCAGGCGTTGAAATCCCAGTTCACACCGCGCACTTCGCCGCTGTTGTTGATCACGAAGGTTGGGCCGGTGTCGCGCACCCAGGCGTCGTCGTTGGACATTTCCACCACACGGATATTGGGCACGTCCAAACGCGCACGCGCGTTTTCGTACTGCCCGGCGGACACACCGACCGTCACCGGCTCGAACCGCGCAATGGCCTTGGCCACGGCCGCGTGGGCCGCCTGCGCCGGCTTGCCGCCCAGGCGCCAGTTGTCGGGGCGCTCAGGCCAGATCATCCACGTTTGGGTCTGTGGCGCCCATTCGGCGGGCATGTAGAAGCCATCGGCGCGAGGTGTGCTGTGCAGGGTGGTCATGGCGTTCAGGACTCCGAATGGGATGAAGGCCGATTTTATAACGGATAAAAATCGGCCTTAAAAGCGATTGAATATAATAGCTGGCAAACATGACGGTTAATAGCCGATAACAATCGGCTATCTAGCGTAGCTCCTCCAGCACCTTCGACAGCATGTCGACAAAGAAATCCACACTGCGTTTAGAGGTGACCATTGGCGGTTTGATCTTCAAGATGTTGAGGTAGTCGCCGGTCGGCTGCATGAAAATCCCCAGTTCCCGCAAGCGATCACACAGCAGCGCGGTTTCTTCTGTGGCGGGTTCCAGGGTATCGCGGTCGCGCACCAACTCCAGGCCCAAATAGAAGCCGGAACCATGAACCGCCCCCACCAGCGGGTGGCGATCAATCAGTGCTTGCAGCCGAGCTTTGAAATGCCCACCAACTACTTGGGCGTTTTCCCACAGCTTTTCTTCCTCCATCACATCCAGCACGGCCATGCCGATGCGACAGCTGACCGGGCTGCCGCCCGACGAGGAGAAGAAATACCCCTCGGCCTCCAGCGCTTCGGCGATTTCGCGCCGGGTAATCACCGCGCCCAGCGGCTGGCCGTTGCCCATGCCCTTGGCCATGGTGATGATGTCCGGCACCACGCCCTGCTCCTCAAAGCCCCAGAAGAAATGGCCCATGCGGCCGTAACCCACCTGCACTTCATCGGCGATGCACACGCCGCCCTGGGCGCGCACCAACCCGTACACCTGCTGCAAATAGCCCGGCGGCAGGGAGATGCCACCGGCGTTGCCGTACACCGGCTCGCAAATGAAACCCGCCAACTGGCGTTTGCTCTCGGCGATTTTCGCCAGGTTGTGTTCCACACTTCGCACGTAGTCAGGCGCACTGTCCTGCCCACGGAACTCGCCGCGATAGGTATTCGGTGCCGTCACCGGGTGCACCCAGTCCGGGCGGCTGCTCAGTGCCTGCGGGTTGTCGGCAATCGAGGTGGACACCGCATCCGACGCCACCGACCAGCCGTGGTAAGCCTCCAGCACGCTGAGCATGTCGCGCCCGCCGCTGTAGGCCCAGGCCAGGCGAATCGCCAGGTCATTGGCCTCGGTGCCGCTGTTGACCAGGAAGACCCGGTCCATGCCTTCCGGCGCCAACGCCAGCAAACGCTCGGAGAACTCTGCAATTGCTGCGTAGTGAAAGCGCGAGTTGGTGTTGAGCAGCGACCATTGCCGCGCCGCCACCGCCGCCATGCGTGGGTGGCCATGGCCCAGCACCGCCACGTTGTTGAGCATGTCCAGGTAGGAACGGCCCTGCATGTCGATCAGGTGGTTGCGCCAGCCGCGCTCGATGCGTGGCGGGTCGACGTAATAGTGTTTTTGCGAACGGGCGAAGCTGGCGTCACGGCGCGCCAGCAAGGCCTCGGCGTCCAACTCGGGTTCCGCATCACAGGCCAGCCCCAGCAGCGTGGCGGGCGATGGGCAGAGGGCCTGCCAGGCCTGCGCCTGAGACGGCGTGCAGAACAACGGCGGCTCAAGGTCGGCGCGGCATAACTGCACGGTGAGCGGCGCGTGGACCTCACCGAGGAGTTGGCCTTTCACCAGCACCGCGCCCGGTTTCAACGCGGTGGTTACACCCCATAAACGCAGGCTCAACTGGGCGTCATGCACGCACAGCAAACCGTCGGCGCCCTGGCGCAGCGTCCCGCCAAACGGCGCGTCCAATACTGTGCCATGGGGCAGGTGCAATTCCACGTGAAGCGGGAACGTTTGCGGCTCGATGGCACTGTCGGCACAGGTCCGCGACAGCCGGTATTGCCCATAGCGGCTGGCCGCCAACCCATGCACTGCCGCCGCTTCATCCAGCAACCGCCGGTCTATGCCGGGCAACGCCCAATTGCCGGCCTCGAAATGCGGGCTGAGTACGCCCAAGTCGATCAGCGCAAATTCACGCCCCACCAGGCCCGGCAGCAAAGGTGCGAAGTCTTGGTCGGCCATCGGCGGCAATGCTTCACCGACACACCCCAGAACCGCCGCTTCCATCAGCTCAAACGGCACCGAGGTCGCCACATGGAAGATTTCCCACTCGTGCTCGGCGTTTTTCAGTAAGTAGGTGTTATCCGGGTCCAGGCGTTGCTGCTGTTCGCTGCTGAGCACCAGCACCGCCGCGCGCGCCACGATCAACGGCCACAGCGCTTGCAGCTCCTGGCGCCGCAACGGTGTCACCGCGTGACACGCCTGGATCGCCGGCAGGATGGCAAACGGGTCACCGTCAGCGTGGTGCAACAGGGCTGCGCAGGTCACCGACAAGTCGGCAATGCGCCAGGTGTGCACCAAGTCGCCGAAATCAATCACGCCCTGAACCTGCCAGTGCCGCTGGGCGTCGCGCTGCCAGACCACATTGTCATCGGTAATGTCCATGTGCACGGCTTGCCACGGCAGGTGCTCGGCCAACGGCCGAATGCGCGCCTCTACGTGCTCGCCCACCCGCTCGATAGCGTCACGATGCGGCAGGCTTTCCAAAGTGGCCAGCAGGTGTTTGATCACTGCATGCGCATGGCGCGGGTCCCATTGCAACGTGCGGTCCAGGCCGGGGTGTTCGAACCGCGCGAGGGCATGGCTGACCTGGCCGCACAGTTCACCGAAGCCTGCGATTACGTCGCGGCCCAGGTGAGGTAAATGGGTCAGGGGCTGGCCGTCGATGTAGTCCAGCACCCTCAGGTGCACGGTTTGCCCGTCGACGGCCACGCTCAGCAACTCCTCACCGGTCAGTGCGCGGATCACCTTGGGTACGCGTACGTGTGCTTGCAGGTCATGGAGGGCGGCATGCTGGGCGTGCAGCTCAACCGCCGCGTAGTCACCCCGGCAGATTTTCAGAACAAACCGGCCACGGGCGCTGTCGATTCGGTAGTTGAGGTCTTGTTGGCTGCCCAGCGACTGCAATGTGCCTGTCAGGCCGTAATGTTGCTCGAGCAACTGCGCAGCTTGATCAGCACTCACGTCTGGGCAAGGCAAACTGGCACGGTGGATCAACGTGGCGAGTAACATTGTGGCGACCTCTGCGTTTTCAGGCGCCTATATCGCCATTGTTCGGGGGCGTTAATCAACCCCTCACGCATACCGCGCTTGCACGGGCCCGATTCACAACTCAAGCTATGTCTCATTCGCCCAGTGTCCGTCTAAGGAAAAGGCCCTCGACATGCGTATTCTCATCACCGGCGGTGCCGGCTTTATTGGCTCCGCCCTGGTTCGCCACCTGATTCAAAACACCGAGCACGAAGTGCTCAACTTGGACAAACTCACCTACGCCGGCAACCTGGAGTCGCTGACCAGCATCGCGTCCAACAGCCGCTATGAGTTCGTGCAGGCCGATATCATCGACCAGGCCGCTGTCAGCGCCGTGCTGGCGCGCTTTGAGCCCCAGGCGATCATGCACCTGGCCGCCGAGTCGCACGTCGACCGTTCCATTGACGGCCCGTCGGATTTTATCCAGACCAATATCGTCGGCACCTACAGCCTGCTGGAAGCCACTCGTGCTTATTGGCAAACGCTGCAAGAGCCAGCCAAGAGCGCGTTCCGCTTCCACCACATCTCCACCGACGAGGTCTACGGCGACCTGCATGGCGTGGACGACCTGTTCACTGAAACCACGCCTTACGCGCCCAGCTCGCCGTACTCCGCCAGCAAAGCGGCGTCCGACCACCTGGTTCGCGCCTGGCAGCGCACTTATGGCCTGCCGGTATTGCTGACTAACTGCTCGAACAACTACGGGCCGTTCCATTTCCCTGAGAAGTTGATCCCGCTGGTGATCCTCAACGCCCTCGCAGGCAAGCCACTGCCGGTCTACGGTGACGGTTTGCAGGTGCGCGACTGGCTGTTCGTCGAAGATCACGCCCGCGCGCTGTTAAAAGTCGTGACCGAAGGCGTGGTTGGCGAGACCTACAACATCGGTGGCCACAACGAGCAGAAGAACATCGATGTAGTGCGCGGCATTTGTGGCCTGTTGGAAGAGCTAGCGCCACAACGCCCGGCCGGTGTGGATAAATTCACCGACCTGATCACATTCGTCAAAGACCGCCCAGGCCATGACCAACGCTATGCAATCGATGCGAGCAAGATCGAGCGCGAATTGGGTTGGGTTCCGCAAGAAACCTTCGAAACCGGCCTGCGCAAAACCGTGCAGTGGTACCTCAATAACCTCGACTGGTGCGGCCGAGTCCAGGACGGTAGCTATCAAGGCGAACGGCTTGGCAACACCGAGCCAAAAGACCTGATCGCATAACAAAGCATCACGCACCACAGCTAGGCATAATGCGCCTGTACCCACAGGCGCACGACTCCCATGACTCCTCCCCTCCCGCGAAGACCCCGCTGGCGCAGCCTCGCCTTGTTGGCGTTGTGCCTGGCACCGCTGCTGTGGCCGCTGGAGCACTTGGCCGAGCGCTATTACCGCAGCGAACTCGCCGGGCAAAACCGCCAGACCCTCGACCTGTACGTCGCCAACCTGCTCGGCACGTTGCACCGCTATGAAGTGCTGCCGCAGATCCTCGGTGACTTGCCGGCTCTGCGCACCGTGCTGGATGCGCCCCACGTCAGCACCAACCTAGCCAATGCCAACCTGCTGCTCAAGGACGTCGCCGCCCAGGCCGGGGTGGAAGTGATGTACCTGATGGACACCACCGGCAAGACCCTCGCCGCCTCCAACTGGGATAAACAGGACAGCTTTGTCGGCCGCAATTTCTCATTTCGCCCCTACTTCAGCGAAGCCATGGCCGGGCGCCTGGGGCGGTTTTTCGGCCTGGGCACCACGTCGGCCAAGCGCGGCTACTTCTTCGCCGCCGCCGTGCGCGATGGCGACACCATCATTGGCGTGCTGGTGGTCAAGGTCGACCTGGACCACACCGAAAGCCTGTGGGGCAACACGCCGGAACAACTGCTGGTCACCGACCATAACGGCGTGGTGATCCTCACCTCGCGCCCGCAATGGCGATTCCGCGCCACGCGGCCACTGACCGCCGAAGAGCGCCAGGCAATCATCGCGATCCAGCCCTACCCAACCCGCGACCCGCAGCCGCTGGCACTCAGTTCCACGGCGTGGTTGCGCCAATCCACCGCCATCGCCGAGACCGGCTGGAATGTGGAAATCCTCGCGCCACGCTCGCTGATCAACCGCCCGGTGCGCACGGTGGTCGCTGTGGGTGGTGCGACGTTGCTGGTGTTGATGTTGCTGCTGGGGTTGATGATGCAGCGCCGTCGTCATTACCTGGAGCGCATCGCCTTTGAAGCCAAGGCGCGCCGTGAGCTGGAAGCCCGTGTGGTCGAGCGCACCAGCGACCTGGAAGGCCTTAACCGGCGCCTGAAACAGGAAGTGCTCGAGCGCGAACACGCCCAGCAGGAGTTGGTTCGCGCCCAGGACGACCTGGTGCAAGCCGGCAAACTGTCGGCGCTGGGAACCATGTCGGCGAGCATCAGCCACGAACTCAATCAACCGCTTGCGGCGATTCGCAGCTATGCGGAAAACGCCGAGATCCTGCTCGACCACGAGCGCACCAATGACGCTCGCGGCAACCTCAAACTGATCAGCGAACTGACCGGGCGCATGGCCTCGATCATCGCGCATTTGCGTGCGTTCGCCCGGCGCGACCGTCACGCCCCGGAAAGCGTGGCCCTGCAGCCAGCGCTGGACGATGCGCTGGCGTTGCTGGCCAAGCGGCGGCGGTCGATGGAAGTCGAGCTGATCCGCGATTTGCCGGAGGCGACCCTGTGGGTGCAAGCCGGGGAAACACGTCTGCGCCAGGTGCTGGGCAACTTGCTGGCCAACGCCCTCGACGCCCTCACCGAAAAAGGCCCGCCGCGCAAGCTCTGGCTGAGTGCCGAAGCCACCGAACAGGGCGTCAACCTGTACATTCGCGACAATGGCCCAGGCTTTTGCATGGAAGCCCTGGGCCGCGCCAGCGAGCCGTTCTACACCACCAAGACCCGCACCCAAGGCTTGGGGTTGGGGCTGGCGATTTGTGACACGCTGATGCGTGCCTTTGGCGGCGATTTGTCGTTCGCCAACCACAAGGAAGGCGGCGCGCTGTTAACCTTGAAATTGCGTGCCGGCTCGCCGGGCGTCAGTCTGCAACCGTCCGAGGACCGCAGTGTATGAGTATCGATAACCAGATTCAGGTGGTGCTGATCGACGACGATCCACACCTGCGTCAGGCCCTGTGCCAGACCCTGGACCTGGCCGGGCTGAACGTCCTGACTCTGGGCGAAGCCACCGGCCTCACCGCGCGCTTGTCGCGGGACTGGCCGGGCGTGGTGGTCAGTGACATCCGCATGCCTGGCATGGACGGCCTGGAGCTGCTCACCGAACTGCACGGCCAGGACCCGGAGCTGCCGGTGCTGTTGATCACCGGCCACGGCGACGTACCGCTGGCGGTGCAAGCGATGCGCGCCGGCGCTTACGACTTCCTGGAAAAACCCTTCGCCAGCGACGCGCTGCTCGACAGCGTGCGCCGCGCCCTGGCCCTGCGCCGGCTGGTGCTGGACAACCGCAGCCTGCGCCTGGCCCTCAGTGACCGCCAGCAATTGAGCACGCGGCTGGTGGGGCACTCGCCGCAGATGCTGCGCTTGCGCGAGCAGATCGGCGCCCTGGCCGCAACCCGCGCCGACGTGCTGATCCTCGGCGAAACCGGTGCCGGTAAGGAAGTGGTGGCGCGTGCGCTGCACGACCTGTCGAACCGGCGCAGCGGGCCGTTTGTGGCGATCAACGCTGGTGCCCTGGCCGAATCGGTGGTCGAAAGCGAGCTGTTCGGCCATGAGCCGGGCGCGTTTACCGGCGCGCAAAAACGCCGTATCGGCAAATTCGAATTCGCCAATGGCGGCACGCTGTTTCTCGATGAAATCGAAAGCATGAGCCTGGATGTGCAGGTCAAGCTGCTGCGCCTGTTGCAGGAGCGTGTGGTCGAACGCCTGGGCGGCAATCAGCTGATCCCGCTGGATATCCGCATCATCGCCGCCACCAAGGAAGACCTGCGACAGGCGGCCGATCAAGGCCGCTTCCGTGCCGACTTGTATTACCGCCTCAACGTCGCGCCGCTGCGCATTCCGCCGCTGCGCGAGCGCGGTGAAGATGCCTTGATGCTGTTCCAACATTTTGCCGACGAAGCCAGCAGCCGCCACGGCCTACCCTTGCACGAGCTGCAACCGGGCCAGCGGGCGCTGCTGTTGCGCCACAGTTGGCCGGGCAACGTGCGCGAGCTGCAAAATGCAGCCGAACGCTTTGCCCTTGGGTTGGAGCTGGCACTGGACGCCACAGCGGATAACCCCGCCGCCGGCGTGCTGACTTCCACCCCAGGTGGTTTGAGTGAGCAGGTCGAGCAGTTCGAAAAAAGCCTGATCGCCGCCGAACTGACCCGCCCCCACAGCTCGGTGCGCAGCCTCGCCGAAGCCCTGGGTATACCGCGCAAAACCCTGCACGACAAACTGCGCAAGCACGGCCTGAACTTCGCCGACAGCGCCAGCCACAGCGCCGACGACGAATGACCCCGCCCACCCGCCAAGAGGCCGCCATGAGCCGCAACAGCCGTTACCTGGAATCCATCCTCCACCACGACATCCCCTTGACCCGAGAAATGGGCCTCAAGGTGCTCGACTGGCAACACGGCCAACTGCAACTGCACCTGCCCTTGCAAGCCAACATCAACCACAAGAGCACCATGTTCGGTGGCAGCCTCTACTGCGGCACGGTGCTGGCGGGCTGGGGTTGGCTGCACCTGCAATTACGTGAAGAAGGTATTGAAGACGGGCATATCGTGATTCAGGAAGGGCAGATCAGTTACCCGCTGCCGGTCACGCGGGATGCGACGGTGGTGTGCCAGGCGCCAGAGGAGAAGGTGTGGAAGCGCTTTTTGGCGACGTACAGGCGTTATGGCCGGGCGCGGTTGACGCTGGAAACGTGGGTTGTGAATGAGGGCAGTGAGGAGCAGGCGGTGACCTTCACCGGCCAGTACGTCCTGCACCGCTAACCGCCACAACACAAAAACCAATGTGGGAGCTGGCTTGCCTGCGATAGCGGTAGATCAGTCACTTAAGCGGTGACTGTCAGATCGCTATCGCAGGCAAACCAGCTCCCACATTTTGATTTTTTGAGGCCTTAAGAACGGGCCAGGGTCAGCAGGCGCTCGCGCCAGGCGGCCTTCGCCGGCAACGCCAAAAAGAACGGGTTCAGCAACGATTCCCGCGCCGGATAGCTGAAGGGTTTACCACTCAACTCCAACACTTCGCCGCCCGCCCCTTCCAACACACCCTGGGCCGCAGCCGTGTCCCACTGCGAAGTCGGCGCCAAACGCGGATAGCAATCGGCGCTGCCCTCGGCCAACAGGCAGAATTTCAGCGAGCTGCCGATATTCGCCAGTTTCAGCTCACCCAAGCCTTCGCTCAAACCGTCGAGCAGGCGCTCCTGCTCCGGGCTGGTATGGCGACGGCTGGCCACCACGGTAAAAGCCTCGCCCGCTGCAGGGGCCCGACGAACTTGAATGTGCTTGGGCGCTTCATTCACATCGGAGCGCCACGCCCCCAGGCCCGCGCCACCAAAGTAGCACCGGCCACTGGTAGGCATCGACACCACGCCAAACACCACGCGGCCTTGTTCGATCAAGGCAATGTTGACGGTGAACTCTTCGCTGCCCGAGATAAATTCCTTGGTGCCATCCAACGGGTCCACCAGCCACCAGCGCTGCCAGCCCGCGCGTACACTTTGGTCGATATCCGCGTCTTCTTCGGACAACACCGGAATGCTTGGGTCGAGCGTGGTAAGGCCGGCGAGAATCAGGTGGTGAGCGGCCAGGTCCGCTACCGTTACGGGCGAATCATCAGCCTTGGAGGTGACCGCCACATCGGCGCGCCAGTACGGCAGGATCACTTCACCGGCCTGGCGGGCCAGTTCAATCACAGGGGCGATTAACGGGTGGCCTAAAAACAGTTCGCTCATGCGCTAAACGCTCCACGCTGGGTCAACAAATCTCGTACCAGATACAGCGCAGCCAGGGCGCGGCCTTCGCTGAATTGCTCGTTTTGCGCCAGTTGCGACAACTCGCGCAGGTTGACCCGCTCCACGCGCATCGGCTCAGGCTCATCGCCTTCCAGGCGTTCTTCGTACAGGTCGGTGGCCAGCACCACCTGGATTTTCTGGCTCATGTAGCCAGGCGACAGCGACAGCTCGGTAATGTGTTCCAACTGCCGCGCACCGTAGCCGGCCTCTTCCTTGAGTTCACGGTCGGCGGCCGCCAGCACGTCTTCGCCGGGTTCAATCAGGCCCTTGGGCAACGACAACTCATATTCGTCGGTGCCGCCGCAGTATTCTTCGATCAGCAACGCGTGGTCCTCATCAATCATCGCCACGATCATCACCGCGCCGTAGCCGGCACCGCGGCCTACCAGGCGCTCGTAGGTCCGTTCAACGCCATTGGAAAAGCGCAATTGCACTTCCTCCACGCGGAACAAACGGCTACTGGCGACTATTTCGCGGGCGAGGACGGTGGGTTTCTGGCGCATAAGCGGCTCCTTGGCGTGATCGGGTTACTATACCGTGGCTTTTCCGATTGTCTGTGTCGGATATCTTTACTTACATGAGAACGCCCCATGCCCGCTTTGAACTGGCACGCCATCGACACCGTCTTGCTGGACATGGACGGCACCTTGCTCGACCTGCATTTCGACAACCACTTCTGGATGGAGCACCTGCCCCAGCGCTACGCCGAGCTTCACGGGGTGAGCCGCGCCATGGCGCAGATGGAATTGCAGCCGCTGTTCGAGCGTAACGCCGGACAGTTGCAATGGTATTGCCTGGACTTCTGGAGCACGGAGCTGAATATTCCGGTGCGCGAGCTCAAGTTGGAAACTGCCCACCTGATCGCCCTGCGCCCGGACGCGGACACGTTTCTGGCGGCGATCAAACAGGCCGGCAAGCGCGTGATTCTGATCACCAACGCTCATCGTGATTCGCTGTCATTGAAGTTGGAACGCATTGAACTGGCGCCGTATTTCGAGCGGCTGATCAGCTCCCATGACTACGGTTTCCCCAAGGAAAACCCGCAATTCTGGGCAGCCCTGCAAGCCGACATCCACTTCGACCCGGCCCGCAGCCTGTTTATTGATGACACCCTGCCGATCCTGCGCAGTGCCCGGGATTTTGGCGTGGGGCATTTGCTGGCGGTGAAAGAGCCGGACAGTAAGAAGGGGCCAAAGGACACGGCGGAATTTGCGGCAGTTGATGACTACCGGGACCTCATTGCCGGACTTTAATCAAATGTGGGCGCTGGCTTGCCCGCGATGCAGGCACCTCGGTTTATCAATTGCACCGAGGTGATGTTATCGCAGCGGTTCGACAAGCCAGCTCCCACACAAGTGCGCTCTACAGAGAGTGCTTACTTGGCTGGAATACGCAGCGTCTGCCCAGGGTAGATTTTGTCCGGATGCGACAACAGCGGCTTGTTGGCTTCGAAGATCTTGTTGTACAGATTCGCATCACCGTAAACAGTCTTGGAGATAGCGCTCAGGGTGTCGCCCTTTTTCACCACGACAAAGGTGGCTGCAGCGACTACAGGCCCAGAAACGGTGATCTGGTCATCTACACTGCCAACACCGGCAATATTGCCTGCCGCCAGGATGATTTTTTCTTTCTCTTCCTGGGTGGCAACTTCGCCTTTGACGGTGATTTTGTCGCCATCAACGGTTGCGGTGACATTCGGATTTCCAAGCCCAACATCGCTGATGTGCTTCTTCAACTCCTCACTTGCGTTCGCATTACCGGGCGTCAACAGGTCAATAAGCTTCTCGCCAGCTTCCTTAACAAAGCTAAAAATACTCATGGTGCGCTCTCCTTGGGGTTTAAGTTCCAGATGCCCAAGACTAGACCAGTCCTACAGGCTTGGGTTCCAGGCCGACCAAAGACCCAAACGCGCTAGAATCCCCCGCCATTGGAATAAGCCCGGAGCGAAGATGGACATCAAACAGCTGAAATTCCTCATCGCCCTCGACGAGACCCGGCACTTCGGCCAGGCGGCAGCGCGCTGCCACATCACCCAGCCGACCCTGTCGATGCGCCTGCGCAACCTCGAAGAAGAGTTGGATTTGCCGCTGGTCAATCGCGGCCAGCGCTTCGAAGGCTTTACCGCGCCGGGCGAACGCGTATTGGCATGGGCCCGCACCGTGCTGGCGGCGTATGACGGCTTGCAGGCCGAAGCAGCGGCGTGTCGCGGCAATTTGGTCGGTACGTTGCGCCTGGGCGTGGTGCCACTGTCGAGCTTCGACCCCTTGACGCTGATGCAGCAACTGCATAAAGAGCATCCGAGCCTGCGCTTTGAGCTGTCGGCATTAAGCTCCGAGCAAATCCTCGAACAACTGGCGAGCAATCGCCTGGACTTGGGCGTGTCCTACCTGGAACGCCTGGACAATGAGCGCTTCGACTCGCTGGCCTTGGGCGAAACCCGCATGGGCCTGCTCTACGACCAGCGTTTTTTTAGCTTCGGCGACAAGCCGTTGAGCTGGGAGGCGCTGATCGAATTGCCATTGGGCATGCTCACCAGCGGCATGCACTTTCGCCAATCCATCGACCACAACTTCCACAGCCGTGGGCTCAACCCGCAGCCTTTGTTGCAAACCGACGCGGTGCACCAATTGTTACAAGCCGTGCACGGCGGCCTGTGTTGCGCCGTGATGCCACTGGACGGCGGCCTTGATGCCCTGACCGAGCACCTGCGTCTGCAACCTATTGAGGACGCTCACACCCTAGCCCGCCTTGGGCTGATCATGCGTCGCAGCGCGCCGCGTTCGGCATTGGCAGAAGCTTGTTTTGCGCTGTTTCAGAAATCGCAGCAAGAGCCTTGATCGACGTCATCTATCGGTAGATCAGTACTGGCAATTAGACGCGACGCTTTGTCGCGCCTAGTCTGAACACTGATCAATCCGCCGGTGGTACTGCCCCATGAACGCCAAGCGCCCAGTCTGCGCGGCGCCCGCCCTCGAAACGCCCGCGCCCGCCGCCAGCCAGAGCTACCAGTTTTGCAACCTCGAACACACAGAAGTCGCCAGCACTGCGTTGGCGGAAGAAGTGGCGTTGGCGATTGCTTATAACGATATCAGCCAGGCCGTCATGCTGGTGACGCCGACGGACCTGGAAGACTTCATCGTCGGCTTCAGCATCGGAAGCGGCATTATCGCCGACGTTAGCGACATATATGATCTGAAACTCAGCGGTTCGGGCTCAGCCCAATACGCCCAGGTGCAGATTTCCAGCCGGGCCTTTTGGAACCTCAAGCAGCAGCGCCGCCAATTGGCCGGCACCAGCGGCTGCGGTTTGTGCGGTGTGGAGGCGGTAGAGCAAGCCTTGCCCGACCTTCAAGTGCTGCCCGGTGCGCCCTTGCCACCCGCCGAATGGCTCGACGGCCTGCGCCAACGCATCAGCGCGTTCCAGCCCTTAGGCCAGTACAGCGGCGCGGTGCATGCGGCCGTGTTTATGAATAACCAGGGCGAATTGCTCATGGGCCGCGAAGACATCGGCCGGCATAACGCCCTGGATAAACTGATCGGCGCCCTGATCCGCCAAAAAATTCCGACCGACGGCGGCCTGGCGATTGTTACCAGTCGCTGCAGCCTCGAATTGATCCAGAAAGTCTTGCGCGCGGGCATCCAGACCTTGGTCAGCCTGTCGTCGCCCACCGGCCTGGCCCTGCAATGGGCGCGCCGGCACAACCTCAACCTCATCCACCTGCCGCAGAAAAGTGCGCCGCGGGTCTACAGCCCCGCGATGGAGAACCAGCCATGAGCATGCATCACCAAGCCGACCAAACCCCGACCCCGCGCTACAAGCCCTACAAAGGCGCGGCCGGCGGCTGGGGCGCGCTGATCAGTGTGGCGCAGGCCTGGCTGACCAGCGACAACGCGATGAAAAACCTGCGCATGATGCTCAAGACCAACCAGAACGGCGGCTTCGACTGCCCGGGCTGCGCGTGGGGCGATTCGCCGGAAAGCGGCATGGTCAAGTTCTGCGAAAACGGCGCTAAGGCAGTTAACTGGGAAGCCACCAAACGCCGTGTGGATGCTGCATTTTTTGCCAAGCACAGCGTCACCGCGCTGCTGGAGCAAAGCGACTATTGGCTGGAATACCAAGGCCGCCTGACCGAACCGATGCGCTATGACGCCGAAACTGACCGCTACAAGGCTATCAGTTGGGAAGCGGCGTTCGATCTGGTCGGCAAGCACCTCAACGCCTTGCCAAGCCCGGACATGGCCGAGTTCTACACCTCGGGCCGGGCCAGCAACGAAGCGGCGTACCTGTATCAGCTGTTTGTGCGCGCCTACGGCACCAACAACTTCCCGGACTGCTCGAACATGTGCCACGAAGCCAGCGGTGTGGCCCTGGCGCAAAGCGTGGGCGTGGGCAAAGGCACCGTGACCTTTGATGACTTCGAACACGCCGATGCGATTTTCGTGTGGGGCCAGAACCCCGGCACCAACCACCCGCGCATGCTCGAACCGCTGCGTGAAGCGGTTAAACGCGGCGCCCAGGTGGTGTGCGTCAACCCGCTGAAAGAGCGCGGGCTGGAACGCTTCCAGCACCCGCAACACCCGCTGGAAATGCTCACCAACGGCGACAAACCAACCAACACCGCGTACTTCCGCCCGGCGCTGGGTGGCGACATGGCCATCTTGCGTGGCATGGCTAAGTTCCTGCTGCTGTGGGAGCGCCAGGCCCAGGCCGAAGGCAAAGAAGCGGTGTTCGACCACGACTTCCTCAACGAGCACACCACCAACGTGCTCGAGTACCTCGGTCAGATCGACGACACCTCGTGGGATGAAATCGTCGAGCAGTCCGGCCTGACCTTGGTTGAGATCGAGCAAGCGGCGCGCATGTATGCCAAAGGCAAAAACGTGATCATGTGCTGGGCGATGGGCATCACCCAGCACCGCCATTCGGTGCCGACCATCCAGGAAATCGCCAACCTGATGCTGCTGCGCGGCAACATCGGCCGCCCAGGCGCAGGCCTGTGCCCGGTGCGTGGCCACAGTAACGTGCAGGGCGACCGCACCATGGGCATCAACGAACGTCCACCAGTGGCGTTCCTCGACTCACTGGAACGTCGCTTCCAGTTCCAGGTGCCGCGCCACAATGGCCATAACGTGGTCGAAGCGATCCACGCGATGCTCGAAGGCCGCTCCAAGGTGTTTATCGGCCTGGGCGGCAACTTCGCCCAAGCTACGCCAGACAGCCCGCGCACTTTCGAAGCCCTGCGCAGCTGCGACCTGACCGTGCAGATCAGCACCAAGCTCAACCGCAGCCACCTGATGCACGGTAAAGACGCGCTGATCCTGCCGTGCCTGGGCCGCACCGACATCGATATCCAGGCCGAAGGCCCGCAAGCGGTGACGGTGGAAGACTCGTTCAGCATGGTTCACGATTCCAATGGCCAGTTGCAGCCGCTGTCGAAGCTGATGAAATCCGAGCCTGCCATCCTCGCCGGTATTGCCGCCGCGACCCTGGGCAGCAAACCGGTGGACTGGAACTGGCTGGTGGCTGACTACGGGCGCATCCGCGACCTGATCGCCGACACCATCCCAGGCTTCAAGGATTTCAACGAACGCCTCAAACACCCGGGCGGTTTTTACCTGGGTAACTCCGCCGGTGCACGCCGTTGGAACACGCCTTCGGGCCGCGCCAACTTCCGCCCGAACGTGCTGCCCAAAGACCTGATCCACGAACGCACCCACGCCACAGGCCGGGTGCCGGACCTGATCATGCAATCGATGCGCTCCCACGATCAGTACAACACCACCATTTATGGCCTGGACGACCGCTACCGTGGCGTGAAAGGCCAGCGTGACGTGCTCTTCGTCAACGAAGCCGACATCATCCGCCTGGGCTTCAAACCGGGGCAGAAGGCTGACATCGTTTCGCTGTGGGAAGATGGTCGTGAACGCCGTGTGAAAGGCTTCACCTTGCTGGCGTTTGATATTCCGGCGGGGCAGGCAGCGGCTTATTACCCGGAAGTGAACCCACTGGTGCCGCTGGAAAGCACTGGGGATGGCAGCCATACGCCGACGTCTAAGTTTGTGGCGATTCGTTTGGAAGCGGCGAGCGCGACGGGCCTGATCATGGCGCATTCGGCCTGACTGGGATTGTTGCGGCGAGCCGGCTTGTCGAATCGTCGCACCGCCCGCGTTGGGCTGCGCAGCAGCCCCAATAACGTCACCGCATTCTTTCAGTCAGAACGCAGTGCCTGGACCAGGGGCCGCTGCGCAGCCCAACGCGGGCGGTGCGACGATTCGACAAGCCCGGCCGCCACAATAAAGCGTTAACGACTACTAATTCCGCAGGCACAAAAAAGGCCGCTTTTGCATAAAAGCGGCCTTTCCCAAGTAGCTAAAGACTCGCAAAAACGACTTAAGTTCCTCATACAAAACAGTAACTTAGCAAATTGTATACAACCCATACCACCGGTCGGTTTTCGATTGTCAGCGCCTCGATACAACCTCAGGATCGCGCCGTCATCCTCTTGAGGTCTCCCTATGAAGTTCTCCTCGATTCTCTTGTTGTCCCTTGGCCTGGTCAGTGGCGCAGCCATGGCCGGTGGCACCACCGAAGCCGGTGTGGGCGGCGCATTGGGCGGGGTTCTAGGTTCGGTTGTCGGCCAGCAGATAGGCGGTAACACCGGTTCGGCCATCGGCGCAGCCTTGGGCGGCGCGGGCGGTAGTGCGGTCGGCGCCGACAAGCGCAGCCGTGGCGAAGCCGCTATCGGCGGCGCACTGGGCGCGGCAGGCGGCAACGTGGTAGGCCGCAGCATGGGCGGCAACACCGGTAGCCTGATCGGCGCAGCCGCCGGCGGTGGTGCAGGTGGTGCACTGGGCAACTACATGGGCAACAAGAGCGATGACGACGACCGCCGTTATCGTGGGCGGGATAACCGTCGTTATGACCGCGATGATCATCGTGGCCGTGGTCATGCCTATGGGCATCGCAAGAACAAGCATCACTACCGTAATCATCGGTAAGCCAACGGTCTAAAGCACAAGGCAAATCCCAGTGGGAGCCGGGCTTGCCCGCGATAGCGTACTGTCAGGAAACACATTTGAACCTGACCCATTGCTATCGCTGGCAAGCCAGCTCCCACAGTTGATCTTCGCTGATCAAAATGGCGAGTCACACCACCAACCGCTGCAACGCCTCGCGCAACGTCCCCGGAATCGTCACCGGCTGGTTCGTCGCCCGATCCACAAACACATGCACAAAGCGCCCCGCCGCGCAGGCGTCCTCTTCGCCTGACTTGAACACCGCCAACTCATACTGCACCGAGCTGTTACCCAACTTGCCGACCCGAAGGCCAATTTCCAGGCGGTCGGGAAACGCGATCGAGGCGAAATAATCACACGCCGAACTCACCACAAATCCCACCACTTCACCGTCATGAATATCCAACCCGCCCTCTTCAATCAGGTAGGTATTCACCGCCGTGTCGAAAAAGCTGTAGTAAGTAACGTTATTCACATGGCCGTACACATCGTTGTCGTGCCAACGCGTAATGATCGGCTGGAAGTGACGGTAGTCGGCGCGCAAAGGCATTGAGTCAGGCATGGACAAGTCTCGTGAAAGTGGGCTTACAGATCATTCAAATGGGCTTCGGCCCACTCGCGCACTTCGGCGTAGGGATAGTCCTCCAGCGCCGCAAAACCCGGAATTCCCCGCGCTTTGAGCTTGGTAAACAACGGCACGCTGATACCACCGAGGAAGCGCGCCAGTCGCTCCGCGCCAGGCAAACTCCCGGTGTGCTCATGATGCCTGTGGATAAAATCACCGCACAGCCCCATGAAGTTTTTATCCACAAGCGGCGGCAGGCTTGGCGGCGCCGGCAAATGCGCAACGTGGCCGTGGCACACCGAACAATGCCCGCACCGCAGCGGCGCGTTTTCATCGCCAAAGTACTGAGCCAAACGCTGCCCCAGGCAATGATGGGTAGCGAACAGGTCAAGCATGGCGTGTATCCGCGCCACTTCCGTCACCTCGTGTTGCTTGAAGCCTGTGTATAACTCCTCGCTCAATACCTGCGGATCGAAATCGGTATTCAGTAAGCTGTAGACCTCGGTCATTTGCTTGCTTTCCAGCTCGATCAGGCCCTGTTCCTGGAAGTAATCCAGCGCCTTCACCACACGGCTGCGTTCAGCATTGTGCTGTTGATAAAGCGCGTCGAAATCCACGGTCGCCCAGGTCCTGGCGCGGCTGCACACCTGAACAATCGCCGCGACAAACTGCTGCCGCTCACCGGAAAAACGCGCCAGCAAGGCCTCGGGCTCAATCAGGTATTTGAAGCGGTATTCGGCATAAAACGCGTAGCGCGGCGCGATCACGCCCTTAAGCTCCAACTGCACCAACAGGGTCTTGAGCGGCAGTTCGCGGATGTTGCTGTGGTCCGACAGCGACCTCAGCAAGAACTCCCACTGCCCCTCGCCCCGCGCCGCCTGCAACTCCTCCAGCACACGACGAATGCCCTGCTGCTCCGGCGTGTCGCCGTACACAAAGTTTTCCAGCACGTTGAGGCTGTCACGGTTGGCCAATACCAGGCACTCGGACGGCTGCCCATCACGCCCTGCACGGCCGATTTCCTGGCTGTAGTTCTCGATGGATTTGGGCAAATCGAAGTGCACCACATTGCGGATATCACTTTTATCGATCCCCATGCCGAACGCGATGGTGGCAACGATGCAATTGGAGCGCCCGCCCATAAAGCGCTGCTGGATGCCCTCGCGTTTATCGTGGGACAAACCCGCGTGATAGGCCTCGGCCTGAATACCGTTGCGGTTCAGGTGATCGGCTATCTGCTCGGCGGTTTTCTGCAAGGTGACGTAAACAATGCTCGGCTGATTGGCGCGTTCGCTCATCCATTCGACCAAGCGCCGACGCTTGTCGTGACCGCTCACCGGCTCCACCAGCAAGTTGAGGTTGGGCCGGTAGAAGCCCGTGGTGATGACATCGTCCGGCGCAATGGCGAACTTCGCCTGCATGTCGGCAATCACCTTGGGCGTGGCCGTAGCCGTCAGCAGCAAAGCTTGTGGGATATTGAACTGGCGCTGGTAGTCCGGCAGCTTCAAATAGTCCGGGCGGAAGTTGTGGCCCCACTCCGAAATACAGTGCGCCTCGTCCACCACCAGCAGCGAAATCTGCACGCTTTGCAGAAAATTACGGAAGCGCTCGTTCTTCAAGCGCTCCACGGAAATCATCAGGATTTTCAGCTCGCCGGAACGCGCACGTGCCATTACGTCATTGGCGTCTTCGCGGCTCTGCGCCGAGTCGATACTGCCCGCGCAAATGCCGTGGCGCTGCAGGAAACCCAACTGGTCCTGCATCAACGCCAACAGCGGCGACACCACCAGCGTCAGGTGCGGCAGCAATACCGCCGACAGTTGATAGCAAAGAGACTTGCCCGAACCGGTGGGGAAAATCGCCGCCGCAGAGCGACCGGCCAGCACCGCGCTGACCGCTGCTTCCTGGCCCAAACGAAACTGTGGATAACCAAAGACCTGTTGGAGGGTGTTGTGCATAAGCTGTCACTCCATTGACCGCTGAAGGAGTCAAAAACATAGTCCAGCGATCAGGAAAAGGTCGGGAATAAACGCTACAAACTGATACAGAGAAAACCAGCAAGCCTGCGCAAAAACGCAGACAGTAGCACGCTTGATCGCAAGCCCCGACAAGGAGTCGTGAATGCCCAACACACTGCTGTTTTCCCTGCAACGTGCCGCCTTGCCCGCATTGCCCTTGTTGCTGATGGGCTGTGCAACACCACCCAAACCACCATCCGAACAATTAGCCGCACATGCCTTTGAAACCCCCGAATACTTTGCCTCAAACGCCCTGCCCACCGTTAAGGCATCCACCCTCTACGCTCGCGGTGGTAACGGCCAAGGCGTGAAAGTGGCCTTGATCGACTCGGGCCTCAACAGCACGTTGCCGCAGTTCCAAGGGCGCCTGGCCAGCATGGGTTACGACTTTGTACGCCAACAGCCCGACGTCGTTGACATCAAGGGGCACGGCACGCAAATGGCCGGCATTCTTGCCGCCAACAAGAACGATCAAGGCATGCATGGGATCGCCTTCAACGCTCAGTTGATCCCTATGCGTTTCGGCGACGACAAGGAGCCGCTGTGACCTGCTGGAAGCAGCGCAGCACGTAAAGCTGCAACCGGCGGTCGATAAGCAACCACAACCAAGCCAGCCACTGAGCTAAAACCTGTAGGCGCTGGCGTGCCCTGCTCACTCATTTGATGGTTGCTGCCCAAAAAATCACTGGTAAATCGCAAATACCGGAAAAGGCCGTGAGAAACCGTCACACATCACGTAGTCCCCTTCCCAAACTACTTAAAACACCTGCTCCCCCCCTACATAACTCACCTGCGCATGACTGAAACTAGCGCCCTCTCAACTGTCCCGGCAGAAACAGCGTGAACTTTTATTTAGAGTTAGCCTTGATCGTCACTCTGCAACTGCTGACCTTTTGGCTGATAAAAAACTACAAGTATCGGATAGGCCTTGGGCTCACCTTGCTAGTCAGTGGGCTAGTACTGATATTCGCACCGATGCCCACGCCGACTTTTTCTGCACACGAGCCTATAAACAGTACCATCGCCTATATCATCCTCTTCACTGGCATTGGCTTTATGCTGGAGCGAAACAAACACCGACGCGTAACGTCGCCCGGCCCAACCCACCCACTCCTGCGTGCCACCACCATGAACCTGGCCCCCAACTTCCCCGAAGACCCCGTCATGCAGCAGCTCCTGCAATTGCTGCACGAAGAAATCGGCCTGCCGAAACACAAGACTCTTCGCCTCGAAACCTCGATCAACCTCGACCTCGGCTGCGACGGCGCCGAGGCTCAGCAATTGATGGAAGCGATGGAGCAAGCGTTTGCCCTCGACCTGGGCGACTACGACGCTTATCGTTACTTCAAACCACCGGCGTTCGATGTGTTCCTCAAGCGTCGGGCCAAAGGCCGTGGCGACAAGGTGCCGCTGACCATCGGCATGCTCTACCTGGCCATCAAGACCCATAGCTGGGACACGCAGACCCTGGAAAACCTCAGCTGACCCCAAGCCCGCTCCCACATTGGATATGCGCTAACCTGGCGAATTGCCTACCTATCAAGGACCGTACATGGACGTAATCATGGGCCTGCTGGCCGCCCTGCTCTGGGGCGGCACGGATTTCCTCGTGGGCCTCAACGCCCGGGCCGTCGGCGTTAAACGCGCCGTGTACTTCGGCCAAGCCCTCGGTTTTTTGATCATGACCCTGCTGCTGGTCATCTTCCCGGCCTACCTGTTCAAATCCCTGAATGCCCCGTTGAGCGTCTGGCTCCTGGGCCTCACGGCTGCGTTGCTCACCGTCTCCGGCGCCCTTGCGCTGTCCAAGGCCTTCGCCCTGGGCAAAGCCGCCATCGTCGCGCCGCTGGTGACGTCCTACGGCGTTGTCACCACACTGCTGTCCTGGGCCAGCGGTGAACACATCAGCCTGATCCAACTCGGCTGCATCGGCCTGTGCGTCGTCGGCGTAATCCTCTCCAGCATCCACAAAGACAACGGCGTCCCTCACAACAACCCGCGCCTGTCCATCGCCTACGCCCTGCTCGCCGCCTTGCTGTACGGCACCAGCTTCTGGCTGCAAGGCCGCTACACATTGCCCGCACTGGGGCCGATCACCATGTTGTGGCTGGGTTACCTGGTGGGCCTGTGCGTACTGGTGGTGATGGTGCTGAAGATCAAGGACGGCCTGAAGATTCCGCCGCTGAAAAACTGCGCGACGTTGACCGGTGCAAGCCTGATGAACCTCGGTGGTTTCTCGGCGTTTTCGTGGGGCGTGATGGCGGGGTCGGTTTCGGTGGTGACGGTGATCAGTACGTTGTCGGGTGGGATTGCGGCGATTCTGGGGTTTGTGTTTTTCAAGGAGCGGTTGTCAGCGGTTCAGGTGCTGGGGGTGGTGTTAGTGCTGGTCGGTGCAGTGGTTTTGCACATCGCCGACTAACCCTTCGCGCACAAAAAAGCCGCCCACAAGAGGCGGCTTTTTCACAACAACCGAACCTTACAACTTAGGCCCAGCCGCCTTGATCGCATCGCTCACTTCAAACTTCTTGAAGTTCTCGACGAACAGAGCCGCCAGCGCTTTCGCCGCTTCGTCGTAAGCAGCCTTGTCGGCCCAGGTGTTACGTGGGTTCAACAGGCCAGTCTCAACGCCCGGTACGGCCAATGGCACGTCGAGGTTGATGGTGTCGAGGTGTTCGGTTTGCGCACCGATCAACGCGCCGCTCTGGATCGCTGCGATGACGCCGCGAGTGGTCGGGATGTTGAAGCGTTTGCCGACGCCGTAGCCGCCGCCGGTCCAGCCGGTGTTGACCAGGTAGACCTTGGAGCCGAAGCCGCGCACGCGCTTGATCAGCAGTTCTGCGTATTCACCGGCCGGGCGTGGGAAGAATGGCGCGCCGAAGCAGGTGGAGAAGGTCGACTTGATGCCGCTGCCCGAACCCATTTCGGTCGAGCCCACCAGCGCGGTGTAGCCGGACAGGAAGTGGTAGGCCGCTTGTTCTTCGCTGAGGATCGACACGGGCGGCAGTACGCCGGTCAGGTCGCAGGTCAGGAAGATCACAGCGTTTGGCTCGCCGCCGAGGTTTTGCTCGGAGCGCTTGGCAACGTGCTCCAGCGGGTAGGCGGCACGGCTGTTCTGGGTCAGGCTGACGTTGGTGTAGTCGGCGTGCTTGGCATCGTCGATTACCACGTTTTCGAGCACGGTGCCGTGCTTGATGGCTTTCCAGATAACCGGCTCGTTCTTCTCGGAGAGGTCGATGCACTTGGCATAGCAACCGCCTTCGATGTTGAACACCACGCCTTCGCCCCAGCCGTGTTCGTCGTCACCGATCAGGTAACGGCTTTCGTCGGCGGACAGGGTAGTTTTACCGGTGCCCGACAGGCCGAAGAACAGGGTCACGTCGCCTGCTTCGCCGATGTTGGCGGCGCAGTGCATTGGCAGCACGTCAGCGGCCGGCAGCAGGAAGTTCTGCACCGAGAACATGGCTTTTTTCATTTCACCGGCGTAACGCATGCCGGCGATCAGGACTTTTTTCTGTGCGAAGTTGAGGATCACGCAACCGTCGGAGTTAGTGCCGTCACGCTCTGGCACGCACTCGAAGTTGGCCACGTTAAGCACTTGCCACTCGTCACGGCCGGCTGGGTTGTACTGGGCCGGGTTGATGAACAGGCAACGACCGAACAGGTTCTGCCAGGCAGTCTGGGTGGTCATTTTCACGGCCAGGTAGTGGTCTTGCGCAGCCCCTACGTGAACGTGGGAAACGAAATGCTCTTGCGCGTTATTGAATGCTTCTACGCGATTCCACAGGGCATCGAACTTGTCGGCCGGGAACTTGCGGTTGATCGGGCCCCAGGCGATTGCGTCCTGGGTAGAAGGCTCTTCAACGATGAAACGATCGACCGGAGAACGGCCGGTACGGTGACCGGTTTCTACGACCAGCGCGCCAGTATCGGCAAGCACGCCTTCACCGCGCTGCAGGGCTTCTTTGACCAGATCGTCAACACTCAGATCGGTGTATACGGCGTTATTGGCTTGCGTCATGAGGTTCCCCGTCGGCCTATGGCCGAGTGCTCCAAACGTTTTGTAGTAGAAAGTTGCGCACTACTACCGCGAAAAAAGTGGGCCGGATTATGCCAGAAAAGCCCAAAAAGAGTAGGGCCCTCCCGTCAGAACTGCGCTAATCCGGCGTTTGTCAGGTGATTTACCTGTGCTTAAACGTTTTAGTGGCGGGTATCGGAAGGGGTGTCAATGCCTGCACCGGCGAATAATTGGGCGACATCGGCGGCATCGAACAGGTAACGCTGGTTGCAGAACTGGCAGTCGATCTCGATATTGCCGCCGTGCTCCACCACCAGATTTTGTGCATCTTCCAGGCCCAGGCTGACCAAGGCATTCGCCGAACGCTCGCGCGAGCAGCTGCAACGGAAGCGCAGGCCCTGTGCGTCGAACAGGCGCACGGCCTCCTCGTGGTACAGGCGATGCAGGATGGTTTCGTTGTCCAGGCCCAGCAGCTCTTCGGCGGTCAGGGTGCCGGCCAGGGCGGTCAGTTTGCGCCAGCTGTCGGTGCGCTCGTCGTCATCCTTGATGCGGTCGGCCGGCAGTTGTTGCAGCAGCAGGCCACGGGCGCGCTTGCCATCGGCATTGAGCCAGAACTTGGTGCCGACTTGCTGGGACATCACGAAATAGTTGGTGAAGCAGTCCGACAGGGTTTCGCCGTCGAGGTCGACGATGCCCTGGTAACGCTGGCCTTCCGTCGGGTCGACGGTGATCGCCAGCACGCCGTTGGCCATCAGGTCGCCAAGGGTCGCGTCCGGCGCGATCAAGTCGGCGTCGTAACGGGCCAGGCCACGGATTTCGCGCTCGCTGGAGCACTCGATCATCAGCATCGGCACCGGGCCTTCGGAACGCGCCTGCAAAATCAGCAAACCGTCGAACTTCATGGTGCCCACCAGCAACGACGCCGCCGCCATCAGTTCACCGAGCAGCTGCGCGACCGGCTCCGGATAGGGATGCTTGGCGAGGACTTCGGCATAGCTGCGCTCCAGCGAGACCAGTTCGCCGCGGGCGTCGTTCTCGTCGAAGATGAAGCGTTGGGTGAAGTCGGTATCCGGTAGATCAGTCATAGGTCTGGGTATCTGAATTGATGACAAAATGATTACAAGGTTTATAAAATTAAACGCTTTAGCACCATATTGGTGCGGCTTTCTCCTGGAAACGGAGAGCTAAATAGAGCGAAGAGGGACAGTTTATGAACAATCCGGGTTTGTTCCAAGCCAAGTGGAACCTCCGGCGATGGGCTCTATGCAATCTACTCGCTATCGGGCTGCTGTGTTTTTGGCTGTGGCCCACTGGCCAGATGCTGTGTGTGATTTTCGACGAATGGCTGTTTCACCTGCTCAATGACCCACTGGCGAGCAATTCGACCTGGCTGCATGTGTGGGCAGTGGCCAGCTTGCGGCCGTTTGATGCCGTGGTCGGAGTGATTTTGCTGGCGCTGCTGATTCGCGGTGATTGGGTGTTCAAGGCGGTTCAGGTACGCCAGGCGTTCTTTGGTTTCCTTGGCATTCTGCTGCTGTTGCTGTTTATCCGCATGCTGTTCTCCAAGCTTGCCGCGCAGATGGGCTGGCAACACAGCAGCCCGTCGATGATGATCAGTGGCGCGATTCACATGAGCGACTATTTCCCAGGGCTGGAGAAAACCTGGGAGCTGAAGGACCGTTCGGGTCAGAGTTTCCCTGGCGATCATGCGTCGGTACTGTTGATCTGGGGCATGTTCATGACGGTATTTGCCAAGCGCATCGGCCAAGTGCTGGTGATCTGGGGCCTGGCGCTGCTGTTCATGATGCCGCGACTGGTGGCGGGTGCGCATTGGGGGCAGGACGATTACATCGGCGGCGTGTTGCTGGCGTTGTTGGCGCTGGGGTGGGGTTACTACACGCCGTTTGCGGCGAAGGTATCGGGCGCATTGTTGCGGGTGACGGCGCCGTTGTTTGGGTTGCTGGGCAAGTTGCCGGTAATCGGGCGATTGAGCGTCATGCGCACTGCCGCGTAACACCGCCTATTCATGTGGGAGCTGGGTTGCCGGCCCCCACAGTTGATCTCCTTGTTTGCTGGAGATTTGCACGATCAATCATCATTGCCACTGCCGCGAAATTTGAACAAATCGCGACGCTGCTTCTTGCTCGGTTTGCCATCGGTGGTCATGCCGGTAGCCCCCGCCTTACGCATGGCCGCCGCGTTTTCGCGCTTGGCGATGCTGGCTTCGGTTTCGGTGTACAGCGCCTGCGCTTGGGGTGCACCGCGACGCACAACGGACAGGGCCTGCACCACGACGGTCTTTTCATCAAACCCCACACGAATCTGCAGCTCATCACCGACGCGCGGTTCCTTGCCCGGCTTGCAGCGCTCCCCACGATGGTGCACTTTACCGCTCTCAATGGCGGCCTTGGCCAGGGCACGGGTTTTAAAGAAACGCGCGGCCCACAGCCACTTGTCCAAACGGACTTTTTCTTCCTCTTCCTGCTTTTGAGCCACTTGAATTCCTCGCTCTGAAAAATGTCGCAACTTTAACGTTGAAGACCTTCGACGCAGAAACCCCAACGCTCACCTAAGATACGCCAGGCACCACCCTGTTTTCGCGAGGATACGCTGTGACCGACTTCCCTGCCTCACTCACCTCGCCCGACCAGCGTTGCGTGGGTTGCCAGCAAAGCGAACCCCTGGGTTTCGATTTTGCGTTCGCCTATCAGCCTATCGTAGACCTTAGGGATCATTCGATCTTCGCCCACGAAGCCTTAGTGCGAGGCATCAATGGCGAAGGGGCGTTATCGGTGCTGGAGCAGGTCAACGAAAGCAACCGCTACCGCTTTGACCAGCGTTGCCGTACCAAGGCGATTGCCGGCGCCGCTGCCTTGGGGATGCAAACCCATCTTTCGATCAACTTTATGCCCAATGCCGTGTACCGGCCGGAGCTGTGCATTCGCAGCACCTTGGAGGCGGCCCGTGCGCATAATTTTCCGCTGAACCAGCTGATTTTTGAAACGCTGGAAAGCGAGCACGTAGATAACTATCGCCATTTGACCAATATTCTGCGTGAATACCGCGAATTCGGCTTCAAGACCGCCATCGACGATTTCGGCGCGGGCTATTCGGGGCTGAATCTGCTGGCCGATTTCCAACCTGACCTGATCAAACTCGACATGGCGCTGATTCGCGATGTCGACCAGGATCGTGTCCGCCAGGTAATCGTCCAGGGGATTGTCACAATCTGTGAGCAGTTGGGCGTTACTGTCATTGCCGAAGGCATCGAAAGTGCCGGCGAGCGTGACTTCCTGTCCGACTGCGGAATATTTCTGATGCAAGGCTACTGGTTCGCCAAGCCTGCATTCAAAGCCTTGGCCGAGGTTCCACCTCACGCCTGGGCGAACTGATCGGTTACCCATATTGAAGACATTTGACCATTTGACCGTTGTGGGTCTGCGTGAGTGGGTGGCACTTCCCGACTTGGGAGTGGCGGGCCTGCGCGCAAAGATCGACACCGGTGCCAGCACCTCTAGCCTGCACGCCACCGATATCGAGCCATTTGAGCGCGACGGTGAGAAGTGGGTGCGCTTTACCGCGCACCTGGGCAGCGTGGTGCAACTGCGTCACCGGCGCTGCGAGGCGCCGGTGGTGACGATGAAGACCATCAAGAGCTCCAACGGCCATGCGCAGGTGCGCTACGTGATCAGCACCACCCTGGCGCTGGGTGATCGGGTATGGCGGGTGGAATTCACCCTCGCCTGCCGCAAGGCCATGCGTTATCGCCTGTTGCTGGGCTCCAAGGCGCTGATTGACGGCCATTTGGTGGTCAGTCCCGGCGTCAAGTACGTTCAAGACAAGCCGGTGTTCCCGGTCTCTACTATTTCTGCCCCAGGTGCTGCATGAAGATTGCTGTGCTGTCGCGAAACCCGCGTCTGTATTCCACCCGCCGCCTGGTCGAGGCCGGCACCGAACGTGGCCACGAAATGGTGGTGATCGACACGTTGCGTGCCTACATGAACATTGCCAGCCACAAGCCGCAGATCCACTACCGGGGCAAGCCGCTGGAAGGCTTCGATGCGGTGATCCCGCGTATCGGTGCCTCGGTGACGTTTTATGGCTGCGCGGTGTTGCGCCAGTTTGAAATGATGGGCGTATTCCCCCTCAATGAATCGGTAGCCATTGCGCGCTCGCGAGACAAGCTACGTTCGCTGCAGCTGCTGTCGCGGCGCGGTATCGGCCTGCCGGTGACCGGCTTTGCGCACTCCCCCGATGACATCCCCGACCTGATCGACATGGTCAACGGCGCGCCGCTGGTGATCAAGGTGCTGGAAGGCACCCAGGGCATTGGCGTGGTGCTGTGCGAAACCGCAACCGCGGCAGAGTCAGTGATCGAGGCGTTCATGGGCCTCAAACAGAACATCATGGTGCAGGAATACATCAAGGAAGCCGGCGGTGCGGATATCCGCTGCTTTGTGGTGGGCGACAAGGTGATTGCGGCAATGAAGCGCCAGGCCAAGCCGGGGGAATTCCGTTCCAACCTGCACCGTGGCGGCAGTGCCAGCCTGATCAAGATCACCCCGGAGGAACGCATGACTGCGCTGCGGGCGGCCAAGGTGATGGGGCTGGCGGTAGCGGGCGTGGATATCCTGCGATCAAACCATGGGCCGTTGGTGATGGAAGTGAACTCATCGCCGGGTCTGGAAGGGATTGAGACCACCACCGGGAAGGATGTGGCGGGGATCATCATTCAGCATCTGGAGAAGAATGGTGGGCCGAATATGACGCGGACCAAGGGTAAGGGCTGAATCAGCTCATTTATCAAACACCACAAAACAGTGTGGGAGCTGGCTTGCCTGCGATAGCGGTGGGTCAGCAACCTATACGTTGACTGATACACCGCTATCGCCGGCAAGCCAGCTCCCACATTTGATTTCTGTTGCTTGTTAAACCGCGTCTCGCGGCAGCATCAGGCCAAGCGGCAACCGCACGCGCGCTTCCAGGCCGCCCTCCTCGCGGTTGCGCAGCTCAACATTGCCGCCATGCATCGAGGCAATCCGCCGCACAATCGCCAGGCCCAGGCCCGTGCCCTTGCCACCACGGGCACGGTCGCCACGGGTGAACGGGTTGAAAATACCTTCCAGCTCCGCCGGGTCGATACCCGCGCCACGGTCCATCACACTCAACACCACATAAGGCGCAGCACTGTCGCCGGACACATACGCCGCCACTTCCACATCGGAACCGGCATGGTGCAAGGCATTGCCGATCAGGTTGTTCAGCAGGCGCTTCATCGACACACGACGCAACGCAAACGGCTGGATCGGCTCCAGGCGCATGCGCACCTGTTCGCCATTCTGGTTATAGGGCGCTACCACTTCGCGCACCAGGTCCGTCAGGTCAACTTCTTCAACCACTTCATCGCGACCATCGCGGATAAACGCCAGGAACTGGTCGAGAATCGCATCCATGTCCTCGATGTCACGCACCATGTCATCCGTGAGGTCGGTATGCTCGCCCATCAACTCCAGGGATAACCGCAACCGCGTCAACGGCGTGCGCAAGTCATGGGACACGCCCGCCAGCATCAGCTCGCGTTCGCGACCGGCCTGTTCGACGTCTTCCGCCATCTGATTGAAGGCGCCGTACACCTCAGTCATCTCACTGGGCGTGTCGCTGACCGGCAGGCGAACGCTGCGCCCCTGCCCTAATTGGCGGGCGGCAAATACCAGGCGTTTGAGCGGTTGGTTGAGCTGGCGCACGAAAATCCACGCGGACGCCGTTGAAAGCAAGCCTATCGCCAGGAACCAACCCAGCACGTTCCAGATCTTCTGCCCCCGCAACGGGTGCGGGTAAAGCGGCACCTTGATCCAGGCGTCCCCCAGGCTCGGCGCCCTCACCCATAGCGCTGGCGAAACATGCATGCGCAATCGCACCTCGGTATCGTCCCCCAGCTCAGCCTGCATCTGGCGCTGATAAATCTCGCTGTAAGGCCAATGCTGCTCGCCTTCAGGCACACCGGCGCCGTCGACCCGAATCAGCGTCGAGGCCTTGGCTACCTTTTCGCGGTTTTCGGGGTCGACGGCCCAATAGGCACGAAGCGTCAGGGCAACGCCGTGGCTGTACTGCCGATCCACCAGCACATCTTCGTTCATCAATAGATAAACCAGCGTCAGTGCCTTGGAAAACAGAACGACGATCAGCACCAACCAAAGGGTGCGGGAGAAGAAACTTTGCGGGAACCACAACGGGGTTTTCATAGGAGACTGCCAGACAGCTTGCAGAAACGAGCGGCGCTCGCAGAAATGCAGACGCCGGGCTGCCCGTCGACCCTCATGGAGTCAAACGCCGGGCTGCCCGCGCCTGCAAATCATCGATTACTTGGTTGCAGTGCCATCCGGCACAAACACATAACCCACGCCCCATACCGTCTGGATATAACGCGGCTTGGACGGGTCCGGCTCGATCATCCGGCGCAGACGGGAAATCTGCACGTCGATGGAGCGCTCCAGGGCGTCCCATTCCCGACCACGGGCCAGGTTCATCAGCTTGTCGCGCGTCAGCGGCTGACGAGCGTTCATCACCAGGGCCTTGAGCACGGCGAATTCGCCGGTGGTCAGCATGTGTACTTCTTCGCCACGCTTGAGCTCACGGGTCGCCAGCGACAGTTCGTAGTCGCCAAAGGTGACGCTTTCGTCTTCGCTGCCTGGCGCGCCCGGAACCGGTGCTGCCTGGCGGCGCAATACGGCTTTGACCCGGGCCATCAGTTCGTCCGGGTTGAACGGCTTGGCCAGGTAGTCATCCGCGCCCAGCTCGAGACCCTTGATGCGGCTCAGCTCATCACCCTTGGCAGTGAGCATGATGATTGGAATCTGGTTGTTCGCACCGCGCAGACGTTTGCAGGCGGTGAGGCCATCTTCGCCGGGCAGCATCAGGTCGAGCACGACCAGATTGAACACTTCACGCCCCAATAGGCGGTCCATTTGCTCGGTGTTCGGCACCGCGCGGGCACGGTAGCCCTTGGAGTTGAAGAAACGCTCCAGCAGGCTGCTCAGCCCCGGATCGTCGTCAACGATGAGAATTTTTTCGCCTTCAGCAGTTTGTGCAGTGCTGCTCATTAGATGCTCCTCTTATCTCGGCGCGCATTATGGCGTAGCTGCCGTTATACGCACCGTGTGCATTGTTAGCAGATTTTTCCTTCACTGCCAGTGAAGCCGTGCCCTGTAACCTCAGGCACAGTACCCCTCAAGGGCAGAACGCTGGTTATAATGCGCCGCCTTTGTAGGGGCTAATGTCAGACTTTACTGCTTACTGCCTCGCCAGTTTTTTCAGTGCCGGGCAGCAATTTTCCGATTTCGAGGGTCATAAGCGCGCCTCTTGACCCAGGCAGCGGCGCCAGTCGGGCCGCTCAACCAGCCTCGCAACGCCTTGTTTTCCGGGCCTGCGAGCTGCTTTCAGAATTTCAGGTGGTTTTATGGACAGCATCAACAGCCGCATCGCCGAGGAACTCGGTGTACGCCCACAACAGGTCGAAGCGGCCGTCGCTCTACTGGATGAAGGCTCCACGGTGCCTTTCATCGCCCGTTACCGTAAAGAAGTCACCGGCAGCCTCGATGATATCCAGTTGCGGCATCTGGAAGAGCGCCTGCGCTACCTGCGAGAACTCGACGAACGGCGCATCAGCATCCTCGCCAGCATCGAGGAACAGGGCAAGCTGACTCCGCAACTGGAACGCGACATCAAGCTCGCCGACACCAAGACCCGCCTCGAAGACCTCTACCTGCCGTACAAACAGAAGCGCCGCACCAAGGGCCAGATCGCCCTGGAAGCCGGGCTCGGCGACTTGGCTGACGGCTTGTTCAACGACCCGTCGCTGACCCCGGAAGCCGAAGCTGCACGCTTCATCGACGCCGAAAAAGGCGTCGCCGACGTCAAGGCGGCCCTCGAAGGCGCCAAGTACATCCTGATGGAGCGCTTCGCCGAAAACGCCGGTCTGCTGGAAAAACTGCGCACTTACTTGAAGCAGGAAGCCACCCTCAGCGCCCGCGTCATCGCCGGCAAAGAGGAAGAAGGCGCCAAGTTCCGCGACTATTTCGAACACGACGAACCGCTCAAAAGCATGCCGTCCCACCGTGCGCTGGCGATTTTCCGCGGCCGCAACGAAGGTATTCTCAGCTCCGCGCTGAAAGTCGGCGACGAGCTGCCAGGCACCATGCACCCCTGCGAAGGCATGATCGGGCAACAATTCGGCATCCAGAATCAGAACCGTCCTGCGGACAAGTGGCTCGGTGAAGTCGTGCGCTGGACCTGGAAGGTCAAGCTCTACACCCACCTGGAAACCGACCTGCTCGGCGAGCTGCGCGACGGCGCCGAAACCGAGGCGATCAACGTATTCGCCCACAACCTGCACGACCTGCTGCTGGCCGCACCGGCCGGCCCACGCGCAACCCTGGGCCTCGACCCAGGCCTGCGTACCGGCTGCAAGGTGGCGGTGGTCGACTCCACCGGCAAGCTGCTGGACCACGCCACTGTGTATCCGCATGTGCCGCACAACAAGTGGGACCAGACCCTGGCCATCCTCGCCGCCCTGTGCGCCAAGCACTCGGTGGACCTGATCGCCATCGGCAACGGCACCGCCAGCCGTGAAACCGACAAGCTGGCCGCCGAGCTGATCAAAAAATACCCAGCCATGAAGATGACCAAAGTCATGGTCTCCGAGGCGGGCGCTTCGGTGTACTCGGCGTCGGAACTGGCCTCCAAGGAATTTCCGGACCTCGACGTGTCGATCCGTGGTGCCGTCTCCATCGCCCGTCGCCTGCAGGACCCGCTGGCCGAACTGGTGAAGATCGACCCTAAATCCATCGGCGTAGGCCAGTACCAGCACGACGTGTCGCAGCTGAAACTGGCGCGCGGCCTGGACGCGGTGGTGGAAGACTGCGTGAACAAGGTCGGCGTGGATGTGAACACGGCCTCGGTTGCGCTACTGGCCCGTATCTCCGGCCTCAATACCACCCTGGCGCAGAACATCGTCACTCATCGCGACGAAAACGGCGCGTTCAAAACCCGCGCGGCTCTGAAAAAAGTCGCACGCCTGGGTGAAAAAACCTTCGAACAGGCTGCCGGTTTCCTACGCGTGATGAACGGCGATAACCCGCTGGATGCCTCGGCAGTTCACCCGGAAGCCTACCCGCTGGTGCAACGCATTGCCGCCGAGACCGACCGCGACATCCGCTCGCTGATCGGCGACGCCGCGTTCCTCAAGCGCCTGGACCCGAAGAAGTACACCGACGAAACCTTCGGTGTGCCGACCATCACCGACATTCTGCAAGAGCTGGAAAAACCTGGCCGTGACCCGCGTCCCGAGTTCAAGACCGCCGAGTTCCAGGACGGCGTCGAAGACCTCAAGGACCTGCAACTGGGCATGATCCTCGAAGGCGTGGTCACCAACGTGACCAACTTCGGTGCTTTTGTGGATATCGGCGTGCATCAGGACGGTTTGGTGCATATCTCTGCGCTTTCGGAGAAGTTCATCAAAGACCCTCGCGAAGCGGTGAAAGCCGGTGATGTGGTCAAGGTCAAGGTCATGGAAGTCGATATCCCACGCAAACGCGTCGGCCTGTCGATGCGCATGAGCGACACGCCCGGTGAGAAAATCGACGGTGCCCGTGGCGCACGCCCAGGTTCCGCGCCGCGTCAGTCGCAAAACAACGCACCGCGCAAGGAAGCCGCCACCGCCGCGCCGAGCAACAACGCCATGGCGTCGCTTTTCGCCAATGCCAAGCAGTTGAAGAAGCGCTGATGGAAATTCCAGCCGGCTTGACCCAGAGCGCGTTCAGCGAGCTGATCGGCTGCCGCCTGCAACGCCTGGATGAAGGCGTTGCCGAGGTGGCCCTGACCCTGGAGCCGCAGCTGCGCAACCGCGCGGGCAAGCTCCATGGCGGGGCGATTTTCAGCCTGGTGGACATCACCATGGGGCTGGCGTGTTCCAGCGCCCATGGTTTCGACCAGCAGAGCGCGACCATCGAGTGCAAAATCAACTATATCCGTGCCGTAGAAGACGGTGACGTGCTGTGCACCAGCCGCGTGATTCACGCCGGTCGACGCACGCTGGTGGTCGAAGCCGATGTGCATCAAGGCGAAAGACTTATCGCAAAAGCACAAGGTACCTTCGCTGTCCTCTAGCTCCCCGCCCTCGATTTGAGTTAATTTCGGCGCTGTAACAACAGCGTCGGAATTTTCTTGCTGCGCTATAGCCCAATTCATGGAGTGAAGTAGGCTTTTTTCAAAGCGGGTCAAATCGACTCAAAACCAGGCGATAACGCCAGTTTCAACTTCACCCTTGTAGACCGTCCTGCCCACCCCCATATTGGGGCGACTGACGCGTGAAGGAATCCAACTTGAGCGAACTTCTCAACCGCCGCCTGGCCTTGCTCGGCAAGCGCGAACACCTCTCCCTGCTAGAGCAGTGCTTGCACGGCATCGAGCGCGAATGCCTACGCGTCACAGGTGAAGGTCGCCTGGCGCAAACGCCGCACCCCGAAGCCCTGGGCGCCGCGTTGACCCACGAGCAGATCACCACTGACTACTCGGAATCGCTGCTGGAGTTCATCACCCCAGCCCTGCCCAACCCGGCCGATACCCTGAGCAGCCTGGACAAAATCCATCGCTTTGCCTACAGCAAGCTCGGCAACGAGTACCTGTGGAGCCCTTCGATGCCGTGCCCGTTGCCGGCCGAGGAAGATATTCCGATTGCCTACTACGGCACCTCCAATATCGGACAGCTCAAGTACGTGTACCGCAAGGGCCTGGCCCTGCGTTACGGCAAGACCATGCAGTGCATCGCCGGCATCCACTACAACTTTTCCCTGCCGGAAGCGCTGTGGCCGTTGCTCAAGGAGACGGAAGGCTTCGTGGGCACCGACCGCGACTACCAGTCCACGGCCTATATCGCACTGATCCGTAATTTCCGTCGTTACAGCTGGCTGCTGATGTACCTGTTTGGTGCTTCGCCGGCCCTGGACGCCGGTTTCCTGCGCGGGCGTTCGCACCAGTTGGAAGTGCTGGACGCCGACACGCTCTACCTGCCCTACGCCACCAGCCTGCGCATGAGCGACCTGGGTTACCAGAGCAACGCCCAGGCCGGCCTCACACCGTGCTACAACGATCTGGCCAGCTACACCGACAGCCTGCGCGAGGCGGTGGCAACACCCTACGCGCCCTACGTCGAAGTCGGCACGCATAAGGACGGTGAGTGGGTTCAGCTCAACACCAACATCCTGCAGATCGAAAACGAGTACTACTCCAATATCCGCCCCAAGCGCGTGACCTACACCGGCGAGCGGCCGATCCAGGCGCTGATGGCGCGTGGCATCCAATACATCGAAGTGCGCTGCCTGGACATCAACCCGTTCCTGCCGATGGGCATCGACCTACCGGAGTCGCGTTTCCTCGACGCGTTCCTGCTGTATTGCGCATTGAACGACAGCCCGCTGTTCGCCAATAACGAATGCGGCAATGCCACCTCCAACTTCCTCAGCGTGGTCAAGGAAGGCCGTCGTCCGGGCCTGCAGTTGCAGCGTCAGGACCAGCCTGTGGACATGAAGGAATGGGCCACCGAGCTGCTGGAGCAGATCGCGCCGTTGGCGGCCCTGCTCGATGAGAGCCAGGGCATCACCGAGCACAGCCAAGCGTTGGATGTTCAGTTGGCGAAGGTCAAGGATCCGTCCCTGACGCCATCTGCCCAGGTGTTGGCGGCGATGGCCGAACGTAAAGAGAGTTTTGCGCAGTTCTCCCTGCACCAGAGCGAGGTGCACGCCGAATATTTCCGTAAAGAGCCGTTGCCGGCGCAAGAGCAGGCACGCTTTGAAGAACTGGCGCGCAATTCGCTGGCGCAGCAGGCGGAGCTGGAGCAGAACGAAGTGGGCGACTTTGATGTGTTTGTCGGGTCGTACCAGGCGAGCATCTTGGCGATCAGCAACTAAAAGCATCACGCCGCCCCTGTGGGAGCGGGCTTGCCTGCGATAGCATCAACTCGGTGCATCTGGAATACCGAGTCGTGCGCATCGCAGGCAAGCCCGCTCGCACATTTGGCCGATGCGCCCTCAACATCAGCATTCACTCTTATCCTAATAAGCTAATTCGAAAAGGTTATTTATTTTCGGATTCTTAGATCATTTAGTCTCCTCACACGCCGACCCTCGGCCGCCTGATTGAGGAGCTTCCCCTTGAAACGTTTAACCCCTCTGCGCCTCTTGGCCGCATTGTCCCTGGCCGGTGCCAGCCTGTTTGCCCAGGCGGCGGATGTGACGATCGCTTACCAGACCACCGTGGACCCGGCGAAAGTCGCCCAGGCCGACGGCGCGTATGAAAAAGCCACCAACGCCAAGATCGACTGGCGCAAATTCGACAATGGCGCCGACATCATCGCCGCCATCGCCTCCGGCGACGTGCAAATCGGCTACCTCGGTTCCAGCCCGCTGACCGCTGCCGTTACCCGCAAAGTTCCAGTGGAAACGTTCCTCGTGGCCACCCAAATCGGCGGCGCCGAAGCTTTGGTGGCGCGCAACGGTTCAGGGATCAACAGCCCGCAGGACCTGATCGGCAAAAAGATCGCCGTGCCGTTCGTGTCCACCGGCCACTACAGCCTGTTGGCCGCGTTGAAGCACTGGAACATCGACCCCGCGAAAGTGACCATCCTCAACCTCGCGCCGCCGGCAATCATCGCCGCGTGGAAACGCGGTGACATCGACGCCACCTACGTGTGGGACCCAGCCTTAGGCGTGGCCAAGGAAAACGGCAAGGTGCTGATCACCTCCGGCGAACTGGCCAAGTTCGGCGCGCCGACCTTCGATGCGTGGATCGTGCGTAAGGATTTCGCCGACAAGCACCCGGAAATCGTCACGGCCTTCGCCAAAGTCACTCTAGATGCCTACGCCGCGTACCGCAAAGACCCACAAGCCTGGCTCGCCGATAAAGGCAACGTCGACAAGCTGGTGAAGCTCTCCGGCGCCAAGGCCAGTGACATCCCACTGCTGCTGCAAGGCAACGTCTACCCGCTGGCTGCTGACCAAGTGACCTTGCTGGGCGCACCGACCACCAAGGCTGTGACCGACACCGCCGTGTTCCTCAAGGAACAAGGCAAGGTCGACGCCGTGCTGCCGGACTACGCCCCGTACGTCAGCGCCAAGTTCATCACCAACTGATTCAGGAGTTCATTGCGATGGCCTTGCTACAACTGGAGCGCATCAGCGCACAGTACCCAGGCGCCACAGAACCGGTACTGTCTGACATTTCACTGGACCTTGGGCCCCAGCAATTGCTGGTGGCCCTGGGCCCGTCCGGCAGTGGCAAGACTTCGCTGTTGAACCTGATTGCCGGCTTTGTTGAACCCTCTGCCGGGCGCATCACCCTCGATGGCGTGCCGGTCAAAGGCCCAAGCGCCGAGCGCGGCGTGGTGTTCCAGGACGACGCCCTGCTGCCCTGGCAGGACGTACTGGCTAACGTCGGCTTCGGCCTCGAACTGGCTGGCGTGCCCAAGGCGCAACGCGAAGTGCGCGCCCGGGAAATGCTCGCGCTGGTCGACCTGGCGGGTTTCGGCAGCCGGCGCATCTGGCAGCTTTCCGGCGGCCAAAAGCAACGTGTGGGCCTGGCCCGCGCCCTGGCGGCCGACCCGCGCGTGTTGCTGATGGACGAACCCTTCGGCGCCCTCGATGCTTTCACCCGCGAACAAATGCAGGAATTGCTCCTGCAAGTCTGGCGGCGCACGGCCAAGCCGGTGTTCCTGATTACCCACGACATTGAAGAAGCGGTGTTCCTCGCCACCGATTTGATCCTGCTGGCGCCCAACCCCGGCCAGATCGTCGAGCGACTGCACCTGGACTTCGGCCAGCGCTACGCCGCCGGTGAATCGGCGCGGGCGATCAAGTCCGACCCGCGCTTTATCGAAACCCGCGAACACGTGCTGAGCAAAGTGTTCTCGCAACGGCAGGTGTCCGCATGAGCAGCTACGAACTCCCCGCCACCGCCGCCAAGCCGGCAGCGCACGCGGTTATTCCGGTGCGTCGCAGCCTGAGCACACGTTGGGTCAGCGTACTCACCTTGGTCGTCTTGCTGGCGATCTGGTGGGCGGTGACCGCCACCGGCTTGATCGAACCGTTGTTCCTGCCACCGCCGTCCGCTGTGCTGCAAAAAGGCTGGCTGCTGGCGACCTCCGGCTACATGGACTCCACCTTGTGGCAGCACTTGGGCGCAAGCCTGCAGCGTATCGGCCTGGGCCTCGGTTTTGCGGTGCTGACCGCCGTGCCGGTGGGCATTGCCATCGGTTCCAACCGCATCGCGCGCGGCATTCTCGACCCGCTGATCGAGTTTTACCGGCCGATTCCGCCCTTGGCCTACTTGCCGCTGATCGTGATCTGGTGCGGCATCGGCGAGCTGTCCAAGGTGCTGCTGATTTACCTGGCGATCTTTGCGCCCATCGCCATCGCCACTGCGACTGGCGTGCGCACCGTCGACCCCGCCAAGCTGCGTGCCGCGCAGTCGTTGGGCGCCACCCGTGCCCAGCTGATTCGCCATGTAATCCTGCCGAGTGCCCTGCCCGACATTCTCACCGGTGTGCGCATCGGCCTGGGTGTGGGCTGGTCGACATTGGTCGCCGCCGAGCTGATCGCAGCCACCAGCGGCCTGGGCTTCATGGTGCAGTCGGCGGCGCAGTTCCTGGTCACCGATGTGGTGGTGCTGGGGATTCTGGTGATCGCCCTGATCGCCTTCGCCATGGAAATGGGCCTGCGTGCCCTGCAGCGTAAATTAGTGCCTTGGCATGGCCAGGCACACTGAGTGAGAACCGCATGAGCAGCCTGACCGTTACGCCAATAAGCACCGCCTTGGGCGCCCTGATCAGTGGCGTCGATATCACCCAGCCGCTGAACCTTGAAGAACGCGACGCCATCGAGCAGGCGTTGCTCAAGCACTCGGTGCTGTTCTTCAGAGACCAAGCCATCAACCCGCAGCAACAGGCGCGGTTCGCGGCGAATTTTGGCGACCTGCATATTCATCCGATTTACCCCAACGTGCCGGAACAGCCCGAAGTGCTGATCCTCGACACCGCCGTCACCGACGTGCGCGACAACGCGGTGTGGCACACCGACGTGACCTTCCTGCCCACTCCGGCCCTCGGCGCGGTACTGAGTGCCAAGCTGTTGCCGGCGTTTGGCGGCGATACGCTGTGGGCCAGCGGGATTGCAGCGTATGAGGCGCTGTCGGCGCCGCTCAAGCGGCTGCTCGACGGATTGACTGCCACCCACGACTTCACCAAATCCTTCCCGCTGGAGCGCTTTGGCAACACCGCCAAGGACTTGGCCCGCTGGGAAGAAACCCGCAAGAAAAACCCCCCGCTGTCACACCCGGTGGTGCGCACGCATCCGGTGAGTGGGCGCAAGTCGCTGTTTGTCAGCGATGGGTTTACCACCAAGATCAACGAGCTGGAACCGGCCGAAAGCGAAGCGATTTTGAAGCTGCTGTTCGCCCACGCGACCCGCCCCGAATTCACCATTCGCTGGCGCTGGCAGGAGAATGACGTCGCGTTCTGGGATAACCGCGTGACCCAGCATTACGCGGTGGATGACTACCGGCCGCAGCGGCGGGTGATGCATCGGACGACGATTTTGGGCGACGTACCCTTCTAAGCCACACCGCAAATCAACTGTGGGAGCTGGCTTGTCGAGTCGCCGCATCGCTGCGATAGCGGTGGGTCAGCCAATATCTTCATCGGCTGAAACACCGTCATCGCGGGCAAGCCCGCTCCCACATTGACCGAGTTATGCCTGCTAGATCGTTCCCACGCTCTGCGTGGGAACGCAGCCTGCTTCTAGAGCCGTGACGCGGAGCGTCACAGGGGGCATTCCCACGCAGAGCGTGGGAACAATGTGGTGGGTTATTCAGCGGTGGATGGCTTCTCCCAAAGGTTAATCCCACCTTCCTGCGCAAACCGATCAATCTCCGCCAGCTCTTCCACGCTGAAGCTCAAGTTCTTCAACGCTCCGACGTTCTCGATGATCTGCTCCGGCCGGCTTGCGCCGATCAGCGCACTGGTCACCCGTGGGTCACGCAGGGTCCAGGCCAGCGCCAGTTGCGCCAAACTCTGACCGCGACGCTTGGCGATTTCATTCAGCGCACGCACGTGGGCGATGTTGGCTTCGGACAGGTGCTTGGCCTGTAACGAGCCGCCACCCGGGCGGTTAACCCGCGCATCCGCCGGCACGCCATTGAGGTACTTGTCAGTGAGCAAACCCTGGGCCAGCGGCGTGAACGCAATCACCCCGGCACCGAGTTCTTCGGTGGTCTCCAGCAGGTCTTTTTCCACCCAGCGGTTAAGCAGGTTGTAGGCCGGCTGGTGGATCAGCAGCGGCACTTTCCACTCGTTGAGCAAGGCTGCGATTTCACGGGTTTTCACGCCTGAATAAGACGAGATACCGATGTACAACGCCTTGCCTTGTTGCACGGCGGTAGCGAGGGCGCTGGCGGTTTCTTCCAGCGGGGTGTCGGGGTCAAAACGGTGGGAGTAGAAAATATCCACGTAGTCGACGCCCAGGCGTTGCAGGCTCTGGTCCAGGCTCGCCAGTATGTATTTGCGCGAACCGCCGCCCTGGCCGTAAGGGCCGGGCCACATGTCCCAACCGGCTTTGCTGGAGATGATCAATTCATCGCGGTAGTGCTTGAAGTCTTCGCGCAGCAAACGGCCGAAGTTGATCTCGGCACTGCCGTAGGGCGGGCCATAGTTGTTGGCCAGGTCGAAGTGGTTGATCCCCAGGTCGAACGCGGTGCGCAGCAAAGCGCGCTGGGTGTCGATTGGGGTGCTGTCGCCAAAGTTGTGCCACAGCCCCAAGGACAGTGCAGGTAGCACCAATCCACTGCGGCCTACGCGGCGATAGGGAATAGATTCATAGCGGTTTTCGGCAGCAATATACGTCATCGAATCCTCTCTGGGCTTAGGGCAAATAAGGCCTGGGAATAACGATATTCCCAGGCCTTTTAACCCGCTGAATCGCTTAACTATGCCCTTCCGTTTTACAGCAATTACCTACCAGAGTGGAACGACATAGCTGACATAGAAGCGATTTTCATCTTGCACGGTGGCACCGGTAATGTCCGGGCTGGCGTGCGCGTTTTTCCAGGTCACGCCAAGCCCTTTGAGGGTGCCGGTCGGTACTTGGTAGGCCACCGCAATGTTGCGTTCCCATTCGCTGGTGGTGCCTTGTGCAGTGCGGATGTCATCGCCGTGGGCATAGGCGGCGGAGAACGTCAGGCCAGCGAGGCCGAGTTTGCCGAAGTCATATTTGTACTGCGCAAGCCAGGTGCGTTCGCCCGCGTGCTGGAATTTGTTCAACTGCATGTTGGTCAGTGCCGGGGTGTCGGCGCCTGAGCCTGGACCCTGGCGCGCGTCACCGCTGTTCAGGCCGGAATCGAGGTACGGGAAGTCACTGTCGCCGCTGTTTTTCTGGATGCCAAGGCCCACGGTATGGCCGTCCAGGCTGTAGCTCTCAAGCAAGCTGGCGGTGGTCTGGTTGATGCGGCCTTTGCTGGTGCCGTCACCGTAGAGGCCGGCCCCGGCAAAGTCCTTGTCGCCATCGGCGTTGGCGCCCACACCGAGGCTGCGGAACACCCGCACGTCGGTGTCGATCGCGCCCACAGACAATGCGTCATGACGCTTGGCGCCGAGGAAGAACTGCTGGTAGTAATCCTCAAGGTTGGAATACCACAGGCTGACGGTGGTGTTCTGGATGCCGGTGTAGTCCGCACCGCCGAACAGGAAGCGATCACTTTCTTGGGTACCGCCGGCGGTGATCATGCCCTGGTCGCCGGTTTCGTTGCGAATCTTGGTCTTGAAGATATCGCCACCGGTAAAGGTGAAGTCGCTGAGGTCCTTGGACACCAGTTGCACACCGGTATTGGTCTGCTGGTACAGGCGCCCGTCAGTGTTGGCCAACACTGGGTTGTTGCCGTACAGCGTGCCCACGCGCAGCTCATCCTTGGCGAAGCGCATCTTGAACGTGGGGCTCAGCACGCCAAACTGGTCGGCGGATTTGCCGTCGTCCAGCGGGAACATGCTGCCGGGGTAACGGCCCTGGTGATCCTTGTCGTTGAGGTCACCACCGGAGTCCAGTTTCAAGCCGTAGAACGCCTGCAAGTCCAGACCAAACCCGACCGGCCCATCGGTGTAGCCGGACTTGAAGTTGAACTCGAAACCCTGGCCCCAATCACGCACGCTGTGGGCCTTGGCGTTGCTGTTCACCACATCACGCCCTTGCTGGTTGAGGTAGCGGTTGAGCAAGGTCACATCGGCGTGGCTGTCGTCAATAAAATCGGCGTGGGCGGACAGCATAAAGCTCGCCATGGCGACACCCACCATGGGGCTTATTAACGTCTTCATTGTTACCGGTCTCCGTCACTGTTCTGAAATGAAAACGTCAAACGCTTCACACAATTACGCAGTGGCCAGATGACAGTTGCGCGTCAAACCGGGGCTTGAGCGAATGAAATTAAATTTAAGAAAGCCCCGTAGGACGGGGCTTTGCGGGCTTTTTTGTGGGCGCGGGCTTGCCCGCGATGCAGGCAACTCGGTGTATCTCAAACACCGAGCTGATGCGATCACGGGCGAGCACAGGGGACTAGCGCACCAGGTGCAGGAACTGCAGGTGACGCTCGTACTGGTCGAGGATGTCGTTGATGATCTGCTCCTTGGTGTAGCCCACCAAGTCGTAGTCCTGGCTGCCCTCACTCAAGTGCACTTCCGCCCGATAATAGCGACGGTTGTTGAGCTGCTTAGAGCCCATGCCACCGCGTGCAAAGGACGGCGTGAAATAGCCACGCATCTGCACCTGATACACGAACGGATGCTCTTCGCCGTGGCCGATTTCCAGGCTGACGCTGTCGTTGGACGGGTCGGGCTGGGTGACGACGTTGAGGCCTTTTTCGACAAACACCGCCGTCACTTCTTCGATCGCCGGGCGCACCGTGGTTTCAAGGAACCGGTACACCTCATCGCGCGACGGGAAATGCACGGCCTGGGTCAGACGCTGGCGCCAACCGCCCGTGCCTTTGCGTGAACCGGACACCGGCGCGAGGGAATGCATCTGGGCGATCTGCTTTTGCGATTCGAGGTAGAACGCCTTGTGCAGCCCCCACATCATCAGCAGCAGGATCAGCGAGAACGGCAACGAGGTCAGCACCACCGCGGATTTCAGCGAGTCGATACTGCCGGCGAACAGCAAGGCACTGGTGACCAATGCAGTCATCGCGCCCCAGAACACGCGTAGCCATTTCGGCCCGTCTTCATCGGCGTTGCCGCCTTTGGACGACAGGGTCGACAGCACCACGGTGCCGGAGTCGGCTGAGGTGACGAAGAACACGAAGCTGATAAACACCGTGACCGCGATGACCGTCTTGCTCCACGGGTAGGTTTCCAGCAGCAGGTAGAGGCTCATCGACGGGTCATCAATGGCCGACTGGCCGAGCGCGGTCATGCCGTGGTTGAGCACTTGGTCGATGGCACTGTTGCCAAAGATCGACATCCACGCCAGCGTGAAGCCGAGCGGGATCAGCAGCACGCCGAAGACGAACTCGCGGATGGTGCGGCCACGGGAAATACGCGCGATAAACAGGCCCACGAACGGCGACCATGCGATCCACCAGGCCCAGTAGAACACCGTCCAACCGCCCAGCCAGTCGCTGGGTTTGTCGTAGGCGTACACATCGAAACTCTTGGTCGGCAAGGCGCCGAGGTAGTCACCGATGTTCTGGATCAGGGTGTTGAGCAAGTGCTGGGTGGGCCCGGCGAACAATACAAACAGCAGCAGCGCGCAAGCCAGCAGCATGTTGATGTCGGACATCACCCGCACGCCCTTGTCGACGCCAGCAACGGCGACGAGGATCGCGGCGCCCATCATCAGCGTGATCAGGCCGACCTGGATCCACTGGGTGTGGGCAATGCCGAACAGGTAATCCAGCCCGGAGTTGAGGTGCAACACACCAAAGCCCATGTCGGCGCCGAGGCCAAACACCGTGGCGATGATGCCGAAGCCATCCACCGCGTAGCCGATAGGGCCATTGATGCGCTTACCAATCAGCGGGTAAAGCGCCGAGCGCAACGCCAGCGGCAGGTTATGCCGGTAGGCGAAATACGCCAGGGCCATGCCGACAAAGGCGAACACGCCCCAGCCGTGCAGGCCCCAGTGCAGAAACAGGATCTGCATGGCCTGGCGGGCAGCATCGGCGTTCATCGGCGCGCCCTGAGGCGGTTGCACCAGGTGCGTCAGCGGCTCGGACACACAGAAGAAAAACAGCGTGATGCTGATCCCAGCGGCGAACAGCATGCCGGCCCAGGACAGGTAACTGAATTCGGGTTCGTCGTGGTCGGCACCGAGTTTTATCTTGCCGTAGCCCGATAGCGCGGTGACCACCACGAAGACCAGATACAGGGTCATCGCCAGCATGTAATACCAGCCGACCGTGTTGGCCGCCCAGTTTTGCGCGGCCAGCAGCCAGGCACCGGCCTGTTGCGGGATCGCGATGACCGTGATGCCAAATAGCAGGATGAAGCTGGCGGCAAAGTAGAAAACGGGCGCATTCATGCGCACCATGCCGCTGGATGGGGTGGACGATGCACTCATGAACGATGCACCCCTACGGTGTGGGATGTGGCTGTAAATAACGGACTCAGCAAAGGTAAGCCTCCTGTTGTGAGCGGGCAGCGAACCACCGGTTTAACTTGAACGAACATTCAAGTTAAACATGGATAGGCGGTCTGGGACTAATCGCAGGGCTGAGCGGTAGACAATTCCTACACTAGCTCAAGGATTGGTATGACGGGTGGAGATGGCAAATCGTTCAGCGATGGCTGAGTGAAAACCGGTTCAAATTTGAAATGCAGCCCAATGTGGGGGCTGGCTTGCCTGCGATGGCGGCGGATCAGACATACCGCTACCGCAGGCAATTCAGCTCCCACATTGGATCGGGTGTGTGGCTCAAGCACTACTTCTGCACCCCATCCTCATGCTGCAAATTCGCCTGGGTAATATTCGCCCCCGCCGGCACGCTGCGGGTTAGCCACACATTGCCGCCAATCGTCGAGCCCTTGCCGATGGTAATTCGCCCCAGGATCGTCGCCCCGGCATAAATCACCACATCGTCCTCAACAATCGGATGGCGTGGATGGCCCTTCTGCAACTGCCCGTCCTCATCCGCCGGGAAGCGCTTGGCGCCCAAGGTCACCGCCTGATAAATGCGCACTCGCTCGCCGATGATCGCGGTTTCGCCAATCACCACACCCGTGCCGTGGTCGATAAAGAAACTCGGGCCGATCTGCGCGCCGGGGTGAATGTCGATGCCGGTGGCCGAGTGGGCAATCTCCGCGCTGATCCGCGCCAGCAGTGGCAACCCGGCGCGATATAAGTGGTGCGCCAGGCGATGGTGAATCACCGCCAGGATCCCCGGGTAGCACAGCAGCACTTCATCCACACTGCGGGCGGCCGGGTCGCCGTGGTAGGCGGCCAACACGTCGGTGTCCAGCAGGCTGCGCAGGGAAGGCAAGGCCAGGGCAAAGTCCTGGATCAGGCGGATGGCCAGGGCGTCGACCGCGCTGTCATCCTCGCCGCCCTGGCGTGCGGCGTAGCGCAGCTCCAGGCGCGCCTGGCCGAGCAAGGCATTCAAGGCGACGTCGAGGGTATGGCCGACGTAGAAATCTTCACTTTCCTCACGCAAGTCCACCGGCCCCAGGCGCATCGGAAACAGCGCGCCGCACAGCGACTCAAGAATCTGCGCCACCGCCTCGCGCGACGGCAACTCTCGGCCGCCGTGCTCGCCACTCAAGCGGCCATTGCGCGTACGCCACTGGTCCCGGGCGCCGCGCAGTTGGCTGACGATGGTCTGCAATTGCCAATGGCTGGAACGCTCACTCACGGTATTCACTCCTGACGTAATGGCCATCACTTTACGGTATGCACCCTGGCCGCCCTTAAGAACCAATGGTGTGATGCAAAGAACCAGACGGAATAAGCGATTGGCGGTTGCCCGATGAAAAGTGCCTGCCTATAGTCGCCCAATCACTTAGCCACCGTGCGTAGCCATGATCAAACAACAGCTCGACCGTTTTAACCGCCTGGAACTGCTGGGCGGCGCCACTGCCCTGGAAAAACTCGAGCGGCTGTCGGCCTGGCTGGGCAGGGACATCTACGTCAAACGCGACGACACCACGCCGCTGGCCATGGGCGGCAACAAACTGCGCAAACTTGAATACCTGGCCGCCGATGCCATCGCCCAGGGTGCCGACACTTTGGTAACTGCCGGCGCCATCCAGTCCAACCACGTGCGCCAAACCGCTGCGCTGGCCGCCAAGCTCGGCCTGGGCTGCGTTGCGCTGCTGGAAAACCCCACCGGTACCGAAGACCCTAACTACCTGGCCAACGGCAACCGCCTGCTGCTGGAGCTGTTCGACGCCAAGGTTGAATTGGTCGAGAACCTCGACAACGTCGACGAGCAACTCAACGCCCTCGCCGATCGCCTGCGCAGCAACGGTAAAAAGCCGTACCTGGTGCCTATCGGCGGTTCCAATGCTCTCGGCGCCCTCGGCTATGTACGCGCCGGGCTGGAACTGGCCGGGCAGATCGAAGACAGCGGGATCGAATTCGCCGCTGTGGTACTCGCCTCGGGCAGTGCCGGCACCCACAGCGGCCTCGCCCTGGCCTTGAGTGAAGTGCTGCCGAATTTGCCGGTGGTGGGCATTACGGTGTCGCGCACCGAGCAAGCTCAGTTCCCGAAAGTGCAGGGCCTGGCCGAACGCACCGCCGAATTGCTCGGCGTGGATATCCCCGAGGCGTTCAACGTGATTTTGTGGGACGAATATTTCGGCCCGCGCTACGGCGAACCGAACGCCGGCACCCTCGCTGCGGTCAAGCTATTGGCGAGCCAGGAAGGCCTGCTGTTGGACCCGGTCTACACGGGCAAAGCCATGGCCGGTTTGCTGGATGGCATCGGGCGGCAGCGGTTTGAGGACGGTCCGATTATTTTCCTGCATACCGGCGGGGCGCCGGCGTTGTTTGCTTATGACTCTGTTCTAACGGACTGAACACGGACCACATGTGGGAGCTGGCTTGCCTGCTCCCACATTAGATTGAATGGCATATTCTAAAAAAGCATAAAAAATTATATTTATATTATTTTCAAGTCTTAAAAACTCGCTTTATAGTCGCGCCGAAGGCGAAGACGCGCTTCGCGCTTTAAGGCAGGATACGACTACTGCGTCACCTGCTTCGCTCACCATAAAAACACAGGGGCTGTTCATGACTATTTCTGTATTGCGTCGCACGTTGCTGGTTGGCACATTGGGCTTGGCACTCGGGGCTGGCCTGATGGGCCAAGCCATCGCTGGTGAGCAGCTGGGCAACATCAAGAAAGCCGGCGAGATCAAGATCGGCCTGGAAGGCACCTACCCGCCGTTCAGCTTTGTCGATGAGAGCGGCAAGCTCAGCGGTTTCGAAGTGGAGCTGTCCGAAGCGCTGGCCAAGGAGCTGGGAGTGAAGGTCAAGCTGCAAGCCACGCCGTGGGACGGCATCCTCGCGGCCCTGGAGTCCAAGCGCCTGGACGCCGTGATCAACCAAGTGACCATCTCCGAAGAGCGCCAAAAGAAGTACGACTTCTCCAAGCCCTACACCGTTTCCGGTATTCAGGCGCTGGTGCTGAAGAAAAACGTCGACACCATCAAGACTGCCGACGACTTGGCCGGCAAAAAAGTCGGCGTAGGCCTGGGCACCAACTACGAACAATGGCTCAAGGACAACCAACCTAAAGCCATCATCAAGACCTACAACGATGACCCAACCAAGTTCCAGGACCTGCGCATCGGTCGTATCGACGCCATCCTGATCGACCGCCTGGCGGCACTTGAGTACGCCAAGAAAGCCCCGGACACCGCAGCAGCCGGTGATGCCTTCTCCCGTCAGGAAGCCGGTATTGCCCTGCGCAAAGGCGAGCCTGAACTGCTCGACGCGGTGAACAAGGCCCTCGACAAGCTGCGCGCCGACGGCACCTTGAAGAAGCTGTCCGAGAAGTACTTCAACGCTGACGTCACTCAATAATGGAAGCAGGTTTCCAACTCGCGCTGGACTCCGCGCCCTTTCTGCTCAAGGGCGCGTACTACACGGTGATTCTTAGCCTGGGCGGAATGTTCTTCGGCCTGCTGCTGGGCTTCGGCCTGGCCCTGATGCGGTTGTCACGCTTCAAGCTGGTCAGTTGGATTGCCCGCGTCTATGTGTCGTTCTTTCGCGGCACGCCCTTGCTGGTGCAGCTGTTTTTGATCTACTACGGCTTGCCGCAAGTGGGCATCGAGCTGGACCCGATTCCGGCCGCCATGATCGGCTTCTCGCTGAACATGGCCGCTTATGCCTGTGAAATCCTGCGCGCCGCGATCAGCTCCATCGAGCGCGGCCAGTGGGAAGCGGCAGCCAGTATCGGCATGACCCGCGCGCAGACCCTGCGCCGGGCCATCCTGCCGCAGGCCATGCGCACGGCATTGCCGCCGTTGGGCAACAGCTTTATTTCGCTGGTCAAGGACACGGCGCTGGCCGCCACCATTCAGGTGCCGGAGCTGTTTCGCCAGGCGCAACTGGTGTCGGCGCGTACCTTCGAAATTTTCACCATGTATCTGTCCGCCGCTCTGATCTACTGGGTACTGGCGAGCATCCTGGCGCATTTTCAAAATCGTCTGGAAGACCGGGTCAACCGGCATGACCTGGAGTCTTGAAGCATGATCGTGGTTGAAAAACTGACCAAACAATTCAAAGGTCAGGTGGTGCTCAACGGGATCGACCTTGAGGTCAAGGAGGGCGAAGTGGTCGCCATCATTGGCCCCAGCGGTTCCGGCAAGACCACCTTCCTGCGCTGCCTGAATTTCCTCGAAGAACCCACCAGCGGCCGCATCAAGGTGGGTGACATCGAGATCGACAGCAACAAGCCGCTCAACCAGCAACAAGGCCTGGTGCGGCGCTTGCGCCAGCACGTGGGTTTTGTGTTCCAGAACTTCAACCTGTTCCCGCACCGCACCGCGCTGGAAAACGTCATCGAAGGCCCGATCGTGGTCAAGAAGATGCCGCGCGAGGCCGCGATTGCGCTGGGTCGCAAGCTGCTGGCCAGAGTCGGCCTGGCGGGTAAAGAAGAGTCTTACCCGAGGCGCTTGTCCGGCGGCCAGCAACAGCGGGTGGCGATTGCCCGTGCACTGGCCATGGAGCCGGAGGTGATCCTGTTCGACGAACCCACCTCGGCCCTCGACCCGGAGTTGGTCGGCGAAGTGCTGGCGACCATCCGCAGCCTGGCCGAAGAAAACCGCACCATGGTTATCGTCACCCACGAAATGAGCTTTGCCCGCGATGTAGCCAACCGGGTGATCTTCTTCGACAAGGGCGTGATCGTGGAACAGGGAGAAGCCAAGGCGTTGTTTGCCAACCCCAAGGAAGAACGAACCAAGCAGTTCTTGAGCAAGTTTCTGGCTCATTAATTTCCTCAGAGCAGGCCCGCACTGTGGCGAGGGAGCTTGCTCCCGCTGGGCTGCGTAGCCGCCCCAAAATCTTGGGAGCGCTTCGCGCTACAGCGGGTGCAAGCTCCCTCGTCACAATAAGCCGCTCCTACACGAAATCCTCATTGCAACGCATAAAAATCACCGCTGTACCCGCCTCAAAATCCCCCGCCTCGTCAGACTCGTCTGAATCTACCCCAACCCGCCGTTTAGCCCTTTGCCGCCATTGACGCCCCCCGGCCAACCCTCTTATCTAGCGCCCAGAGGATTGGATCCTATCCCGGCTATTCACTGAATCGTTCCTTTCGGCACCCTGCGCACAACCGCGCCACGGGCGCCGGAACGATTGCTGCTGGCTGCATCAAGGAGATTACTTATGACGCGCACTGCAACCCCGGCCCTGCTCACCGCCCCGACCCTGCCACAGGCTCATCCACATGGCATCAATGCCCTCGCCGCCACCCAACTGCAGGTGGACATCGCCCCCTACCCCGGCATGGAGGAAGGCGACCTGATCGAGTTGTTCTGGAACAACTGCTTTGCCGACGCTCGGCGCGTGACCGCGTGCAAAATCGGCACACCCACACGCCTGCGGGTTCCGGAAAGTTTTGTGCTGGACGGACTGGCGCAGGTTCACTACCAAGTCATGCAGATCGGCCACGGCCCGGCATGCTCAGCCATCACGCACGTGCAGGTAAAAACCAACTACCCAGGGGGCCAGCCTTCGGCGCTCTTGCGCGACGAAAACCAGAACCTCGCGCCTGTGAGCCTGCCCGACACGATCCGACGCTACGGCATCAATGGCAGCCAGGTACGGCGCGGTATTCCGCTGACCATCGAGCCGTACCTGAATATGGCAAGCGGCGACGCCATTACCCTGCGGTGGGGTGACGTGCGTCTGGACCTGCCGACAATCCAAGCCAAAGGCGTCGGCCTGGCGGTACACGTATGGGTGCCCTCAACGGTGATCATCGAAGCGGGCGACGACAGCCGCCTGGACGTGACGTACTGCATCCTTGACCGTGTCGGTAATAATTCACGCTGGGCACCGGTGCGCAGCCTGACCATTGCCACCTGCTCTCCACAGACGCCGCCCCGCCCGGCCAGGGCCGCGTCGACCTACCAACCGCGCCAACCCGGTTCACCGTGCGAACCTGGGTGACAGCCCTTCTATGCATATTCCTATAAGTTAGTTTATTTAAAAATTTAACACGCTTAGGGTATATGCACCGGACCACCGGACATCTCTGATTTTTCTGTTTCTATTTCATTGAATGCGAGGTCGGTATGGTCAGAATTACCCCGGTGCATAACGCCAGGGCATTACGTGCAGCCAAGGAGCGGCGCTGATGTCTAACTTGGCTCTAACACCCCCCCAGAGTGATCTGGATGTAGCCCCACTGCTGTTGCCGGCCGCTGTGCTGCGCAACGACGCGCAAGCGTTGAGCGCAGCCCATGAATTGGCCCAGGCCGCGCGCCTGCAAGCGGCCAAGCGCGACCAGCAGCGCAAGCTGCCATGGGCACAAATCGAACAATTTACCCGCAGCGGGTTGGGCAGTATTTCCATTCCCCGTGAATACGGCGGCCCACAGGTGTCTTTCACCACCTTGGCCGACGTGTTCGCGATCATCAGCGCGGCGGACCCAGCCTTGGGGCAGATCCCGCAGAACCATTTCGGCATCCTGCACCTGGTGCAGGGCGCCGCCACCGAACGCCAGAAAAAGCAGCTGTTCCAGAGCGTCCTCGACGGCTGGCGCATCGGCAACGGCGGCCCGGAACGCGGCACTAAAAACACCCTGGAGCTCAAGGCGCGCATCACCGCTGAAGGCGACGGCTACGTGATCAGCGGCCAGAAGTTCTATTCCACCGGCGCGCTGTTTGCCCATTGGGTGGCGGTCAAGGCGCTGAACGATGACGGCAAGCAGGTCATGGCCTTTGTGCGCCGTGGCAGCGAAGGGCTGCGCATCGTTGACGATTGGTCGGGCTTTGGCCAACGCACCACCGCCAGCGGCACCGTACTGCTCGACCGAGTGCCGGTGGACGCGGAGTTGGTAGTGGAGAACTGGCGCATCGGCGAAAGCCCGAATATCCAGGGCGCCGTCTCGCAATTGATCCAGGCCGCCATCGACGCCGGCATCGCCCGTGGTGCGCTCGATGACACCATCGCATTCGTGCGTGAACGCTCACGCCCGTGGATCGACGCCAAGGTCGAACGCGCCAGTGATGATTTGTATGTAATCGCCGACATCGGCAAGCTGAAAATCGAACTGCACGCCGCCGAAGCCCTGTTGCGCAAGGCCGGCAAGGTGCTGGACGAGGTCAGTGCCGCGCCGATCACCGCGCAATCCGCTGCACGGGCTTCGATTGCCGTGGCCGAGGCGAAAGTGCTGACCACTGAAGTGTCGTTGCTGGTCAGCGAAAAGCTCTTCGAATTGGCCGGCAGCCGCGCCACCCTCGCTGAATTCAACCTTGACCGCCACTGGCGCAACGCCCGGGTGCACACCCTACACGACCCGGTGCGCTGGAAGTACCACGCCGTGGGCGCTTATCGACTGAACGGCACTTTGCCTGCTCGACATTCCTGGATCTGACCGACCAGACCTCTGGAGAAACTTATGACTTTTTCCCCTAACGTCGCGGTCATCACCAGCGACGAACAAGCCCTCATTGTCGCCAGCGACCTGGCCGAAGATTTCCGTCGCGACAGCGCCCAGCGCGACCGCGAACGTCGCCTGCCGCTGCCCGAGCTGGACGTGTTTTCGCGCTCCGGCCTGTGGGGCATCAGCGTACCGAAGGAGCACGGCGGTGCCGGTGTGTCCAACGTCACCCTGGCCAAGGTTATTGCGTTGATTGCCCAAGCGGATGCGTCGCTGGGCCAGATCCCGCAAAACCACTTCTACGCCCTGGAAGTGCTGCGCGTGAATGGCCGCCCGGCGCAGCAAAAACGCCTGTATGCCGAAGTGCTTGCCGGCCAACGTTTCGGCAATGCCTTGGCGGAGCTGGGCACCAAAACCGCTCACGACCGCGTGACCAAAATCACCCGCGACGGTGACGGTTTTCGCATCACCGGCCGCAAGTTCTACTCCACCGGCGCCATCTACGCCCAACGCATCCCCACCTCGGTGGTGGATGAACACGGCGTGCAGCAACTGGCGTTTGTGCCCCGTGACAGCGAAGGCCTGAGCGTAATCGACGACTGGAGCGGCTTCGGCCAGCGCACCACCGGCAGCGGCTCGGTGGTGTTCGACAACGTGTGGGTCGCAGCGCAAGACGTGATCCCGTTCCAGAGCGCCTTCGAGCGCCCGACCACCGTCGGCCCGCTGGCGCAGATCCTTCACGCCGCCATCGACACCGGCATCGCCCGCGCCGCCTTCGAGGACGCGCTGCACTTTGTGCGCACCAAGACCCGCCCGTGGATCGATTCCGGCAACGACAAGGCCACCGAAGACCCGTTGACGCTCAAAAGCTTCGGCCACCTGAGCATCCGCCTTCACGCGGCGCAAGCGTTGCTGGAACGCTCGGGCGAATTCCTCGACCGCGCCCAGGCCGACAGCACGGCCGAGACCGTTGCCGCCGCGTCCATTGCCGTCGCCGAAGCGCGCGCCCTGAGCACCGAGATCTCGCTGGCCGCCAGCAGCACCTTGTTCGAACTCGCCGGCAGCCAGGCGACCTTGGCCGAACACGGCCTCGATCGCCACTGGCGCAACGCCCGCGTGCATACCCTGCACGACCCGGTGCGCTGGAAGTACCACGCGGTGGGCAATTACTACCTCAATGATGAAAACCCGCCACTGCGGGGGACCATCTAAATGGCGAAGAAAAAAATCCTGCTCAATGCCTTCAACATGAACTGCATCGGGCACATCAACCACGGCCTGTGGACGCATCCACGGGACACCTCGACGCAGTACAAAACCGTCGAGTACTGGACTGACCTGGCGCAAACCCTCGAACGCGGGCTATTCGATGGTTTGTTTATCGCCGACATCGTCGGCGTGTACGACGTTTACCAGAACTCCATCGACGTGCCGCTCAAAGAATCGATCCAACTGCCGGTCAATGACCCACTGCTGCTGGTCTCGGCCATGGCCGCCGTCACCAAAAATCTTGGCTTCGGCCTCACCGCCAACCTCACCTACGAGCCGCCGTATCTGTTCGCCCGGCGGATGTCCACCCTCGACCACCTGAGCCGTGGCCGGGTCGGCTGGAACATCGTCACCGGCTACCTCGACAGTGCCGCCAAGGCCATGGGCCTGACCGAACAGGTTGAGCATGACCGGCGCTACGACCAGGCCGATGAATACCTCCAGGTGCTGTACAAACTCTGGGAAGGCAGCTGGGAAGACGACGCGGTCATCAACGATCCGCAACAACGGGTCTATGCGCAGCCGGGCAAGGTGCACAAGGTCGAACACCACGGCGAGTTCTATCAGGTCGAGGGTTATCACCTCTGCGAGCCGTCGCCGCAACGCACGCCGGTGCTGTTCCAGGCCGGCAGTTCAGAGCGGGGCTTGCTGTTCGCCGGCCAGCATGCCGAGTGCGTGTTCATCAGCGGCCAGAACAAGGCCGCGACCAAGGCCCAAGTGGACAAGGTGCGCGCCAGCGCGGTCGAGGCCGGGCGTAACCCGGAGGACATCAAGGTGTTCATGGGCCTCAACGTGATCGTGGGTGCCACCGAAGCGCTGGCCTGGGCCAAGCACGCCGAGTACCTGAGCTATGCCAGCCCGGAGGCCGGTGTGGCGCATTTCTCGGCATCGACGGCGATTGATTTTGCCCAATACGAGATCGATGAACCGATCCAGTACGTGAAGAGCAACGCGATCCAGTCGGCCACCAAGAACCTGCAGAACAACGACTGGACCCGGCGCAAATTGCTCGAACAGCACGCCCTCGGCGGGCGCTATATCACCTTGGTCGGCTCGCCCGAACAGGTCGCCGATGAGCTGGAATCGTGGGTCAGTGAAACCGGGCTGGATGGCTTCAACCTCACGCGCATTGTGACGCCGGAAAGCTATGTGGACTTTATCGACCTGGTGGTGCCGGAGTTGCAGCGTCGGGGGTCGTACAAGACCGCTTACGAGCAGGGAACGCTGCGCGAAAAAGTGTTCCAGGGCTCCGCTCGCTTACCCGAACAACACACCGGTTCTACCTACCGTCACTAATCAAAAAATGTGGGAGCGGGCTTGCTTGCGATAGCAGTAGATCAGCTAAAAATTTGTGCCTGACAGACCGCTATCGCAGGCAAGCCAGCTCCCACAGTAGACCGCATTGTTCTTAACTAACCCCCTTATGACTGGAAAACCATTATGAAAAAGACACTGCTCACCCACCCAGTCAAAGCACTGGCCCTGGCCCTCGGTTTATTCAGCTCGGCAGTGTTTGCCGCCGATGCACCGTTAAAAGTCGGCACCACCCCCGCCTTCGCGATTCCTCTGGAAGCCGCCGTCGCCGAGGCCGGCAAGCAGGGCCTGAAGGTCGAGCTGGTGGAATTCACCGACTGGATCGCGCCCAACGTCAGCCTGGCCGCCGGCGATATCGACGTGAACTACTTCCAGCACATCCCGTTCCTGGAAAACGCCAAGGCCGCCGCCGGTTTTGACTTGGTGCCGTACGCGCCGGGCATCATCAACAACGTCGGGCTGTATTCGAAGAAGTACAAAAGCTTCAATGACCTGCCCCAAGGCGCCAGCGTGGCAATCGCCAACGACCCGATCAACAGCGGCCGCGGCCTGCAACTGCTGGCCAAGGCCGGGCTGATCACCCTCACGCCGGGCGTGGGCTACAAGGCCACCGAAGAAGACATCGTCGCCAACCCGAAAAAGATCAAGATTCTGCAGGTGGAAGCCGTACAACTGGTACGCGCCTATGACGACGCTGACCTGGTGCAGGGCTACCCGGCGTATATCCGCCTGTCCAAGACCTTCGATGCCGAGTCGGCGCTGCTGTTCGACGGCCTCGACCACCCGGAATACGTGATTCAATTTGTAATCCAGCCTAAAAGCAAAACCGACCCGCGCGTGATCAAGTTCGTCGACATCTACCAGCACTCGCCAGTAGTGCGTGCCGCGTTGGATAAATCCCTCGGCAAGCTCTACCAAGTGGGCTGGGAAGATAAAAAATGACCGCCGCCAACACTCAACTGCGCGACCTGGGTTTACCGCCCAGGGACGCCGAGCAGACCGAACTGCACCCGGATTTGAACCGCGCCCATGTGCGCTTTATCAACCTGGGCAAAACCTATGACGGCACTGTGCATGCACTGCAAGGCATCGACCTTGCTATCCAGCGCGGCGAAGTGTTCGGCATCATTGGCCGCAGCGGCGCCGGTAAGTCCTCGCTGATCCGCACCATCAACCGCCTGGAACAGCCCAGCAGCGGGCGGGTGTTGATCGATCAGGTGGACATCGGCGAATTCGACGAAGACCGCCTGGTGGCGCTGCGTCGGCGCATCGGCATGATCTTCCAGCACTTCAACTTGATGTCGGCCAAAACGGTTTGGCAGAACGTCGAGCTGCCGCTGAAAGTCGCCGGCGTGCCCAAGCCGCAGCGCGAGCAAAAAGTGCGCGAGCTGCTGGAACTGGTGGGCTTGCAGGACAAGCACAAGGCCTATCCGGCGCAGCTCTCCGGCGGCCAGAAACAGCGCGTGGGCATCGCCCGTTCGCTGGTGCATGACCCGCAGATCCTGCTATGCGACGAAGCCACCTCGGCCCTCGACCCGGAGACCACTCAGTCGATCCTCGGCCTGCTGCGCGAGATCAACCAGCGCCTGGGCCTGACCATCGTGTTGATCACCCATGAAATGGCGGTGATTCGCGAAATCTGCGACCGCGTGGTGGTGCTCGAACACGGCAGAATCGTTGAGCAGGGCCCGGTGTGGCAAGTGTTCGGCAACCCGCAACACGAGGTCAGCAAAACGTTGCTGGCGCCGCTGCAACACGGGCTGCCGGAAGAACTGCAAAGCCGTCTGCAACGCACCCAAACCTCGGCCGACGCGGCGTTAGTGCTGCGCCTGCAGTTCACCGGCAGCGCCGCCGATGAGCCCGACCTGGCTGCGTTGTTCAACGCCCTCGGCGGGCGCGTGCGCTTGCTGCAAGGCGGCGTAGAACGGATTCAGGGGCATGCCCTGGGGCAATTGCTGTTGGCGGTGAGTGGCTCACCGCACAACGCCGAAGAACTGCGCACCCTTGCCGGGCGTTGGGCGCAACAGGTGGAGGTGCTGGGCTATGTGGTTTGATCGTTTATTGCAGGGCGCCATCGACACCTTGTTGATGGTCGGTGTGTCGTCGTTGATCGCGTTGTTGGTGGGGATTCCGTTGGCGGTGTTTTTGGTCACCAGCGACAAAGGCGGCATCTATCAGGCACCCGCGCTGAACCGCGTGCTGGGCGCATTCGTCAACCTGTTCCGCTCCATTCCGTTTTTGATCCTGATGGTGGCGCTGATCCCGTTTACCCGACTGATCGTCGGCACGACCTATGGTGTGTGGGCGGCTGTAGTGCCGCTGACCATCGCCGCCACGCCGTTCTTCGCGCGCATTGGCGAAGTGAGCCTGCGTGAGGTCGACCACGGCTTGATCGAAGCCGCGCAAGCCATGGGCTGCCGCCGCTGGCACATCATCTGGCATGTGCTGTTGCCGGAGGCGCTGCCGGGCATCGTTGGCGGGTTCACGATTACGTTGGTGACAATGATCAACTCATCGGCCATGGCCGGTGCGATTGGCGCGGGCGGCTTGGGTGATATTGCCTACCGTTATGGCTACCAGCGTTTTGATACGCAGATCATGCTGACGGTGATCGTGCTGCTGGTGATTCTGGTGGCGGTGATTCAGTTGGGCGGGGATCGGTTGGCGCGAGTGCTTAACAAACGCTGAGTGCCGTTCAAATCGCCGCATACATGCATCGCCCCCACCAGGGCGATGCGCCACTCGTCGGCACTGTCAATTCTGACAGTAGATTCGGTTAATACCCCAAGCGCTTCATTCACCTTGCCCATCGCGCGGTTCCCGCGCGCCCTGAACCAGCAAGGTAATGATGATGACGACTCCAACCGGCTCAACCGTTGACATATCCCTGGATCCACCCACCGCGACCTTCGGCATCCAGCTTGATAAAACCGACCCGCCAGATAAACTCGATTACCCTGAAAAAGCAAAATGGGCCTTGGGGCTACGCGCCAGCGACCCTTATGCCGAGTTCTCCTCCGAGGCTTGGTTCGCTGACACCATCGGTGACGAATTCTACCTGTACGGTAATGGCAAAGAGTTGAGCAAGGGCAGCATTACCACCAAGGCACCGCGTTACTTCTTGAACGTCCTCCTGAACAACCTCCTCCCGACCAGCCTGCAGGAGGGTTTAGTCGATGTTTACTGGGAAGTGGTGCGCAAGGCTAGCGGTCAGAGAAGTCGTTCGACTACCGAGAAGTATCTGGTCAAGAAAACCCGCCCTGCCGGCATAGACCGTAGGCCGGACATCTTCGGGCACGATGGATTGCGCGTGGTGGCTGAAGGTTTTTCGGCAGACGCGGATATTGATGCAAGCACAGCAGCAAACGGAATGTGGGCCCTGGTTGATAAGTATCAGAACGCCCGTGAGAACGACGAAATTTTCGTCTATCTGGACGGTATCGCCACCAAACGCCGTTTGAGCGCCGCAGAGGCCGCCGGGGCGGGGCCGTATCGAGTGTTTATTCCGTCGGCGGTTTTCCAGAGGATCAGTCAATCCGGCACCGTAGCGCTCATTTGCACCGTGATAGATGTGGCCGGAAACATCCCGGAGGGGAACGATAAGTTTTCGCTGCCCTACTTATTGAGCAGCAACCTGGACCCCTCGCTGTTTGATCCACCGTTGTTTTATGTCAATGGCCTTGAGTCAACGCTGTTGGACCTGGGCACCCAAAGTAATCTCCCACTCAGCGTGCTGGCGACAGTGCGACGCTCGATAGCAATCGCCAGCCCACCCAACCAGATCGTTGTGACGCTGACCCTGACCAAGGCTGACGGTACGCAAACGAGCAAGCGCTTGGCGCCGTTTTCCCACACGCAAAGGGCCGGCAATCAAACGCCGGTGCCCAATGAGTATTTCAAAGAGGAAGGGTTTGTTCGCATGTCGTTCGAGCTGTTCACCCCAACAGGGGTATTGCTTGGGCGCTCGGGCAGCAGCACGGTGCGGGTGCTGGGCACGCCGGTATTGACGTATCCGGCGCCGGCCTTCGACAACATGTCAGGGCCTCAGACGATCACGCTGCAGAACTATCTCAATGGCGGCGCTGTGGCGGTGACGTACCGGAGCATGTCCCCTGCCGATGTAATCCGCCTCATCTGGAGCATTCCAAATGGCAACGTCGTCAACATTGCGCCACAGACCGGGACAACCGGTGGAACAGTGCTATTCCCCATCAGTGCGCAAATCATCAACCAGAGCGCGGGCCAACTTAGCAAGTTAAGTTACCAAGTGACGGTGGGGGGCAAAACAACGACGTCAGATGTTCAAGAAGTGACGATAGTAGGCCAACTTAAGATTGCGCAAGAGCCCATGACTCTGAGTGGGCTGTCTATCAAAGTACCGTGGTGGGCAAAATCAACAGGATTGGAGTCAATCGGTAATTCGGGTAGTCGCGTCGCTACGGGTGGTTTGGGGACACTCACCTATACTTCCCGCAAGCCCAGCGTTGCATCAGTGAACGCCCAAGGTTTGGTAATCGGCAATGGCTGGGGTTCTACGACAATTGATGTAAGAGATCAGTATGGCACCATGGTCTCGTACCCCGTTAACGTCAGTAATGTATACCGCTTAGTGCCAAGCGAGGCGGGGACCGATTTCAATGTGGCACTCGGATTCATTAATTCCGGTCACAGGCAACTAGGCTGGGATGGCGTCGCTGATTTGCAACGTGTCTATGGCCCCAGACTGCCGGTGAATCAACATTATTGGTTTGGGCCTACCACAGACCCCTCCACCGCTGTTTTTTACCATTGGCAAAACGGCGGTATTGCTTCAGGCGGTCGTACTAACCACGTGTTCGGCGCTTGGACGTTGGTGCAATTAATCGGATAGTGGGCTGAGTACGCCATCAAAATACAACGGAGCGGAGGAGTACAACACTTATCCGCTCCGTTTTTTTTGAGCCCTGCCATGGCGTATAGTCAGCGTCTCTTCAGACCTCGAAGCCCCTCCATGAAACTCGCCCCCGACGACCTGAACCAGATTACCTCCGCGACCCTGGGCCACTACAACAATGTGGCCGAGGACTTCCGTGACGGCACCCGCGATCACGATGTGAGCCAGAACATCGACGCCCTGCTGCGACACATCCAAGGCACGGCGCCGTTTACCGTGCTGGATTTCGGCTGCGGGCCGGGGCGGGATTTGCAGACGTTTACACGCATGGGCCATATCGCCGTAGGGCTCGATGGCTCTGAACGGTTTGCGCAAATGGCGCGCGAGGACAGCGGCTGTGAGGTGTTGCAGCAGGACTTTCTCAAGTTGGAGCTGCCGGCTGAACGCTTCGACGGGGTGTTTGCCAATGCGGTGTTGTTTCATATTCCTAAGCAGGAATTGCCGCGCATTCTCAAGCAACTGCACAGTGCGTTGAAGCCTGGCGGTGTGTTGTTCAGTTCCAACCCACGCGGTGAAAACCAGGAAGGCTGGAATGGACCGCGGTATGGGTCTTATCACGACCTGCAAGCGTGGCGGGCACTGCTGACAGCGGCCGGCTTTGTGGAGTTGGAGCATTACTATCGGCCGGCCGGGCTGCCTCGGGAGCAGCAGCCTTGGTTGGCGAGTGTGTGGCGCAAACCATAGACTTTCGTCGCCCGGCCTGACGTCTTCGCGAGCAAGCCCGCTCCCACAGGGGAATGCGTTCCAAATGTGGGGGCGGGCTTGCTCGCGAAGGCCTCACCGGCACCGCTAATGCACCTGATACACCACAGGTTTTTCGCCCACCACCATTGCCGTCACACTGCGCCCGGCATAGCCCTGTTTTTCTTCAGCCGAGAAATTCGCCACCAACCGCGTGCCATCGGCAAACGTGGTCTCCTGCACCTGCTTGTCTGCCGTCAGCCAGCGAAACCCCGTCATCGCCTGAGTCGCCAAGCGTTCATGCAGCGGCCTGAAAAACTGATCCTGGCGCTGCATCAACGGTATCCGCTGCTTAAGCGTCGCGGCACTGAGGTGATACAGCGGCGGCACGTTGTACAGCAGTTGGGTCAACTCATTCTCAGCCTGCACATTGCCGAGCTTGAGGCTATCGAACAGCCAATGGTGAGTGGTAATCACCGAGCCGTGGAACACCGCCTGATACAGCGGTAGACGCATCGTCGGCTCGAAATACACCGTGCGGAACGGCTCATTCAACGGCACCGTCTTGAAGAACACCGTGGGTTGCTCAGGCGGGTACCAGTTGCCGACGTAATAGGGCGACTGCTTGTCCTTGGTCATCTCCCGATCCCCCCAACCAATCACCGGCGTCTGCATGCCGTGGGCGAACAGAATGCCCTGGGCGGTGATGGCGTTGCCGTCTTCGGAACCGGCGGGCAGCTTGAGCGCCGTATTCAGCCAGCGGGACGCGTCGATATTGCCTTCGGCGTTTTGCGCCTGGGTCATTTCGGCACCGTCACGGTAGCTGTCAAAGAGCATGCTGGTGGCGTAGACATCGAGGAACCAGGCGTTGAAACCGGCCTTGGCTTGCACTGCCTTCACCCGCGCTTCCAGCAGTGGCCGTACGCAACGCGGGTCGGTGTAATGACCGGATTGCTGGAAGCCGGTCTTGAGCTTGCCGTCTTTCAACACGATAGCGCAGTCGCGATAGGCCTTGCTGCCCAGGTGGGCGGTGGTCCAATCCGGGTTTTCGGTGGTGGATAACGCGGTTTCATAGGAGTCGTACGGCGCCATCAGGTAACCCGCCTTAACGCCCGACTGAATCGCTTCGGGGTGCCAGAGGCCGCCTTCCCAGCCTTCGCCCAAAGTCAGCAAAAGGCGCTTCAGCCCAGCATCTTGCAGCGCTTTGACGGTCTTGGCCGACAGCGTGCTACCCCAGGTCTCGGGGCTGTCGCTCAAGGCGCCGGCAAACGCTGTGGCCAGTTCACGGCGAAGTACACCATAACCGTCGGCAAGCGTGAGCATGTCCGGCTCGTCGGTGGCCTGCCAGGTTTGCCGGGCCTTTTTATTGATCGCCGCGTTGAGGCCACGCAGCAGCACGGTCTTTTGATAGCCATCCAACGTGCCGGTTTGAGTCAGCACCTGCGTGGCCTCTTTGTCCAGCAAGCCCTTGAGTTCGTGGCCGCGCAGCAATTTCACCAGCAGCGGCCAGTCGCGCACATCCTCCGGCCCTAACAGGTCATTGCCCCACAGGTAGACATGGCTGGCACCCAGCAGCTTTTCAGCCTCGGGAGTCTGGCGCAGCTTGTCCGCCAGCGGTTCATAACGCCCCTGCGCCACCAGCCACTCGCGATAGCGCTTGGCCCCGGCCAACGGGTCGGCATCGCCCAGGTGCAGGCGCAGGGTCATCGGTGCGGTGGGCTCAAGACGGGTGAACTCATGCGCCACTGAAAGCGCCAGCCCGCCACCGTCTGCTTGCCATTGCAGATGGTTGTTATAGGGATTGGTGAGCAACCAGTTAAGCGTGAAGCGCCCATGATCCACGCCCCATAACGGCAGGCTGAGGTCCTGCGTGGAATTGACCTCGCCCTGTTCCAGCAAAAACGCCTTCCATACAGGGTTATCAGCGGGAACGTAATGCCCTTCGGCCAAGGGCCAGATCAAGCCTTTGCCCATGGCCTCGGCGGGTTGGCGCAAAAGGGCTAACTCACCCGGCTCGCGTGCACTGATGGTCAGGGCAAGGTCGCGCTGCTCAAGGCGAGCGGTCAGGTGATAGCTGCCGTTGTCCCATTGCCAAGTGGCCTGTTCGGCATCGGCCTGCATCTCGACGACGGCGTGCGCGGCTACACCGCTGGAGGCTTGCACCGAGGTTTCGCCTGAGGGCGTAACGCGCAGCGCTAACGTGGCGGGGTCGAGTTCGACGCGCCACTGCGCATTTTCCAGCACGGTGGCGGCAAAGAGTTGAGGAGACAGCAACAGGCTAAAAACCAGGACTAAACGGCGCATGACGCAGGCCTTCCAAACAAGATCAGGCCCGGAGGGTAAAACAGTTAACGCCAGGCGCGCTGTAGGGAAAGTGTTTCCAAGAGTCTTCCTACATCCTTGCAGGAAGGCACGGATGGTCAGGCCTGTTGTTTTTTCGGCTCGCGAATCTTGTACCACGCCACGTAAAGCGCGGGCAAAAACAGCAGCGTCAGCAAGGTGGCGATGATGATCCCGCCAATCATCGCGTAGGCCATCGGCCCCCAGAACACTTCACGCGCAATCGGGATCATGCCGAGGCTGGCCGCCGCCGCGGTCAGTAGGATCGGCCGGCGCCGGTGCTCGGTGGCTTCCACCACCGCATCCCACGGCGTATAGCCGTCGCGCTCATATGCATCAATCTGCGTCACCAGAATCACCGAGTTACGGATGATGATGCCGATCAGCGCCAAGATGCCGAGGATCGCCACAAAACCCATGGGCGTGCCCGTGGGTATCAGCGCCAGCACCACGCCGATCAGCCCAAGCGGCGCGACACTCGCCACCAGGAACATCTTCTGCACGCTGTGCAGCTGGATCATCAGGAAGGTGGCCATCAAGAACAGCATCAGCGGCACCACTTTGGCGATAGGGCCTTGGGCCTTGCCGCTTTCTTCGACGGTGCCGCCAGTGGCGACGGTGTAGCCCACCGGCAGGCCGGCGCTGAACTTATCGATCTCGGGCTTGAGTTGTTTGACCAGGTCGGTCGGCTGCATCTCATCGCGCACCGAAGCCTTGATGGTGATGGTCGGCTTGCGATCACGGCGCCATACCAGCGGCTGCTCCAGCTCATACCGCACGGTGGCGAAAGCCAGCAACGGAATCGAGGTGCCGTTGGGCGTGACGATCTGCAGGTTCTGCAAGGTTTCCGGGGTGCCGCGTTCGGCGTCTTCGGCGCGCCCCACCACGTTGATCAGGTAGATATCGTCGTGCACCTGGGTCACCGAGGCACCGCTGACCACACTGTTCATCAGTTGCGCCACGTCTTCCGACGACAGCCCCAATTGCCGCGCCTTGTCTTGGGCAATGTCGACCCGCAGCACTTTGCCCGGCTCGTTCCAGTCGTAGATGATCTCGCCCAGGTGAGTGTTTTTATCCAGCAAGGTCGCCAGTTCAATGGCGTGTTTGCGCACCTGATCGGTGTCTTTACCGGACACGCGGTACTGGATCGGCCGCCCTACCGGCGGGCCCATTTCCAGTGGCTGCACATAACTGCCGATGCCGACAAAGTCATCACGCAGGCGTTTTTGCAGGCGCGCAATCAACGCGCCGCGCTCTTCCAGGCCTTTGCTGACGATCACCAGCTGCGCGTAGTAGGGGTTTTCCAATTGCTGGTCGAGGGGCAGATAGAAACGGATCGCGCCCTGGCCGATGTAGGTGCTCCAACGCGCAATGTCCGGGTCGTCCTTGATGATCGCTTCGAGGCGGTCGACAGCCTTGCGGGTCTCGTTGATCGAGGCGTTTTGCGGCAGGTTCAGGTCAACGAGAATTTCCGGGCGGTCCGACGAGGGGAAAAACTGGTTCTGCACAAACTGCATGGAAAACACCGAGGCCACAAACAGCCCCACGGTGATGCCGATGGCCCACCAGCGGTGGCGCATGGCCCAAAGCATGCCGCCATTGAAGGCACGGCCGATACGCCCCGGTTCGGCATTATGCGGCTTCACGTTGGCACTGAGGATATGCACGCCAATCACCGGCGCAAACAGCACCGCCACCACCCACGACACCAGCATGGCCACGGCAATCACCGCAAACAGGGTGAAGGTGTACTCGCCCGCCGAACTGGCATTGAGGCCGATGGGCACGAAACCGGCCACGGTCACCAGCGTACCGGTGAGCATCGGGAACGCCGTGGAGGTGTAGGCGTAGGTCGCCGCCTGCTCCTTGGTTTCGCCTTTTTCCAGGCGCGTGATCATCATTTCCACGGTGATCATCGCGTCGTCCACCAACAGGCCAAGCGCAATGATCAAGGCACCCAGCGATACCCGCTGCATGGTGATGCCGCTGTATTCCATGAACACGAACACCAGCGCCAACACCAACGGAATCGAGCACGCCACCACCAGCCCGGCACGCATGCCGAGGCTGATAAAACTCACCACCAGCACGATGATCACCGCTTCAAACAGCGCGCTGGTGAAGCCGCCGACGGCCTCTTCCACCACTTCCGCCTGATCGGAGACTTTGTGCACGCCGACGCCCACCGGCAGGTCGGCGGTCAGTTCGTCCATGCGTGTGTGCAGGGCCTTGCCGAAGGACTGGATATTGCCGCCCTTCTGCATCGCAATGGCCAAGCCGATCGCCGGCTGGCCGTTAAAGCGGAACATCGGCCGCGCCGGGTCAACATAGCCACGGCTGATCTCGGCGATATCCGCCAAACGGTAGAAACGATCATTGAGCCGCAGGTTAACGTCCGCCAAGTCCTTCTCCGAGGCGAACTGGCCCGAGGTGCGCACGGAAATTCGCTCCGGCCCCGCCTCGATCACCCCGGCGGGGGTGACCGCGTTTTGCGATTGCAGGCTTTGCACAACCTGGCGCTGATCAATCCCCAATGCCGCCAGTTTGCGCGTGGAGAAGTTCAGGTAAATCACTTCGTCCTGCTGGCCGATCATCTCGACCTTGCCCAGCCCCGGCACCGCACGGATCTCGGCGCGCACCTGCTCCACATAGTCACGCAGCTGGCGCATAGAAAGGCCGTCGCCGGTAAAGGCGTACACCGAGCCGAACACGTCACCGAACTCATCGTTGAACGACGGCCCCTGCAAACCCTGGGGGAAGGTGCCGCGAATATCGTCGATCTTCTTGCGAACCTGGTACCAGATCTCCGGAATGGCCTTAGCGCTGGTGGTGTCCTTGAGGAACACAAACACCGTGGACTCACCCGGCCGCGTGTAGCTTTTCACGTAGTCGAGGGAGTCGAGTTCTTCGAGTTTTTTCTCGATGCGGTCGGTGACTTGCTTGAGGGTTTCTTCCTGGGTCGCGCCCGGCCAGCGGGTCTGGATCACCATGGTTTTGATGGTGAACGAAGGGTCTTCTTCGCGCCCGAGGTTCATGTAGGAAAACACGCCCATCAGCAGCGCGACGAACATCAGGTACCAGACGAAGGACTGATGCTTGAGGGCCCAGTCAGATAAGTTGAAGCTCCCTTTCATCGCGGGCTGTCCTCGTCGATTTTGACTTTTTGCCCGGGTTTCAGGCTGTTCACGCCGGCAGTGACGATGCGTTCGCCGGGGTTGACGCCACCGTTGAGCAAGGCACTGTCAGCGTCGCGGCTGACCACCGTGACGTCGCGCGGCTGCACGGTCTGGCTTTGGGTGTCGAGCAGCCAGATGCGGGTCTTACCGTCGACTTCCTGCAAGGCGCTCAGCGGCAGTTCGATACGCGGCGCGATGGCAGAACTCAAGGTCACGCTGATGGCGGTGCCAAGGCGAAAGGCCGGCGGTGTCTCGGCCAGGGTCAGGCGTGCGCGGCGGGTGCGCGTGGCGCTTTGCGCCTGGGGTTCGATCTCACGCACGATGGCGGTGGTGTGCACGTTCGGGTCGAGTTGCCCGGCGACCAGAAACACCACATCGGTGGGCAGGCGCTCGGCGAGGCCCGCCGGCAGGTCGATCACCGCTTCCTTGATATCCGGACGCGCCAGGGTCACCACTTGCTGGCCGGCGCTGACCACCTGGCCCGCCTCGGCATTCCAGGCGGTGACGATGCCGGCGTGGTCGGTGCGCAGTTGGGCGTAGTTGAGCTGGTCCTTGGCCTGGTTGACCGAAGCCTTGGCCTGATCGAGGGTGGCCTGGGTGGTTTTCAGGTCGGTCTGGGCCACATCCAACTGCGCCTGGGCGCCGACGCCACGGTTGAATAATTCCTGCTGACGGCGGGCGTTAGCTTGGGCATTGATGAACTGCGCCTGCACACGGGCGAGGTCGCCTTGGGCGGCGCGCAATTGGTTCTGCTGGTCGGTGGGGTCGAGCACGGCGAGCACGGCGCCCTTCTCCACTTCGGCGCCCACATCGACCGTGCGGCGGGCGATACGGCCGGGCACGCGAAAGCCCAGGTTGCTTTCGTAGCGGGCCTGGATAGTCCCAGCGAAGCGGCCAAGGTTTTCCTGGTCTTCGGCCTTCACTTGCATCGACAACACCGGGCGCACAGGTTCAGGCGCAGGTTCTTCCTTGGAGCAGGCCACCAGCAACAGGCTGGCGGCGAGTACAGCCGTCAGGTGTTTCATGGCTGCACTCCTTGGGCCTGGGCGTTGTCAGGCGGCTGGGCGATCTCGACAAGCATGCCGGGGTGCAGCAATTGCCCACCGGCCACCACGACCTTTTCGCCGCCTTTGAGGCCGTCGCCAATGATCACGTTGCCGGTGAGGTAACGCGCCACGCTGACCTTGTGCAGTTGCGCCTTGCCGTCACCGTCGATCAGCCACACAGCGGGTTCGTTAAGGTCTTTGGTCAAGGCCGACCACGGCAGCTCGATGCTGGCCTTGGCCGGGCCATTCGCGGTGGCACTGACCACAGAACCTAAGTGCATGCCTTTGGGCAGGGATTGCAGGGCGATTTTGACTTGCACGGTGCCGGTATTGGCCGCCACCGCCGGCGTGACTTCACGGACCTTACCCACGGCCTTGATGCTCGGGTTATCCAACAGGCTGACGGTGATCGGCGCATCTGCCGGCGGCTCTACCAGCAGCGACTCATAGACATCGAACACCGCATCACGCTCGCCATCGGTCGCCAGGCTGAAAATCGGCACGGTGGCCTGCACCACTTGGCCGACTTCAGCCTGTCGCGCCGTAATCACCCCGGGGGCATCGGCGATCAGCGAGGTGTAGCCCAGTTGTTCGCGGGCATTGGCCAGTTGCGCTTGCGCGGCGGCCAGGGCGCTTTGGCTGCTGCGCAGCGCGGCTTGAGCGGCGTCGTATTCGCTGCGGCTGGTGTAGCCCTTGGGCAGCAGTTTTTCCTGACGCACAAAGGCGGCGGCGGTTTGCTTGACGCGCGCCTGTTCGGCCACGACCTGGGCCTGGGCGGAATCGACATTGGTCTGCAAATCCTTGGGGTCGAGCTTGGCCAGCACTTGCTTGGCGGTCACGCGGTCGCCCACGTCGACCATGCGTTGGATGATCTTGCCGCCCACGCGAAAGGACAAATCGGTTTGCACACGCGCCTGGATATCGCCAGTCAGCGTGACCGCCGCAGCAAAATCCGCCGGCTGCACCGTCTGCACAAACACCCGCGAATGGGCCTTGGGTTCGGCCTTTTCCTGGCCGCAGCCGCTCAACAGCGCCAACAAGCCAAGGCTGAGTACAACTATCGAAATGCGACCGCCCATGCAGGCTCCTTTGCGTGACGCGATGTGCCAGTGTGTATGCGACTGTGAGCTTAGATCAGGGTTCCTTATCTGCATGGAGGCTCCCATACTCCAATGGTTCCCACGCCGACTGAATACCTATGCTCAAAACCCTCGCAATCGCCAATTATCGCTCGATCAATAAATTGGTGGTGCCGCTGGACCGGCTGAACCTGGTCACCGGCCCCAATGGCAGCGGCAAGTCCAACTTGTACCGCGCCTTGCGCCTGCTGGCCGAAACCGCCCAAGGCAGCGTGATCAACGCGCTGGCCCGTGAAGGCGGGCTGGACTCGACCTTCTGGGCCGGGCCGGAAACCATCAGCCGGCGCATGCACAACGGCGAAGTGCCAGTGGAGGCGGTTGTGCGCCAAGGGGTAAAACGCCTGCGCCTGGGGTTTGCGGGGGATGATTTCAGCTATGCCATTTCCTTGGGGTTGCCGGAACCTGGCGCGTCGTGTTTCTCCCTGGACCCGGAAGTGAAGAAGGAATGTATCTGGGCCGGCCATATCTATCGCCCTGCCAGCCTGTTGGTGCAGCGCTCCGGCCCTATGGTGCGGGCCCGTGAGGGGCGCGCCTGGGATGTATTGGCCCAGCACACGCCCAACTATCACAGCCTGTTCGATCAGGTCGGCAGCCTGCGCGGCTCGCCGGAGGTGTTGCTGCTGCGCGAAAGCATTCGTGGCTGGCGCTTTTATGATCACTTTCGCAGCGATGTAGAGGCGCCCGTCCGCCAGCCACAATTGGGCACGCGCACGCCGGTGTTGCACCACGACGGGCGCGACCTGGCAGCGGCATTGCAGACCATTCGCGAGATTGGCGACCCCGAGGCGTTGCAGCGCGCGGTGAGCGATGCGTTCCCCGGCGCACGCTTGAATATCCAGCCGTTGCAGGGCGGGCGCTTTGCAATTGAGTTTTATCAGGAAGGTTTGCTGCGGCCGTTATCAGCGGCGGAGTTGTCGGACGGCACCTTGCGTTACCTGCTGCTGATCGCGGCGCTGCTGACGCCCAGGCCGCCGACCATGATGGTGCTGAACGAGCCGGAAACCAGCCTGCACCCGGATTTGCTGCCAGCGTTGGCGCGCTTGATTATCCAGACATCGAACCACTGCCAGGTATGGGTCGTGTCGCATGCCAGCCGTTTGATTGCGGCGTTACAGCAGGATGAAGGGTGCAATTCGATTGTGTTGGAGAAGGTGATGGGAGAGACGCGGATAGTGGGGCAAGGGATTTTGGATGCACCGGCGTGGCATTGGCCGCAATAGTCGGCGCCTGCACAGGCCTCATCGCGGGCAAGCCCGCTCCCACATTTTGATTTTGAAGAGCGTCCCCACGCTCTGCGTGGGAACGCCTCCTGTGGCGCTGCGCATCACGACTTTAAAAGCGGACGCGGAGCGTCCAAAGCTGCATGCCCACGCAGAGCGTGGGAACGATCATCAGCCCTGCCACTTACCACCTTCAACAATCACGCTCTCAGGCTGGGTGTCATCGCTCAGCTCTTTACGCACATATTGGTCATACAGCTTGAGCAAGAACTTCTCCTCACCCAACTTAGCTAACTCGGCATTCACCCAGTCGCGCAGTTCGATGTTGCCCTTCTTCACCGCCGGTGCAATCGGCGCTTCATCACCGAGCTTCTCTTCCAGCACCCGGTAGCCAGGGTTCTGCTTGGCCCAGCTGAACAGCACCAGGTTGTCTTGCGCATACGCATCACCACGGCCGGCCGACAGCGCTTGCAGCGACTCGGAGTTTTTCTCGAACTTGAGCAGCTTCCAGTCCGGGTGGTTCTTGGTCAGCCAGATATCCGCCGTGGTGCCGGTGGTGACGATGATGGTGCGAGTGGCCAGGTCATTCAGGCTTTTCACCGAGCTGTCCTGCGGCACCAAGGCCTGTACCGCGACTTTCAGGTTGGGGTTGGTGAAGTCCACCGCCTCCTTGCGTTCCGGCGTCACGGTCATGTTGGCGAGGATAAGGTCAACCTTGTCGCTCTGCAGGAACGGAATACGGCTGGCCGGCTCCACGGCAATGAATTCAACTTTGTTCTCGTCGCCCAGCAGGTCTTTGGCGAATTGGCGGCCGATGTCGGTATCAAAACCCACGTAGCGACCGGCTTCGTTCACAAAGCCGAACGGCGGTTTGTCGGTGAATACGCCGACGATCAGCTTGTCGCGCGCCTTGATCTTGTCGATGTAGCTGGCGGCAGCAGCCGCTGGTTTGGCGGGCTCTTCGGCCTTCTTATCGCAGCCGGCCAGCAAGGCGACGGCAAACAGTGGCAGCAGTAACTTTTTCATATCAGCTCCAATTCCTTGGTTTTCTTGGGCAGTGTTGACACAAAGGAGAACTTCTCCAGGAACTGCTGCGCGCGTGCGGTTTGCGGGTTCGTAAAGAATTCTTCGGGGGTGTTATGTTCGAGGATGCGACCGGCCTCCATAAACACCACGCGGTCGGCGACGGCGCGGGCGAAGGCCATTTCGTGGGTGACGATCAGCAAGGTCATGCCATCGCGGGCCAGGCCCTGGATCACCTCCAGCACTTCCTTGACCATCTCCGGGTCGAGGGCGGCGGTGACTTCGTCAAACAGCATCACTTGCGGGTTCATGCACAGCGAACGGACGATGGCGATGCGTTGTTGCTGGCCGCCGGACAGCTGACGCGGGAAGGCGTCGCGCTTGTCGGCCAGGCCTACGCGTTCCAGCAGTTTTTCCGCCTGGTCGCGGGCTTCACGCGGGTCGCGCTTCTGCACTTTCAGCGGGCCGAGCAGGATGTTGTCGAGCACGCTCATGTGCGGGAACAGGTGGTAGCTCTGGAACACCATGCCCACGTCCTGGCGCACTTGGCGCCAGTCGGTGTGCTTGTCCAACAGTTCCTTACCGGCAAACCGCAGGCTGCCGCTGTGCGCCACTTCCAAGCCGTTGAGGCAGCGCAGCAAGGTGCTTTTGCCGCAGCCACTGGGGCCGAGGATCACCACCACTTCGCCGCTTTTCACGCTCAGGTCGATGCCCTTGAGCACCTGCTGCTCGCCGAAGAATTTGTTGAAACCCTGAAACTCGATCAATGCGCTCATGCTTGGGCCCAGCGCCGTTCCAGCACCTTGGAGGCGGCCGACAACGGGTAGCAAATAAAGAAGAAAAACAGGAACAGCACGCCGTAGATCAGCACCGACTCATAGGTGCGCTCGATGATTTGCTGGCCGACCTTGATCACGTCCACCACGCCGATCAGCACCGCAAGGGAGCTGGTCTTAATGATGCGCGTGTAGACGTTGATGGTTGGCGGCGTCAGGCGTTTGAGGGCTTGGGGCAGCAGCACGTAGCCGTACAGCTGCGGATCGGACAACCCAATCGACAACCCCGCTTCGCGCTGACCACGCGGCAGCGAATGCAGCGCACCACGGACCACTTCGCCCACCTCGCTGGCGCCCCACAGCGACAGCACCAGCACCGCGCACCAGAAGCTCGGAATGCTCAAGCCGAAGAAAATCGGCAGGCCGAAAAACAGCAGGTACAACCACACCAGCACCGGGATCGCGCGAAACAGCTCCAGGTAAACCCGCAGCACCGCGTTGATCAGTGTGTTGTTCAACGTGCGCAGCACGCCATACAACACGCCGCCGACCGTACTGAAGGCGATGCTTAAAAACGAAATCGACAGCGTTTGCGCAGCGCCCTTGCCCAGTTGCGGCAACGACACCCACAACAACTCAAGACCCGAACTGGCCATGCTGGAGCCTCCTTTCCAGGCGGCTGAGCAGCAGCGACAGCGGCAAGAACAACAACACGCAAATCAGCGTCAGCACGGCGAGCATTTCGTAAGTCTTGTAGTAGAGCGCGATGTAGCTCTTGGTGGTGTAGAGAATCTCCGGCACCGCCACGGCCGACACCACCGTGGTCTCCTTGAGCAGGAAAATGAAATTGGCGAACAGCGCCGGCAGGCTGAGGATGCCGGCCTGGGGCAAAATCACATGGCGCAGCAGTTGCCAGTCGGACAGGCCGATGGACTTGCCCGACTCGATCTGCGCCAGCGGCACCGCTTCCACACCGGCGCGCAGCACTTCGGTGAGGTAGGCGCCGCCGAGGAAGGTCATGGTGATGATCGCCGCCCAGAACCCGGAAATATTCAAACCCAGAGCCGGCAAGGCGAAATACACGAAGAACAGTTGGATCAGCAGCGGCGTGTTACGCGCCAGCTCCACATACAGCGCCACCAGGCGCGACAGGTACGGCGTGCGAAACACCAGCAGCGCGGCGTTGATCAGCGCCACCAGCAAGGAGGTGGCAATAGCGATCAGGCCCACTTGCAGCGTCACCCCCACGGCGTTGAGAAACGCCGGCAAGGTGCTGAGGATAAAAGCGAAATCGAAGGTCATCGTGAGTCCATAACGCCGCAAGGGTAATGCGGCGAGCGCAGTCTGTTCCGGCGTGGGTAACGTCGGGTAGCGCGAACTTTAAAGGTATAAAAAGTAAAATTTAAATACCGAAATAGCATATTGATATCACGCAAAAAGATAACCGCCGGATTCGCGGGTTTGACCGGGGGCGGCTATGGTCTTGGGTCGAGGGAAAGCCGAATCGAGGGAATGAGAGATGAACGAGGCGAAACCGATTGATCCGCAGGAGCTGGTGAAGTGGTTGGTGGCGTTGCGCAGGGCGATCAATAGCCGGGCCGCATAGCCCCTGATCATTCCCACGCTCTGCGTGGGAATGCTGCCCAGGACGCTCTGCGTCCGCTTCTAACATTGTGACGCGGAGCGTCACAGCAGGCACTCACACGCGGAGCGTGGGAACGATCAAAAAAACGCCGACGCTATGCAAGCCGTCGGCGTTGAAACCTTGAAGGGGGTTTTGTTTACATCAGAACGCAGGCACTACCGCGCCGCTGTACTTCTTCTCAATGAAGGCTTTGACTTCAGGGCTGGTCAGGGCCTTGGCCAGCTTCTGGATAGCGTCGCTGTTCTTGTTATCCGGGCGTGCCACCAGGAAGTTCACGTACGGCGACTTGGCGTCTTCGATGATCAGCGCGTCTTTGGCTGGGTTCAGGCCGGCTTCCAGGGCGTAGTTGGTATTGATCACGTCCAGGTCAACCTGGTCCAGCACGCGTGGCAGCAGGGCCGATTCCAACTCTTTGAATTTGAGGTTTTTCGGGTTGCTGGCGATGTCTTTCGTCGTGGACAGGGGATTAGTCGGGTCTTTGAGCGTAATCAGGCCGTTCTTTTGCAGCAGCAACAGGGCACGGCCATTGTTGGAGCCTTCGTTCGGAATGGCCACGGTGGCGCCATCTTTGAGTTCGGAAATATTCTTGATCTTCTTCGAGTAACCACCGATGGGCTCAACGTGCACACCGATGACCGTGACCAGGTTGGTGCCCTTGCCCTTGTTGAAGGTTTCCAGGTACGGCAGGGTTTGGAAGTAGTTAGCGTCCAAGCGTTTCTCGGCAACCTGTGTGTTGGGCTGTACATAGTCAGTGAAGACTTTGATCTCAAGGTCCACGCCTTCTTTGGCCAGGGTCGGTTTGACCAGCTCAAGGATCTCGGCGTGCGGGATCGGGGTGGCGGCAACCACCAGTTTCTCGTTGGCCTGGGCGAAGCTTGCAGTCAGGGCAGCCGCCAGAGCGGTAAACAACAGAACCTTTTTCATGCAGTGTCCTTATCGAAATTCCGGGGCGTCTCTGACGACCGTTTTTATGGTGTGCCAGCGAAGTGCTATCGCGGCGTGGAATGGACAATACCTAGATTTTTTATTCCCGAACAATATCTTTTATTCACTTTGATATTCCATTTTGTTCATGTAGCTGCTGTTCATTTAGAAAGCTGAGCAGGGTCTGCTGCTCAGCCGGGCTGGCACTGGCGAAAATCTGCTGCACTTGCGCAAGCGGCGAACCCGCCGCCGGCAGATTCAGATGCTCGGGCAAAATTTCATCGCCACTGCTGACCAGCAACGCAAAGTGAATAACGTTTTCCAGCTCGCGGGTATTGCCCGGCCAGCTGTGGTGCTCCAGCACGCGCTGGGCGGCGTCGCTGATCAGCGGCACCGGCAGGTCCAGGCGCTGGCTGTAGATGCCCAGGAAGTATTCCGCCAGGGGCAGGATGTCGCCGACGCGCTCGCGCAACGCCGGCAAGTCCAGCCGGCCTTCGCTCAAGTAGTGGAACAGGCGCTCATGAAACTTTCCCGCCGCCACGGCCTGGGCCAGGTCGATGCTGGTAGCGGCGACTAAGCGCACATCCACCGGGCTTGGCTGGTGGGCGCCGACGCGGGTGACTTCGTGATTTTCCAGGGCGGCGAGCAATTTCACCTGGATCGGCAGCGGCAAGTCGCCGATCTCATCCAGGTACAAAGTGCCGCCGTTGGCCGAGCCAAACCAGCCGGCGCGGCTGCTGGCCGCACCGCTGTGGCTGCCTGCGGCGTAGCCAAACAGTTCGGCGTCGGCGTAAGTAGGGCTGATCGCGCCGCAATTGACCGAGACAAACAGCCCGCTGCGGTCGCTGCCACGGTGGATATGCCGCGCCAGCAGCTCTTTACCGCTACCGGTCTCGCCGCGAATCAACACGGGCAAGGCGCGCGTCGCCAGGCTTTCCAGGTCTTCACGCAGTTGGCGCGAGCGCGGGTCGACAAACACCAGTGCTTTGGCACGGATGCTCAGCGGGCTCTTTTCGGCGTCGGGGAAGGTCAGCAGTGGCTGACCGAAGGTTTCATGACTCATGGCAGGCTCCCGCCCCAAATCCACTCAGGGACGGGGCGTTGAAAAGAATTTAGGCACTGCGCCGGGCGTGATGCTCGAGGCGGTTTTGCAGGCGATAGAGGTAGGCGAAACCCTGCTCCCAGCGCTGGTGGCCGGACTTCACATTGATATGCCCGGCACCGGACAAAATCCCGGCCTCCGCGCCCCAATTGCGCGCCAGTTCCAGAGCCCGAGGGGCGCTGACGGCGCTGTCGTTATCGGAGCTGACCACTTGGCTGGGAAACGGCAGCAGGTCGCTGGGTATCGGCGCAAAGTTGCGCAGGGCCGGTAAACAGGCAGGGCGCTCGACATCCGCCGGCGCCACCAGCAAGGCGCCGCGCACTTGACGCAAAAAATGCACAGGAGCGGTGGCCGCCCAATGGGCGACGGTGATGCAACCCAGGCTATGGGCGATCAGGATGACGGGGGTGCTGTCGGCGGCGATGGCCTCGGCCAGTGCAGCCACCCAGTCTTCGCGTCGCGGCGTCAGCCAATCGGCCTGCTCCACCCGCGCGCTGTTGGGCAGGCTGTTCTGCCAATGACTTTGCCAATGATCTTCTGGCGATCCTTGCCAGCCCGGCACGATCAGATAACGAATCGACTCGCTGTGCATGGGTGTGCCCTCCTGCAGCGTTTAACGTTGCTGACCAGTATAGGGACGAGGGTTATATTCGTTAAGGAATAAGAAGCTATTTATTAATAACCAAAACATCAAAACCACTGACATTCAAAATGTGGGGGCTGGCTTGCCTGCGATAGCGATCTTTCAGCGACAGAGATGTTGGCTGATAAACCGCTATCGCAGGCAAGCCAGCTCCCACATTGACCGGGTTACACATTGGAAATTGGGATACCAGGTAAATCCCAGGCAAAAAAAAGGCCGCACCCTGCCAAGGAAAACGGCCAAAAACTTGTCGAGGCTTTTGAAACTAACGAGCAGTAATCACCGACAGCTTGGTAATGCCCGCACGCTCGATAGACGCCATGGCTCGCGCCACTTCGCCATAGTTAACGCCATCGTCAGCCTGCAGTTGCACCCGCACATCGGGGTCCTTGGCCTTGGCCGCCTGCAGGTTGAACTCCAGCAGGTCCGGCTGGATTTCGTCCTTGTTGATAAACAGTTTGCCGGCGCCGTCGATGCTCACCACCAGCGGGTCCTTTTGCTCAACCGGCGCGACCGCTTCGGTCTTGGGCAGGTTGATCGGAATCGCGTTGGTCAGCAGCGGCGCGGTGACGATAAACACCACCAGCAGCACCAGCATCACGTCCACCAGCGGTGTGACGTTGATCTCGCTCAGCACCTCATCACTGTCTTGCGTGGAGAAGGCCATCTCAGGACGCCTCCTTCACTTTTTGCGGGTTGCCCGCCGCGTTTTTGGTCAGCGCAGGGTGCAGCAGCACGCGGAAGGAATTCTTCTGCGCCAGGCTGTAGAAGTCGTGGGCAAAGTCATCAAGGTCAGCCGCCGTCAGCTTCAGGCGACGCAGGAAGTAGTTGTAGACCAGCACCGCCGGTACCGCGACGGCGATACCTACGCCGGTGGCGACCAGCGCCGCACCAATCGGCCCGGCTACAGTTTCCAGGCTGGCGGAACCGGCGGCGCTGATGCCCTTCAGCGCTTCCATGATCCCCCACACGGTGCCGAACAGGCCGATAAACGGCGAGGTGCTGCCGATACTGGCGACCACGGCCAGGCCGGTTTCCAGGGAGCGGCGTTCACGCACGATCTGCTGGCGCAGGGCGCGTTCGAGGCGGTCCTGGTGGTTGATCGCCTGGCTCAAATCTGCAGCGTGTGGCGCGTCACCGACCTGGATCGCGGCATAACCGGCCTGGGCCACACGGGCTGCGGCGCCGGGTTGGGTTTCGGCCAGTTCAGCGGCAGAGTCGAGACTCGACGCCGCCCAAAACTGTTTGTGGAATTTGCGATCCTGGGCCTTGAGGCGACCGAACTGCAGGCCCTTGAGCAAGGCGAAGCCCCAGGTGGCGACCGAAAAGGCCACCAGCAGCCAGATCACCGTGCTTTCGATGGATTCAAGTGGAGATGCTAATGCCATGATGTTTTCCCTCTGTGCAGGTCGCGGCGTGTCCAACACACCGCTGCCGAATAGTTAGTGAATCTTGAAATCGATCGGAACGCTGACCCAGCCGTCCTGGGCCACATCGCCCTGCTTGGCCGGCACGAAGCTCCAACGCTTCACGGCGGTCAGTGCGGCGTCATCGAGTTGCTGGCGGCCGCTGCTTTTCTGGATCTGGATCTCACCCGGCTTGCCGCTGGCCAACACATGCACCCGCAACAACACCGTGCCTTCCCAACCGCGGCGCTGGGCCAGTGACGGGTACTCAGGCGCCGGGTTCTTCAGGTACGCGGCGTTGGCCGAGGCCGGTGTAACCGGTGCCGGCGACGGCGGTGCGGCGGGCGCGGGCGGTGCAGGTGGCGCTGGCTTCGGTGGCGCGGGTGGCTGCTCGACCGGTTTCGGTGCGGGCTTGGGCTCAGGCTTCGGTACCGGCTTGGGTTTAGGTTTTGGAATCGGTTTTGGCGGCGCCGGTTTGGCGGCCAATTCATCCACAACCGGCGGCGGTGGCTCGACCACGGGCGGTGGTGGCGGTGGGGGCGGAACAAGCGGGGGCGGTTCAACCACCGGCGGCGCCGGCTGGGAAAATTCGATGGTCATCGGCGGGATTTCCGGCGGCACAATCGGCAGCACCGGCGTGGGCTTCTGGCTCACCCAATAGATCACCGCGCCGTGCAAGGCCAACACCAGCAAGCCCAGCAGAAGCCCTTCACGACGGCTCGAGAAGCGCTTCGGGGTCTTCTGCAAACGCAACTGCACTAGTGGTGCGCGGTGCGGCCGGCCAAGGTCGACCAACTCACCACCCGGTGCCTGGCGCCACTGCGCCTCTGGTGCACTGGCGGCGGTCTGGACATTGCCCATTGATTCACTCCCTACGGTTTTGAAACAAAAAAACCGACAGGCCTGCCAAAGCGGCCGTCGAGGGCTGAATCATCGGGGCCAGACGCTTATCTCTTAAAGTAATCTTTAAAGTTATACATAGATCTAAATTGAATAAACGAAACATCCTGATATGCCAAAGCCACGACCGGCGCGGCCTGTGGTGAAGGGGTTGTTTTTCAATGCTTTTCAGGCATGAAAAATATTCATCGAAGGCATGGTTTTGCCCGCGATTGCCAGTGTGCGCAGCGTTCGCTCCGAAGGGCGTCAGCCCCGTCTTCGGCCTACTGGCGAAGGGTATTTATTCGCACACTCGCCTGGAACCCAAACCCGCCATGAACCACCAAGGGTTCAACACGGCGAGCTTGAGAGCACGTCGATACACATTCGATAACGCGCGCGAAAGGCTCCCTGGTGCTGGGAGATCGCTCTTAATTGGAAAACCCCATGAACATCGGCTCCCAACTCAGAAACCTGTTCGCTAGTTACTCGCCCCACGCTCCCCAGCCAGGCACGCAGGATTCCTGCCCCGAACGTGCCACGCGCCCAACAGGGATCTCAGATTAACTTTGGTAGCGATAATAGCCCGGCACCCAACTCAGCCTTCAGTGCAGCGAATGCTGGGAACACGAACCCGGCCTCGCCGGAAGCCTGGGACCTAATCAGCTCTTTTATGAGCAAACTCGCGGCAATTTTGAGTGGTTCGGATCAGAACAACGCTCAGCCGCGGGCGCAGACCTCAAACGCCAACAACCCGGGCTCCAGCCCTAATGCCATTAACTACGATAACTCGGCGAAGCGTGCGAGTGGGGCAGGCCAGAGCAATGCACAGCAAGGCGGGCAGGCTTCATACAGCGGCCAAGCGGGTGACGTGCCCAAAAAACGTGGCCCCTATAGCGAGACGGAACTTGTGGATGGATTTCGACAAGAAGGGGGCACGGAGAATTGTGTAACCGTCGGTGCGATAAAGGCAGCCATGCAAAAAGAGGGTGGCCCCAAAGAAGTATACGAATCGGTAGAAGAAAGCGGCGACGGCTTTGACGTCAAAATGAAAGACTCTGACAAAATCTACCATGTGAGCAAAGCAGAACTCGATGAAGCCGCCCAGAAATCAGGGTTCAAAGGCGATAACAAAGAGATGCTCAAAGATGCCAACTTCATGTATGCGGTCAGCGCCAAGCGGGAACAGGAGGAAAACGGTGGCAGTTTCGGCGATGCCTTGGGCGCTCTGAACCACTCTCAACCTGCCATAAACGGCTTTAAGCGCCTGGGCCTGCAAAACCATGTCGAGCAGGCGACTGCACGGGAGCTGGCCAATGGCGCGGCCGGGGTCATAGCCCAAAACGACCACGTTGCCGCAGTGCTCAATGGCAAAGTAGAAGACTACGGCACGTTGGGGCGCACGCCGGACGCAGGGGTTTTCGCCTTGAAGTTGGTTTAAGCGCCCTAGGACACACCCTGCCAGGCTTAGATTTAAATTCAAAATACCTCGACGGCTCCGCATACTGCATGCCTCTTTTGCGCACCCGAGAGGTCATGCATGCCGCTTAACCCATCACTCATGGGCAAACTCGCCGGCTGGGGCCTGCTGGTGGTCCTGGGCCTCAACCTGCGGCCGATCCTCAGTTCCATCAGCCCGTTGCTTGGCGAGATTCGCCAGGCCACCGGCCTGAGCTTTCAGAGCAGCGCCTTGCTCACCAGCCTGCCCGTGGTGTGCATGGGCCTGGTGGCGCTGGTCGGCGTGCGTGTGGAAGCGCGGCTGGGCGAACGGCGCGGCATCGCCCTGGGCTTGATGATGATTCTGCTGGCGTGCCTAGTACGCTGGCTGATGGGCCAGGCCTCGGCGCTGCTGGTCACCGCCTTGCTCGGCGGCGCCGGTGTGGCGCTGATCCAGGCGTTGGTGCCGGCGATGATCAAGCGTGAATTCCATCACCGTGTGCCGGTGGCGATGGGCGTGTACTCGGCGTCGTTGATGGCCGGTGGTGGGTTGGCGGCGCTGCTCAGCCCGGTGGTGGCCACGCACTTTCAGCAATGGCAGGCGGGGTTGGGCGTGTGGCTATTGCCGGCGCTGGGGGCATTGTTGCTGTGGGCGTGGCTGCCGTTGGGTGCGCCGAGAAAGCTGCAGGCAGCACCCGCGTTCAAAGGCCTGCGCAATCGCCGCGCCTGGCTGTTGGCGTTGTATTTCGGTTTGGTCAACTGCGGCTACATGAGCATGGTGGCGTGGCTGCCTGCGTACTATCAGCAGCTGGGCTGGGCCGTATTGCCGAGTGGTTCGCTGTTGGCGTTCATGACCATCTTCCAGGTGATCGCCGCGCTGTTGATGCCGGTGTTGGCGCAGCGCGGTATCGACCGCCGCCCACTGCTCAGCATCAGCCTGTTGGCGCAGACCATCGGCTACCTCGGCCTGATCCTCGCGCCGCTGGAGTATCCGCACGTGTGGGTGGCGCTATGCGGCTTCGGCCTGGGCGCGTGTTTCGCCCTGAGCTTGCTGCTGACCCTCGACCACCACCGCGACCCACGCCAAGCCGGGCAACTGGCGGCCTTCGTGCAAGGCGTGGGCTTTTTGATCAACGCGGTTTCGCCGTGGCTGACCGGCTGGCTGCGCGAACTCACCGGCAATTTCGTCAGCGCCTGGGTGGTGCTGACGGTCACGGTGGTGGCGATGCTGCTGGTGACGCGAGTGTTCAGCCCGGCCACCTACCGCACCGGCTCAGAAGTCGTAGCGCCCGGTCACGCCTAGCGTACGCGGGGTGCCCAGCAGGCCTTCGTAGCCGCCGTTACCGCCGGTCCACAGGGTGGTGTAGTAGGTTTTGTCGAAGGCATTTTTCAGCCACAACGACACATCCCACTGCCCTTGCTGGTAGTTGCCGCGCAGGCCGGTGGAGAGGTTGACCACCGCGTAGGCAGGGATCTGCCCGTAGTCGGAATCCTCCACGGTGCCCACCGCTTTGGAGCGGAACGCATAGCTGGCGGTGACGTAAGGTTCGAAGCCGTTAGCCAGGTTCCACTTGTATTCGCCGTTGGCGTTGGCGATCCATTTGGACGCGCCAACCACCTGGTGCCCGGTCAGGTCGCAGGACGCCGGTGCACCGGGGCGCAGGCTGATTTCCGGCGGGCACGGCGCATCTTTGTAAGACAGGTAACTCACATCGTTGAACGAGCCGTTGAGGTTCAGCGTCAGGCCCTTGATCGGCACCAGCGTGCTTTCCACTTCAACCCCGCGCGAGCGCACGGAGCCGGCATTGGTCAGGTACTGCACCCGGTTGTCCTGGTCGTAGGCGTTGGTCTGGTAGCCGTTGACCTGGGTCCAGAACAGGTTGGCGTTGAGCTGCAGGCGGCGGTCCCACAGCGTGCTCTTGAAGCCCAGTTCGGCGTTGTTGGCGCGCTCGGTGCCGATCAGCAAGGAATCGGCCCCGGCCGTCGGCGCGGAACCCACGGCCAGGTTGACCCCACCAGACTTCTCGCCGTGGGACAGCGTTGCGTAGCCGAGCAGGTTTTCGTTGAAGTGATACGTGAGGTTGAGCAGCCCTGACGGCGTGGCGCTGTACTGGCTGAGGTCGCCCGAGTCATACACCCCGGCACGCCCACGCCGCGCGGTGGCTGCCGCGCCGGTCACCGCAGCGCCACCCACTGGCGCGTTACGCGTGACCCAGGCGCTTTTCTCTTCATAGGTGCCGCGCAGGCCGGCGGTGAAATCCAGGCGCTCGGTCAGGTGCCAGGTGCCTTGGGCGAACAGCGCAAAACTGTCGGTGCGGATATGCCCGTTGCCGACGCTGCTCACATTGTTCAACGCACCGGTCGGCGTGCCATTCCAAATATCGGCCTTGGGCCCGTAGTAGGCGAAGGATTTGTTATCCAGCGAATTGCCGAAGTAGTAGGCGCCCAGCACATAGTCGAAGAAGCCGCCGGTGGGTGAGGCCAGGCGGAACTCCTGGGACCACTGTTTATCCTCCACCGACACGCCAGCGTTGTACGAGGCCGGGACGTTGAGCCCATCGTCGTTGCGCGGGGTGAAATTCCACCAGCGATAGGAACTGACCGAGGTCAGGGTGAAGTCACTCGGCAGGGTCCAATTGGCCTCCACCGATGTGCCGCCCTGGAACACCGTGACGTGCTGGTCGTTGTCCAGGTTGACCTTGCGGTGGGTGCCATTCACCAGGGTCGCCCCCGCCGCCGCTGCCCGGGCTTGATACAGGTTGGTGCCATTGATCGTCGGCCCGGTGCTATACAGCACGCGCGTGCCAGCGCTGGAATCTTCCTCGTTGTAGTCACCGATCCAGCGCAGGTTGAATGTCTCGCTGGGCTTGTACAGCAATTGCCCGCGAAAGCCCTGGCGTGAACCGCCATTAAGATCATGGCCGTTGTATTCGTTCTTGATGTCGCCGTCGCTGCGCGTGCGATAAGCCGAGAAACGCCCGGCCAAATCATCGGTGAGCGGGCCGGAAATGGTGCCCTTGGTCTGGAAATAACCGTCCTCGCCCAACGAGGTTTCGATGCTGCGCTCCGGGGTAAAACTCGGCGCGCGGGTGCTGATGTTGATCACGCCAGCGGTGGTGTTTTTGCCGAACAGCGTGCCCTGCGGGCCACGCAACACTTCAAGCTGCTCAATGTCCATCAAGTCGAACACCGCCATGCCCGGTCGCCCGAGGTACACGTTGTCGATGTACAGCCCCACGCTGCCCTCTAGGCCGTCGCTGGCCGGGTTGTTGCCCAGCCCACGGATCGACACGCTGGACTGACGCGCATGCATATAGGCGACGTTGACGCTGGGCACCAATTGCTGCAAATCCTGAATCCGATACACCCGTTGGCTCTCCAGCGCCTGGCCGCCGATCACGCTCATGGGCGTGGGCACCTCCTGAGCACTTTCGGTACGCCGCCGGGCGGTCACGGTGACTGTTTCAAGCCGACCGCTGGCGCTTTCAAGCTGGCCGCTGGCGTTTTCGCCCTTGCTGGCAGGTGCGGGAGGTTCGGCCGCCTGAGTGGGCGACCAACTGGTGCTGCCGGCCACCAACATGGCCAGGGGCAAGGACTTCAACAGACTCATAAGCGGCTCCGAAACCCAGGAATATCCAACACCAGATATTCCATTAGGTTATTTATTTATGTTTTTACGAACATTTACTGCATAAGAGATAGCCTTTATAAGGAGTCGACCTAATGCATAGCCAATGCATTTCCCGGATATTTTTGATGTGAAAAATGCATATCGATTTGCGCCAGCTTCGCCACTTCATCGCCCTCGCTGAACAACGCAGTTTTGTCGCGGCTGCGTTGGCCGTGAACCTCTCGCAATCGGCGTTCAGTCGCAGTATCCAGGCGCTGGAACACAGTGCCGGTTGCCTGTTGGTGGACCGCGGCCGCAAGGACCTCGCGCCAACCAAACAAGGCCAGGTATTGCTGGAACATGCGCGGCGGCTGGTCAGCGGCGCCCAACAACTGGCCAACGAGATCAGCCAGTTCAATGGCCTGGAAGCCGGTGAGCTGCGCTTCGGTTGCGGCCCGGCCCCGGCGGGCGGGTTGATCCCGCGTGCCATCGGCAGTTTTATCGGGCGTTACCCCAAGGCCCGCGTGCAGTTCCAGGTGGATGACTGGCAAAACCTGAGCAAACGCCTGCTCAGCGAAGAGTTCGAATTCTTCGTCGCCGACACCCGCCACTTCGAAGCCAACCCGGACTATCACACCTACCGCCTGCGCGCGCGGCGTTGGTATTTCTGCTGCCGCGCCGGGCACCCGTTAGCGGCGCGCGACAGCGTAAGCGCCGCCGAGCTGATGAGTTATCCGCTGGCCGTGACCATCCGCCCACCGAACTTGCGCAAGGTCATCGTCGACCTCAGCGGCCGACCGGATTACCTGCCCAATGTGGAATGCGAAAACGGCTACAGCCTGATGGGGGTGGTGCTGCGCTCGGACGCCATCGGCATCGTCAGCGCCAACAGCGATGTGCTGCACATGGCCCGGGGCGAGTTGGTGTGTTTGAAGATTGATGGGCTGGCTGAAGACTTGGAGGAGCGTTACACCCGCTATGGCATCGTCAGTCGCACGGGGTATCGGTTGTCGCCGTTGGCGCAGGCGATGATTGAGCAGATCAAGCAGATGGATGAGTTGGATGAGGAGGTGTGTGCGCTGGAAAATGTCGCTGTCTGAAAGGGCGCTATCGCAGGCAAGCCAGCGCCCCCATTTGAAATGCATTCATTGCATATAACCCAGTCCTCAAATGCACTTGCCAGTGCCCCATCCGAACAGCGAAAACCGTCATCTTTCTTCTGTTCGGTGAAGCCCCATGTCTCAACCAAAACCCGTGCGCAATGTGCTCTACATCATGTGCGACCAACTGCGTCGCGATTACCTGTCGTGCTACGGCCACGCGCATTTGCACACGCCCAATATCGACCGCCTGGCCGCGGCCGGCGTGCGCTTCAGCCGCGCCTATACCCAAGGCACCATTTGCGGGCCATCGCGGATGTCGGCGTACACCGGGCGCTATGTCAGCAGCCATCAGGTGGCGTGGAACGCGGTGCCGCTGCCGCTGGAAGAGCTGACGATTGGCGACTACTTGCGCCCCCATGGCATCCGCACTGCGCTGGTGGGCAAGACCCACGCCACGCCGAATCTGGAGGCCTTGCAGCGCCTGAATATCGACCCCGACAGCAAGCAGGCCGAGCCGCTGAATGAGGTCGGCTTCGACGCCTATTTCCGTCACGACGGCATCTACCCCGACAGCCCGCTGTTCGACGACAAACGCGAGTCCGCGCCTTACACCCATTACCTGCGCGCGAAAGGCTACGACGGCACCAACCCGTGGCATGAATGGGCCAACGCCGCCGAGGGCGAAGGCGGTGAAGTACTCAGCGGCTGGCACATGCGCAATGCCGGGCTGCCCGCACGGGTGGCCGAGGAGCATTCGGAAACCGTCTACACCACCGATCGCGCCATCGACTTTATCCGCGAGCAGGCCGAGCAGCCGTGGTGCCTGCACCTGTCCTATATCAAGCCGCACTGGCCCTATATCGCCCCGGCGCCGTACCACGCGTTGTATGGCGCCGAGCATATCCAGGCGCCGATTCAGCCTGACCACACGAGCGATCACCCGGTGTACCAGGCATTTCGTCAGCATCAGGAGAGCCTGAATCTCTCCCGTGATGAGGTACGGCTCACGGTGATTCCGACCTACATGGGCCTGATCAAACAGATCGACGATCAACTCGGGCGGCTGTTCGACTTTCTGCAAAGCAACGGCCGTTGGGACGACACGTTGATCGTGTTCACCAGCGACCACGGCGACTTCCTCGGCGATCATTTCCTCGGTGAAAAAGAATTTTTGCTGGAGCCTGCGGTGGGTGTCCCGCTGATCGTTCGCGACCCGCGCGCCAGTGCCGACATCAGCCGTGGCTCGGTGGACGAACGCCTGGTGGAAACCATCGACGCCCTGCCCACCTTCCTCGACGCCCTGGGCCTGCCCAACGCCGACCATCGCCTCGAAGGCCGCTCGCTGATCCCACTGCTGCACGGCGCGCCCCTCACCTGGCGCACCTACGCCATCGCCGAATACGACTACGCCTTCCAGGCCCCGGCCCGCGAGCGCCTGGCGCAGCCGATCGACCGTTGCCGCATGACCATGGTGCGCAGCGAGCGCTGGAAATACCTGGCGTATGACGGGTTTCGTCCACAGCTGTTTGACTTGGAAAATGATCCACAGGAGTTGCACGACCTGGGCGCCGACCCGGCCTATGCGGCGGTGCGCGAGACGCACTTGGGGTATTTGTTCGAATGGCTGCGCGGGTTGAAACGGCGCACCACCATCAGCCACGCGGAGATTGATCAGCGTGGCCAATGGTTTCGGTATGGCGAGCCGGAGGCAGAGAAGGTCGTACAGATAGGCGTCTGGTAAACACCACAAATCAAATGTGGGAGCAGGCTTGCCTGCTCCCACACAAACCTGCTCCCACATTTGGAACTGTGTTCGCTTAGAGACCTTTGGTGGTCTGGCTACGCTGCCCTTGCACACCCACCGGCACATCGCCCTTGAGCGTCACCCGGCGCACGATGCGTTCCTGGGTGCCGTAGTCGTCCACTGCGTAATGCTGGGTGGCGCGGTTGTCCCAGATCGCCACGTCGCCGGTGTTCCAGCGCCAGCGCACGGTGTTTTCCAGGCGGGTGACGTGGCTTTGCAGCAGGTTGAACAGCTGCGTCGAGTCCGCCTGGGAGTAGCCTTTGAGGCGCTTGACGAAGTGCCCCAGCAGCAAGGTTTTTTCACCGCTGACCGGGTGCACGCGCACCACCGGGTGTTCGGTTTCGTACACCGTAGAGGTGAAGACCTTGCGGTATTCCTCAAGCTTTTCTACCGACACATCCGGCTTGCGCCCGGCGTAGTCGTATTCGTTGCTGTGCACCGCCCATAGGTTGTCGGCGAGTGCGCGCAGCTCCACGCTGAGGTCGTTGTAGGCGCTGGCGGTGTTGGCCCACACCGTGTCGCCACCGGCCTTGGGCGCCAGCACCGAACGCAGGATCGAGGCTTTTGGGTAGGCGTCGACGAAGGTCACGTCGGTGTGCCAGGAATTGGCGCGCTGGCCGCGCGTGCCGTCCAGTTCCAGCAGGAACCGCGTACCGTCACGCACCGGAACCGTCGGGTGGGCAATCGGCTCACCCAGCAAGTGGGCGAAGGCTTCCTGGCTCTGATCATCGAGGTGGGTCTGCTCGCGGAAGAAGATCACCTTGTACTGCACCAGCGCATGCTGGATGGCTGCGACGGTGGCGGCGTCCAGGTCACCGGACAATTTGATGCCACGGATCTCGGCGCCGATGCGGCCGGCGACCGGGTGGATGTCGAGTGCCTGGGCGACGGGTTGAACAGCTAATGCGGCGTTGCTCATTGTGATGACCCTCTTGTGCCTGCTGATGGTGGGATGCTTTCCAACAACGCTCTATTCATATGCATTTTAGATCTAGCAATTGAACAAATGCTTCGTTGACGGAATAAGAGCTTGCATTTAAAACCTCAGCTCCCATGGTCGCAAATGCCTTCGACCTATTTTTCAAATGCCGGGAAAGCATATGGATCTTCGCCAACTTCGGTACTTCATCGCCCTCAACGAACACCGCAGTTTCGTGCGTGCGGCGGACGCCATGGGCATCACCCAACCGGCGTTCAGCCGCAGCATTCAGGGGCTGGAACAGGAGTTCGGCTGCGTGCTGGTGGACCGCGGCAACAAGGATTTGCGCCCCACGCCCGAAGGCCAAGTGGTGCTGCAACACGCCCTGAGCCTGGTGCACGGCGCCGCCTTGCTGAGCAGCGAAGTCACGCGTATGACCAAGCTCGACGCCGGCGACCTGCGCTTCGGCACCGGCCCGGCGCCGGCGGTGAAACTGGTGCCGGATGCGGTGGCGCGCTTTATCGGCGCGCACCCAAAAATCCGCACCAGTTTCCAGGTAGATAACTGGGAAAAACTCAGCCGTGCCTTAAGCCGTGAAGAGATCGAATTTTTTATCGCCGACATCCGCCAGTTCGAGTCGGACCCGAACTTCCAGACCCGCGCACTGACGCCCAAGCGCGGGGTGTTTTTCTGCCGCCCAGGGCACCCGCTATTGGCCAAGGACAGCCTGTCGACCAACGACATGTTCGACTACCCGCTGGCCTCACCGCTGATCTCCCAGGGCATTCGCAAATTACTGGCGAACCTGAGCGGGCGCATGGATTTTTCGCCAAGCATTCAGACCGAACATTTCCCGGCATTGGTGAAAATCGTGCTGCAGTCCAACGCCATCGGCGTGGGCACTGAGGAAGCGTTTGCCGAGGACATCGCAAGGGGCTCACTGGTACTGCTGCACTGGCGCAACCTGCCGCAGAACATGGAGACCATGAGCGCGCGGTGTGGGATTGTCAGCCGCACGGGGTCGCGGTTGTCACCGGCAGCGAAAGCGATGATTGAGACGTTGGTGGAGGTCGACAGGCAAGAGGTGAGTGTGGCGGTTTGAGGGCCTCATCGCAGGCAAGCCAGCTCCCAAACTTTGAATGTAGGCACCGTTCAAAGGTGGGAGCTGGCTTGCCTGCGATAGCAATAGCCCAGACACCACCCGACTCAGAGCCCCGCCGCAGCCAAGTTTGGCGCCACCCAATCACTCACCTGAAACGACTTGCGAATCAGCCGCTCTTTGGACGCCAGATCCACCGCGTCCTGCAATTTGCCGAGGAACACCGGGTCCAGGGTCGAGGGGAAAATCTCGCTGAGTTTCTGGTCTTTCAAATCATTGGCCAGGATGACCGGCGGGTAACTGGCCCGCCCCGACACCAGGTCAATGTAGGCCTGCTTGTTGCTGTCATCCGTCAGCCACTGCACCGCTTGCTGCTGGGCCTTGAGCAACTTGGCCACAACCTCCGGGTGTTCGTCGACAAACTTGGCACTGCCCACCAGCACTGCCTGCACGCTGCCGGCGCCGCCGATGTCTTTGGTGGTCAGCGGGATCTCGGCCAGGCCCTTGGCTTGCAGCCCAGTGAGGCCGGAACCGCCCCAGGTAGCGTCAATCTGCTTGGCGGCCAGGGCGGCAATGGCTGCGCTGAAATCCAGGTTGATGACTTTGAGGTCCTTCTCACTCAGGCCCTGGCTGGCCAGCGCGGTGTCAAACGACAACTGGCTCGCCGTGCCACGGAACACCGCCACGCGCTTGCCCTTGAGGTCTTGCAAGGTCTTGATGCCAGAACCCGGCACCACGCCAAGGTAGTGCTTCACACCGCGCGCCGAGGCACTGAGCAGGCGAGTGTCCAGGCCATTGGAGCGGCCGATGATCGCCGCCAGATCGCCCAGGTAAGCCAGGTCCACCTGACCGTTGGCGAAAGCCTCGTTGATCACGGGGCCGGCACCCTTGAAGTAATTCCACTGGATCTTGATGCCCTGGTCGGCAAAGGCTTTTTCAAAGATCTGCTGACTTTGCAGCACGTCGGTCACTCCGCCGCCGCTGTGCTGGCTGCCCGCGCTGAGGTCGGGCACGGCAATGCGAATTTCCTTGAGGTCGGCAGCGTGCACCAGCCCGGCCAGGGCGGTGCCCGCGAACAGGCTGATCAGACGTTTGAAGGGCAGTTTCATAAGCGCAGCTCCTGGTGGGCGACGGTCGCCTGGGGAGCAGAAAGTAGGCACAGGCTGATCAAAACTTTAAATACTATAAATTCACAATTTAATAGCTTTTAGGACTATGCGAGCTAAAACGCAGGCTCCAGAGGGATATGCATAAACAGCATCGAAAATATTCTTCGAATGCATTGGATGCGTGCCGGGCGGAGGCTTTAAATGATTTTTCTTATCCCTCAATCATCTTGATTGCGTTTTTATAAGATCGAAATCACATAACGCACTCGGCGACAACGGAGGTCCTCCATGGCCCGAATTTCACTTCTGAGCCTACCTCTTGCGGCCCCCAGCCATGGCGCCGTAGCGCGCTGGCCGAAGCTGAACGAACGCCTGCTGCCATGGCTGCTACCACTGGGGCTGTTTGCGTTGTGGTGGCTGGCAAGCCGCAATCACTGGATGAGCGAGCAAATTCTGCCGCCGCCGTCGCTGGTGTGGAGCAGCGCGGTGGAACTGGCCGGCGGCGAGCTGTGGAGCCACTTGGCGATCAGCTTGCAGCGTTTGTTCTGGGGGCTGTTGGCGGGTGTGAGCGCCGGTGCGTTATTGGGCGCGCTGTTGGGTTTCAGCGCGCGGGCCGAGCGCTTGGTATTCCCGACGTTCAGCGCACTGTCGCAAGTGCCGACCCTGGCCTGGATCCCGCTGTTCATGGTGTTTTTCGGCATCGGCGAAACCCTGAAACTGGTGGTGCTGGTGAAGGCAATCGTGGTGCCCGTCACCCTGCATACCTTGGTCGGCGTGCGCGACGCCCAGCCCAACCTGCGTGAAGCCGCGCGCGTGCTGCGCCTGCCCACGCACCTGTTGATCCGCCGCCTGATCCTGCCCGCCGCGCTGCCGGCGTTCATGGCCGGTGTACGCCTGGCGCTGGCGGCCGGCTGGACGTCGCTGCTGGCGGTGGAGTTGCTGGCGTCGAGTGAAGGCATCGGCTACCTGATGGTCTGGGCGCGCCAGCTGTTCATGCTCGACATCGTCTTCGTGTGCATCGTGGTCATCGGCGTGTTAGGCGTGGTGATGGATCGCGGCATCGGCTGGCTGGATCGCAAGTGGGTGCACTGGCCGCACCCGGCCACCGCGCAGATTCGGCGCGGGCCGCGCTATGAAGGTTGGCAGCGCCTGCAACCGTGGCTGTTGCCGCTGCTATTGCTGACGCTGTGGCAGGTGGCGACGCAACAGGGTTGGGTTGACCCGAATATTCTGATCAGCCCATGGTCGGTGCTGCACACCGCAGCCGCCGGCGTGTTGGATGGCAGCTTGTCCGGCGCCTTGGGCAAAAGCCTGGGGCGCACGCTGGGCGGCTTGATCCTGGGTGGCGGCTTGGGCTTTGCCATGGGGTTGTGGCTGGGGCTGTCTTGGCGCAGTGAGCGGGTACTTGGCCCGACCTTGGCCGCGCTGCGCCAGATCGCGATTTTCGCCTGGGTGCCGTTGCTCACCGCGTGGTTCGGCCTGGGTGAATTAGCCAAGTCGGTGTTTATCGCACTGGCGGCGTTTTTCCCGCTGTTTATCGCCACGCAACGCAGCGTGCTCAACCTCTCGCCGCAGCTGCGTGAAGCGGCGCAAGTACTGCGCCTGAGCCTGTTCCAACGCCTGCGCCGCCTGGTGTTGCCGGGCGCGGCGGCGGGAATTTTCGCCGGCCTGCGCCTGAGCCTGATCTACGCCTGGCTGGGCACCATTGGCGCGGAATATTTCATGCCGTCCAACGGCGGCATCGGCAGCCTGATGATCGGCGCCCAACAGCTGCTGCGCATGGACGTGATCATGAGCGGCATGCTGCTGGTCGGCCTCACCGGCGCCACCCTCAATTTTATCGGCCAACGCATCGAAACCCGCGCCACCCGCTGGAGACACGCATGAACGCACCTATCGTCAGCTTCAACCATGTGGGCAAGTCCTTCGACGTCGACGGCTTCGAGTTGGAAGCCATTCGTGAATTCAACCTGGAGATTGCCGAAGGCGAATTCGTCGCGATTGTCGGCTCCAGCGGTTGCGGCAAATCCACCCTGCTGCGCCTGTTGGTAGGGCTCGACACGCAGTTTCGCGGCGAGATTCAGGTCGACGGCAAAGCCGTGAGCGGCATCGGCGGCGAGCGCGGCATCGTGTTCCAGGAGCACCGCCTGTTTCCCTGGCTGACCGTGGCGCAAAACATCGGCCTAGGGCTGGTCAACGAGCCGCTGAGCGAGGCCGAGCGCAACCGGCGCATCAGTGATTTTATCGAGCTGGTCGGCCTTACCGATTTCACCCGCGCCTACCCTCACCAACTGTCCGGCGGCATGGCGCAACGCGTGGCGATTGCCCGGGGCCTGGTGTCCAGCCCGCGCATTTTGCTGCTGGATGAGCCCTTCGGCGCCCTCGATGCGCTGACCCGCCAGCAGATGCAGGACGAGCTATTGGCGATCCGCGCGCGCGCCAAGATCACCACGGTGTTGGTGACCCACGATGTGGAGGAGGCGATTTTCCTCGCCGACCGCGTGGTGGTGATGGAGCCCCGGCCCGGGCGCATCAAGCAAGTCGTCGATATCGCCCTGCCTCACCCGCGCCAGCGCAGCAGTTTCGAGTTCCACCAACTGCGCGAAGAACTGCTGCATGAACTGATCAGCGATGACCACTACCAGCCGCCCGTGCGCGAACAGATTCGTGACCTGCCGCTGGCTTTTATTGCTTGCTGAAAGAGAACTGCCTTTTCGTTGTTGTAGAGGCCTAAAGGACTCAATTCGCGAACGCGACAGTGACCACGGCGCACCAAACTTACTGTCGCTTTCGGGGCCTGGTCAAATGCCTAAACCAGTATCGAGGCGTTGCGACTGGCGGGCGTTTTTGCACAGGCGCCAGAGGCAACTGCTGACAATTGATCAGCCTGACAAGGGCGTACGCAGGGTGACAAACTCTTCCGCCGCTGTTGGGTGCACTCCGATAGTTTCATCGAAATGCTGCTTGGTCGCGCCCGCCTTGAGCGCGATAGCCAGTCCCTGGATGACTTCACCCGCATCCGGACCCACCATGTGGCAACCGAGGACCTTGTTAGTGTCTGCATCGACCACCAGCTTCATCAGTGTGAGCTCCTGGCACTGAGTCAACCTCAGTTTCATCGGCTGGAAGCGGCTTTCGAAAATCTGCACCGTATGGCCGTCAGCCTTAGCCTGCTCTTCGCTCAAGCCAACGGTGCCTATGTTCGGCAGGCTGAACACTGCCGTCGGGATCATCGTGTAATCCACTGGACGATAATGCTCAGGCTTGAACAGGCGACGAGCCAACGCCGTGCCTTCCGCCAGCGCTACTGGCGTCAATTGCACACGCCCGGTCACATCGCCAATGGCCAGGATCGACGGCTCGGCCGTCTGGTACAGGTCGTCCACTTCAACGAAGCCACGCTCGTCCAGTTTGACGCCGGTGTTTTCCAACCCCAGGTTATCGAGCATCGGGCGTCGACCCGTGGCGTAAAATACACAATCGGCTTCCAGCACGCGGCCGTCTTTCAACGTAGCCCTGAGGCTACCGTCGGCCTGTTTGTCGATGCGTTCGATATCAGCATTGAACTGCAAGTCCATCCCACGTTTGGTCAGCTCCTCCTGCAAATGCCTGCGCACCGCGCCGTCAAAACCGCGCAGAAACAGATCGCCGCGATACAGCAGCGTCGTGTGTGCGCCAAGGCCATGGAAAATTCCGGCAAACTCCACCGCGATGTAACCCCCGCCCACCACCAGTACGCGCTTGGGCAACGTGTTGAGAAAGAAGGCTTCATTGGAGCCGATTGCATGCTCATGCCCCGGAATGTCCGGGATCTGCGGCCACCCACCGGTGGCGATCAAAATGTGTTTGGCAGTGAAGCGCTCACCGTTGATCTCGACTTGATGAGGGGAAACCAGGCGCGCATGCCCTTCATGCAGGGTCACGCCGCTGTTGACCAACAGGTTGCGATAAATGCCATTGAGGCGATTGATCTCGCGGTCTTTGTTGGCAATCAAGGTTGCCCAATCAAAGTTTGCCTCTCCCAGGGACCAGCCAAAACCACTAGCCTGCTCGAAGTCTTCTGCAAAGTGAGCGCCGTAGACCAATAACTTCTTCGGTACGCAGCCGACGTTGACACACGTCCCGCCCAGGTAGCGGCTTTCAGCCACAGCCACCTTGGCACCAAAGCCTGCGGAAAAACGCGCAGCCCTGACACCGCCAGAACCGGCACCCACTACATAAAGATCAAAATCGTAGGCCATCTCACCCTCCTCGGCAGGCTAGCTGCAGACTCATTTACATAGCAAAAATTGCTGCGCTGTTAGGCGACCAATCTTGGCCGTGACTACTCGGCGAAAGCGGCTTCTAGATTAAGTTTTGCCGCACCGCCTTCCCGTTGAAAGCCAGGCTGGTTCAACTTTACGGACCATACGTAGTCGTGTTTGGGACCCACGTTGTCGATGTGGCATTGGGCGCACTGGGCACGCGCTCGCGCTGGAGAAAATTGTTCATAGGGCGGCGCCTGATGCCCAAAACTGAAGTACGACCAACCGCCTGGCTCGTCGGGATAGCGTTTGCTGTCCTTGAGCATTAGGCTGAGCCCTGTTTGCCCGTGGGCAAAAATGACCTTACTGCTACCGAGGTTGCAAAGATAAGCTGGCGGACCATCGCAGTTCTTCGGATCAATACTCGTGATACTGAACTCCTTGACCATCAGAGAGCCTTCCGGCCATTTCCCTGTTTTCATGAAGGCGCGATAGGCATTTGGCTCAACATAGACGCTATGGAATTCGGGCGTCTTCGTTACGGTGCTGTCCAGGGGAGTTACAGTGATAGATTCCCACGCGGCATAGGCGTGCACCCACGAGCGGTAGCCTTTCGGGAGGGCCGCCTCACCGTCTTCGTTAAACACGAGCTTCACAGCTGGGAGAGGCTGTCCGACATCGTTGGATTGCTTCTCAATGGTTCCAGCCAGGGCATAGGTCCCCGCCAAGGCTACCGCCGCCATCATCAGCCCATAGGGCACTACTCGAGCCATACATCCTCCTAGAAACGCTGCCGGTGAGAACGTTCTCACTGCATCGTTCGTTTTCCTTCAAGGTAGAAATAATCGAAGTACTTGATCGTGAGTTCCGTTCTAATCGCTGGTCCACCTGTTGCTGTAGTGGACCAGTGACGGTTTTAGGCTAGAGCGCTGCATGCTCCCTATCAGTCTGTTTGGCGCGTGCCGTCAATTGTTGCGCCGCGTTCTTGAGCAGCACCAACGAGCCGGCCATCAACACCAGATCCTTGATCAGGAAAGAGGTGGCGCCGCCCATGGCGGGGAAACCTCCGGCCGAAGCCTCCCACCCACCCGGAGTGGTCAGGAGCAGACTGGCGGTTGTCAGATAAGTCACAGAGGAGGCCGCTGCGGCAATCAGTGTGACTCTCGATGACCATGCGCCTATGGCCAGACTCAGACCGATCGCCCATTCAGCTGTGCCTAGCGCATAACTTGCGCCCTGAATGCCAAACACACCGTACATCCAAGAAAGGAGGGGGCTGTTACTAATCAGCGGAATCAAAGCCTGGGCTTCGTAATCAAACCATTTTGTGTAGCCAAACATCAGAAATATCAAAACCAGCACCCAGCGCATGAACTCGACCTCAAACGGCTGACGAAGAAAACGGGAATACAGTGATGAGTGCATGGGGGTTTTTCCTTAATGACAATGAGAGTTACGGACGTAGAGTTAGATCAAAGCGATGCATTACAGTGTTTGTAATTTTTTTCGAAAAACGTAGGAGGTCACACTGACTTTCTGGCCAAACGGCAACGATTGAATCACGCCCAGCCCAATGTTCTGACATAGTTGATTAACACTAAACCACATGCCAGGAAGCTATCGCACGCAGCATGGCAACGAATCCAACTATGCGTTGCGCCTATGTTTTTTTTCGATGGCGTGTTTGGCAAAACAATCAACCTCCAGCAAGTAGCTTTTACCCAACAGCTTCCCCGCTCCATACCAAGGCATTCGGTTGAAACTCAGGTTCAGCCCGTCGTATCCGAACTCAAAAAGATAGCCATTGTTGCTGGTGAACTTGAAGTTGCTATCGGAATACTCAACCAACGAGTACTGGGCATTCTGCCCCTGCGCATAAAGGTCCTTGACCCGCTGCAAGTACAGCGGGGCGATGGCCACGAACTGTATTTTGGCCTGCTGAGTGTATTGCTCCAGCGTCAGGCCTGAGGTCTTCTCCAGTCGGGTGGCAATCAGCGCGAAAAAGTAAGCATCGGCTTTCGCGATGGCCAGTTGTATGCCCAGGAAATAGTTGAGTTTTTGCGGGTCGACGTTCAGCTTCTTCTTGCCCGAAACGGGCGCGGTGTTTGCCTCCACCATGAACTCGGACGTTTTTGGCAGCATCATCACTGAGGTGGCGATGTAGGCCGCACACGCGGTGATGCGCCGAGACAGATCCGAATCAACCAGTAACGACAGCGGGTGGCCTTGTTGAGGCACGCGACTCAGGTCAACGCCTTGTTGCAAAAGGTTCTGAGCCACCTGCTGCTGCGTGCTTTCGCCGCGTGCCAACGCACAGACCTGGCTCATCATCAATTCATTGCGCTGACCATCGGGCATTGGCACCAGCGACATGACAGCGCCTTGAATAATTGGCAGTGCCGGCAGCGCTACGCCTTGTTTACCTTGGGTGGCGACAGTATGAGAGCCGTTATCACAGCCGATAAGCAACACCACAGGGAGCAACCATCCAGACATCTTGAACAACGACATAGGGCATTAGCCTTGGGCAGTTATGGATAGCGCCAAGCTGCACGGGCGCAGCCTGGTCGTTCGGTACTAAGCCTTACCACTGGTAGCCGACACCAACGCCCACACCCGCATCACCCTGGGTATTAGTCGTAGCCTGAAGTTTGCCGACCCAATGGCCATTCCTGGAGATGCTCGATACACCAAACGACAGCGCCGATTGCCCACGATAATTGGCTGCACCGATAGACGTCATGCTCGCGCCGGGTGAGTAGGGCTGTGGCAGGCTCGCCATGGCCATGGCGCCGGCGATCCCCGCGCTCAAGGTGGCGTCCTGTTTCTTCAGGTCACGCTTGAGTTCCGAGTAGCGCTGGTCAGTGTAGGCATTCACGTTGTTGGTGACGTTCGACACGCTTTTATTGAGCTGATCGAAGTTCACCGCGTCAGTGCCCTGGGTGGCGGCCGCCACATTGGTGATCTGCCGTTCGCTGCCCTTCACACCGACCGAGACGCTGTTATTGCGATCCGCCACCGAGTTGGCGCCCAGGGCCGTACTGTTGCTCCCCGTGGCGCTGGCGCCGTTACCAACAGCCACGGCGTTGGCCCCGGACGCCTTGGCATTGGTGCCGACTGCTGCACTGTTATTGCCGGAAGCCACCGAGCCAGCACCACCGGCGACTGCGTTGGCACCCGTGGCGGAAGGTTTGGCGCCAGCACCGGTGTTGTTCACCTGGAACATGCCGTCGGTGCCGTTCTGCACCTTGGTGACATTGCTTTCTACCTGGGTGACCCGGTTATCCACGGCGGTGATGGCACCCGTCACGTTCCCGATGTTGGTGTTGACGGTTTTCAGCGAATCGTCGGTGTACTGCTTGGACTCGGCCACCGCACCATCGAGTTGCCGCACGTTGACCCCATCGGTGGCCAACCGGCCATCGGCAACGTTGCTGATCGTGCGGGTCTGGCCTGTGGCGGCATTGCCCACCGAAACCGTGCCCACACTGGCGTTGCCGGCATTGGAGTATTTGCCGAGGTAGTTCTCCGCGCTGCGGCCGTTGTCACTGGCACCTTGGCCAACGGCTACGCTGCCATCGGCACTCGCCGTGGCGCCATTGCCGAGCGCCACCGCCCCTGCACCGGTTGCCTGGGCACCGTTGCCTGAAGCCACTGACGCAGTGCCCGACGCCTGGGCCCCCTTGCCCGAGGCTACCGCGCCATTGCCCGAAGCACTGGCATTGCCGCCGATCGCCACCGAGTCCACGCCGCTGGCTACCGAGTCAGCCTGGGTAGAGTTGGCGTGGAAGTACTTCACGCCACCACCGTTGGTGATTTTGTTGATATTGCCCTCAATGGAGGTGACCCGCCCGCCGAGGTTGGTGATGCTGGTGGTGTTTTGCGCCACTTGGTCACCCACTGCCGTCAGTTGCTCTACGTTCACCGCATCGTTCGGCGCTGAGCCCGCTGCTACGCCGGTGATTTTGCGATTACCCGTCACGGTGCCGATGCCCAACTCGCCGACAGACGTCTGCGGTGTGCTCAGGCCGTAAGCGGTGTAGCCGTTCTGGGCGCCAACCGTGGTGACCGAATTGGAGCCCAGCGCGATGCTGGTGGCTTGACTGGCCACCGCACCGGCACCGAGAGCCAGCGACTGCTCGCCCTGAGCCTGGGCCTGGGAACCGAGGGCAATGCCGGAGGCCAGCAGTACCTGAGTATTGCGACCAATCGCAATGCCGCCAGCACCTGCCTGGCCAACGGTGGCTTGGTTGCCGATGCCGATACCGTTATCGCCATTGACCATGGTGGCCGGGCCGACGGCAATCGATTCCTGCCCCACCGACAGCGCGTCTTGCGGGTTGGTTGAGTTGGCGTGGAAGTACATCGTACCGGTGGTACTGATCGAGCCAATCGCGCCGGTCAGTTGGCGCAACGTCACGGCATCCTGGGCGCTGGTACCGTCCGCTACGTTGGTGAGTTGACGGTACTGGCCAGTTTTACCCAGTGATACGGCACCTAATAAGGTTGCGTCGGAGGTGTCGTAGCGAATGGTGCCATTACCCACTGGAATCAAACCGGTGGAGGGCGCGATGGCACGGTCCGAGACCGAGCCCTGGCCCAGCGCCACACCGCCCAGCACTTGCACGCTGCTCTGGTTACCCAGGGCAACGCTGCCCGTTGCGTTTGCCACTGCACCGGTGCCGGCCGCGAAGGACTGCGCGCCACCCGCTACCGATTGTGGACCAATGGCCACGCTGTCGATGCCCGTCGCGGAGCTATCGGCCAAGGTCGAATTGGCGTGGAAATACTTGATCCCCGTACCGTTGTTGATGATGTTGTTCACCGAAGTGCCAAGGCCATCGACTGCTGTATTGGTGGCGAACAATTGGCTACCGTTCACGGCATTGGTACTGGTCCCCGTGACTTGGCCGGCGGCTACGTTGGTGATTTGCCGTTCATTGCCCGCTGTACCCAGGCTGAGTACACCCACTGGCGCGCCGCCGGCGTAGGTGTAGGCCGTGCCGTTGAGGGTGCCACCGGTGGTGGCATTGGCTGCGGCGGTGGCGGCACCATTACCCAGCGCAATACTGTTGGCGGTGTCGACATTGGCGCCCTCGCCTATCGCGATACCGTTGATAACACTGGCGATGGCCTGTGTACCGATCGCTATCGAGTTATCGGCACGCGCTGTCGCGTTGAAGCCTAAAGCGGCCGAGTTGGCACCTAACGCCTCGGAGTCGTAACCCACGGCAGTAGCGTTATCACCGTTAGCCCACGTATCGCGGCCTACGGAGACAGCCCGATTCCCCAGAGCTTGCGTATTACTGGCACCGATGGCGATAGCATCCTGACCCGTTGCCGTTGGTTTGAAGCTGCTATTCGTCGCCCCCGTACCACCGATCGCGATGCTACCGTCACCTTCCGCCGACGTATTGCCCACCGAAATCGCTCGAATACCTGCTGCCGAAGCATTGGCGCCCAGAGCCGTGGTGTCCAGTCCGGTTGCGGACGTGTTGTAGCCGACAGCCGTCGAGGCGATGCCATCGGCGACAGCTAGCGGCCCCGCCGCCAGGCTGTTGGTACCGACTGCATTTGAATCGGGAGCCGTCGAGTTGGCATGGAAATACTTGATCCCCGAACCGTTATTGACGATGTTGTTCACCGCAGTGCCAAGGCCTTCTACAGTCGTATTGGTAGCAGACAACTGACTGCCGTTGACGGCTTCCTGACTGGCCGAGGAAATATCTCCGGCAGACAAATTAGTTATTTTGGCGCTGGAAACATCTACCGTACCTTGAGTGGATTTCAACGTTATGTTCGCCCCCGACACGGTCGTACCGTCAGCGTTGACCACCACACTGTTCTCTCCAGAAGGGCCGCCACCAAACCAAAGACCACTACTTTTTGATCCTGCCCACACGCCCCCTCCGGTCTCGGACGACGCTGACGAGAGATAAGCTAACTTCAACCCCATAACATCAGTTGCGGTAGAGCTCCACTTCGCACAACCGCCTCGCCACGCAGCCCCAGGCGCATTAATGCAAGGTGATGAGCTTCCCGTCTGCATGCCAATATAAGGATCCAACACGCCTGCATCAGCATAATTAAAAATACTTAATGAAACTGCCCAAAACGAGAGAATAAACCTTCCACTAACAAGTCTCGAAAGAGAAAATATATTCATTTTTCATCCCTGTTTTTTAAGCGCCATCAAGAGGTGGCCCGGCCACCTAGTTAGGCAGTAACGTTGGCTTATACACGTGAGTCGCTGAACGGATTAATACTCAGGCCATCAAGACTATATTTAGAGAAAGGACCAAACTTTAAAAACAAAACCCAATCGCCGACCAACAGTCCAGCACGACGTTTGAACCAACTAAAGCATATTCGGCAGACTCAAGGGCAACCTCTGCACGGGCTATATAAACGCCCGTAACACAGACCCTTAACAACACACCTGAATAACATTCTTGAAAAAGCGGTTGCCCTACACACTCTCAAACTAAAGAGTGCGCCCAAAGAAACCACTGACACAGATTCTTTTTTAACTACCCTTTCAGCTTCACCGCTAAATCCGATTGCACGGCCTGGCCACACCAAACATCCTCGACGCCTATGGTCGATGGGATGGCATCGCTATACAAAACCGACAACACCCCTGCGGCAGTGAGCTTGATGCCACCTAAGCCTTAGTCGCCAAGCCTGTATTTCCCCTGAGCGATCGCCTCCCCCAGCGCAACGCTAGCCAGATTCACGGTATAGTCCGCGCGATAATTACCCTCTTACACACGATGTTACTTACCGGTAAGTAACATGTCAAGTGCAGCGGGACCTATACCAAAAAATAGGCGTTATGTGATGGCTAACACTTCAACGGACCAGGTACCGCCTGCCGAAAAATTGGCGAGTTCAATTCCGCCGCGAGAGAGAATCTTGCGTGCTGCAGGCGAGATGTTTCACAAATACGGCATTCACGCCGTCGGCGTTGAGGCGATTGCAGCAGCAGCGCAGAGCAACAAAATGACCTTGTATCGGCATTTTGCCTCTAAGGAGATGTTGATTGAAGCCACCATTCGAGAGCATCACAAAGCGAGTGAAGCTGCGTGGAAAGCCTTGCACGAGGCGCATCCGAATGATCCGCGTGGAGAACTCAACGGCTGGTTAGAAATGATGTATGCCTATATCCAGTCGCCAGACGAACCGACCTGCAAACTCATGGATAAGGCACTAGATGTCAGCGATGCTGAACATCCAGCGCGAGTGGCGCTTGATGAGATCAAGCACATACACCTCGATCATCTGATCGGGATGTGCCGTGCCGCAGGCTTCAAGAACCACGAGGTACTGGCTATCAATTTGCTCATTGTATTTGAGGGCGCACGGGAAAGCCGCTACGTGGGGACTCATCGTTTGGCACTATTGCTTCCCCAAACGGTACAAACGCTGATGGCATCCCACGAGCCGCATTAAAGGCCGCATCCGCCATGGGTTTAGCCGGTGCGCGCCACCCCGGCAAGCCGTGGTTGGGTTTCCTGGCGGACAAAACCGGCGCGGCACTCAGCGCATCGCCGTTTCAGCCGGATTAAGCCGGGGCTGCGAACGCTCCTGGCGTTCAAGCCGATTGGCCCGGGCAAAGGTGCCGAAATCATTGAAGCGCACGCCCATTTCGCGCATCACTTTATGCGCCACCTTGGCCGTCATCTGGCGGATGTAAAACGGCTCTTTCACCACAAAATGGTGAATGCCATGGGTGCTGCCGAAGTTGAAGCAGAACGCTTGCAGCGGCCACATCCACCACGGGTTCAGCACTTGGGTTTGCTGGATCACATTGCCCAGCTCCACGTCCCCGTAGTAGTGCATGTTGGAGCTGACAAAGTGCAGGCAAAAGGTGCGCAACACGTTAGGGCCAATGATCACCACGGCGGCGATGTCGATCACCTGCATCATCTGCACGGTGCCGGCTGACCACTCGATCGGCGCGCCCATCAGGCTGGCAATGCCATTGGCCGCATGAAAGCCCAAAAACACATACCACGCGCCCCAATGCAGCAGTGCCAGCGGGGCGTACACCAGCAGCGCACGCTTGAGGATGTTGAATTTGTGCTTCCAGGTTTTGGCGCGCAGCATGCGGATGAAGGCTGACATGAGGTTGTCACCCACCATCAGCAACCGCGCGATGCCCCAGGGCTCGCCGTTGGTGATGGCGCGCTCTTCCATGTCGGTCTCGGTGCCCGACACCTTGTGGTGATTGAGGTGCAGGTGCCGGCGTATCCACGGGTTGATGGTGCTCGGCCGCGCCAGCCACACCAGCCCCATCATCAGGTTGTGCGCCAGGCGCTGCTTGCGAAAGTACATGCTGTGGATCAGGTCATGTTCCAGCTCGTGGGTCAGCGAGGCGAAGAAGGCGTTGAGCAGCAGGCACACCCACCAAGCCATGTGGCCGCTGATGTAGAGCGCCGCCGAGCCGAGCATGCCGACCAGCGCAAACGCCAGGATGCCCGCGCCCAGCGCGTCCTGATGCAGCAGCCAGGGGTGCTGCTGGCGCAACCTGACGCCCTCGGCCAGCACCACTTCGCGGATATGCGCTGAGCGTTGTTGCGCGTTCATCTGTTGGGGGCTTGCACAAGTACCGTCCATGCTTCCATTCTCTTGTTCATTGATACGTCCATCCTGCCCCAAGCGATCTGGCAGGACGCTAGCCGCGGACGCCAACTTGTTGACCGCAAGCGCCAATCGTCATGACCGAAGCCACCTCACTCGCCAGCTGGACCCGCGCCCTGCGCAAGCAGCTCGATGCCCTGGACCTCGACAGCGCCGCGCTGTGCGCCCAGGCCGGGCTCGACCCGCAGCAGATGGATGACCCTAACGCGCGCTACCCGCTGTCGGCGACCACGCGGTTGTGGGCGCTGGCGGTGCAGGCCAGCGGTGATCCGGCGATCGGCTTGCGGGTGTCGCGGTTCGTCAGCCCCACCACCTTTCATGCACTGGGTTATGCATTGGTGGCCAGCGGCAGCTTGCGCGAGGTGTTCGAGCGGATCGTGCGCTACCACCAGGTGGTCAGCGATGCCCTGACGCTGGAACTTAGCCGAGACGGCGAACGCTACCGTTTTCGCCTGCTGCAACCGCCGGGCAACCCGGCACCGGCGCTGGAAGCGATTGATGCGTTTGCGGCAATTTATGTGCGCACTTGCCGTAATCGGCTGGGCCGTGAATACGCGCCGCTGGCTGTTTATTTGCGCCGTCCGCAACCCATTGACCCCAAGCCCTGGCACACGGTCTTCCGCGCGCCGGTCTTCTTTGGCGCCGAAGAAGACCGCCTGGAGTTTGCCGCGCATGACTTCGACAGCCACCTGGATGACGCCAACCCGGAGCTGGCCGAACACAACGAAACCGTGCTCAAACGCACCCTCGCCCAACTGCAACCGCTGACCTGGGAGCGCAAGGTCCGCGCGGCCATTGAGGCGCAATTGCCGGAAGGTGAACCGAGTGCCGAACGGATTGCCCAGGCGCTGCACTTGAGTTTGCGCAGTTTGCAGCGGCATCTGGCGGATGAAGGGTGCCGGTTTGATGCGTTGCTCAATGAGTGCCGGGAGAATTTGGCGCTGCTGCACCTGCGGGACCCGCAGTGCTCATTGGCCGAGATCAGTCATTTGCTCGGGTTTGCCGACACTAGCAGCTTCAGCCGGGCGTTCAAGCGCTGGACGGGGATGACGCCGGGGCATTTTCGGGAAAGTGTGGGGTAACTGTGCCCCAAACTTATTGCTCCCTCTCGGCCACCCGTCCACTAGCCTAGCCAGTGAACTACAACACCGTGAATTTGATGATGCCCGAAAGTGGGGATCGCTCACGGTTAAAGCTTTGAAAGGCAATTACCGATTTAATGCCACGGTCAATTCTTTGGGTAAATTTCCATTTCCCCCCCGGATCGACGAGAGCACCTTGGAGCTGTTGATTAGCTGCATCAATTGGAACGAGTGTAAGCCAGACGAGACAACCCGGAGCGCCAGTACCCGAAAACTCGACCATTTGCGAATACCTGCCATTTTGGGCCGGAGATATAACAACAGGAGCAGTATCCCTGCCGGAAGTAGTAGTTGACATGATGTTAATTCCTTGAGCGTCAAAATTGACAACTCAAGTGTGCTATTCCGATCATCGTTCATCTACTGTCAAACTTGACAGGTATGCACCTGTCAGCGGCCTCGATCTCGACGCAACAGCTTGGCTGATCGAGCCGCTAATGCACGGGCATCAAACGGCTTGAGCAAATAATCATCCTCATGCAATTCCAACCCACGCAGACGGTCTTCAATCCCGCCCGTCGTGGTCAGGAACAACACCGGCGTGGCACCCTTCAACCGAATAGCCTGCTGCAACTTCCAGGCATTCAAGCCCGGCAGCATCACATCCAGAATCACCAGCTCGTAGTCGGCGCTCTCCACTAAACGCAACGCCGCCATGCCATTGGCCGCGACTTCGACGCTGTAGCCAGCCTCGTTCAAGCCTTGGGCCATCCGCTGTGCCTCTTCGGATTCGTGTTCCACTAACAGGACGCGCATAACACACCTCGATTAATCAGGCTTGCAGGCTACCACCCTCAGGTATGCGCCGCCTCACGCAGTCGTTGGGCATCCAGGATTTCGATCTCGCCATAACCCAGGCGCACGATGCCCTGGGCTTGCAAGTCCTTGAGCAAGGCGTTGGTGGTCTGGCGCGACAGGCTCAACATCGCCGCCAAGTCTTCCTGGGGCAGTTGCACCATGCTTTTTGCGTGTTCGGTATCGCCGTAACCTTCAACGATCATCAACAAGCGGTGCGCCAGCCGCACCGAGGCCGGCATCAGGCTCAGTTGCTCGATATTGATAAAACTCAGGCGCAGCTTCTGGCTCATCAACAAGGCCAGGTCGCGCCAGTATTGCGGGGACTCATCGAGGATGTTCAGCAGCGCCTGCTGCGGCACCTGCAACAGCGTGCATGGCCCCACGGCGCAGGCGTCATGGGTGCGCGGCAGGCCGTCGAACAGGCAGATTTCGCCAAACCAGTACGGCAGCTCCACCAGGCTCAATAGCGCTTCCTTGCCATGCTCATTCACCGCGCTGATGCGCAAGGTGCCGTCGAGCACCGCATACAGGCCACACGGCGGGTCGCCGCGCTTGAACAGGTATTGCCCCGCCGCCAGCTGCCGCTGCCGGGCGTGGGCCAGCAGGCTATGCTGAAACGAGGCAGGCAAGTGGCTGAACCAATGACCCGTGGCCAGCCGCGAGTGCCATTTCTCTGTGCCCATGAGAACTCCGATGATTGTCGCCCAGCTGACAGTCAGGCGCAGGCTGGCAGGGCATGATCAAGCATCCTACAGGAGGAACAACAATGAAAAGCCTCGTCGACCACCTCAGTCAATACGCCGCCTACCACCGCGACCCACGCAATATCGCCAGCCACTTTATCGGCATCCCGCTGATTGTGGTCGCCGTGGCCGTGCTGCTGTCACGCCCCGAATGGGCAATGGGCGGCCTCTGGCTGTCGCCAGCGGTGCTGCTCGCGTTGTTCTCGGCGTGGTTTTACCTGCGCCTGGAACTGGCGCTGGGCGTGCTGATGACGCTGTTGATGGGCTTGTCGGTGTGGGCCGGGCATGTACTGGCGGCGCAGAGCACGCTGGTGTGGCTCAGCAGCGGCATTGGGATGTTTGTGGTGGGCTGGGTGATCCAGTTTGTCGGCCACTATTACGAGGGCAAAAAGCCCGCGTTTGTGGATGACGTGTCGGGGCTGATCGTCGGGCCGTTGTTTGTGGTGGCGGAGTTGGCGTTTTTGCTGGGGTTGCGCCAGGGGCTTAAGCAGCAGATTGAGCAGCGGTCAGGGCCGGTGGCGGTGCGCGGAAAAAGGGCAGCGGTCTAAGGGTTAATAGAGATCCAATGTGGGAGCCGGGCTTGCCCGCGATGCAGGCACCTCGGTGCTTCAGTCACACCGAGGTGTTGCTATCGCAGCGGTGCGACGATTCGACAAGCCAGCTTCCCCATTGGTTTTTTGCAGGGTGCTTAAGCTTTTTGCCAGACCTTGGGTTTAAAGAATAGGGTCTCGCCACGGGCCAGGCCGGTCAGGCTGTCGTGGTCTTTCACCACTTCAGCCTCGATGAGTTCGCTTTGGCCTTCGACCTTAAGCGTTACCCGAGTGGTAGCGCCCAACGGCCGAATATCACGCACCTCAGCCGCGTGGTGATCCTCCAACTCATGCCGCGACAGCGACACTTCATGCGGCCGGAACAGCACGTGCTTGTCCTCGCCCAGATGCAGACGGTTGGAATCACCCAGGAAGTGGTACACAAAATCGCTGGCCGGGTTTTCGTAGACGTCACCCGGTGAGCCGATCTGTTCGATCACACCCTTGTTCATCACCACAATACGGTCGGCGACTTCCATGGCCTCTTCCTGGTCGTGGGTCACGAATACCGAGGTCAGGTTGATGTCTTCGTGCAGGCGCGCCAGCCAGCGGCGCAGCTCTTTACGCACCTTGGCGTCGAGGGCGCCGAAGGGTTCGTCCAGCAGCAGCACTTTGGGCTCTACCGCCAAGGCGCGGGCCAGGGCGATACGCTGGCGCTGGCCACCGGAGAGTTGCTCCGGGTAGCGATCAGACAGCCAATCCAACTGCACCATGTTCAGCAGCTCGTGCACCTTGACCGCAATCTGGCTCTCGTTCGGGCGCTGGTTTTTCGGCTTCATGCGCAGGCCGAAGGCGACGTTGTCAAACACGGTCATGTGGCGGAACAGCGCGTAGTGCTGGAATACAAAGCCGACGTTGCGATCACGCACGTCGTGGCCGGACACGTCTTCACCGTGGAACACGATGCTGCCGTCATCCGGGGTTTCCAGGCCGGCGATGATGCGCAGCAAAGTGGTCTTGCCGCAGCCGGACGGGCCCAGCAACGCCACCAGCTCGCCACTCTGGATGTCCAGATTGATGCTGTTCAGGGCCTTGAAGGCGTTGAAATTCTTGCTGACATTACGGACTTCAATCGACATGACTTATTCCTCACCGGCGCTTTTGCGCAGGCGGTTGATACGGTTCTCGCTCCACTGCTTGAGCAGCAGGATGAAGAGCGCCAGGATCAGCAACAGGCTCGCGACGGCAAACGCGGCAACGTGGTTGTATTCGTTGTAGAGGATCTCGACGTGCAGCGGCAAGGTGTTGGTCACGCCGCGAATGTGGCCGGACACCACCGACACCGCACCGAACTCACCCATGGCCCGTGCGGTACACAGCACCACGCCGTAAATCAGGCCCCATTTGATGTTCGGCACGGTCACATGCCAGAACATCTGCCAGCCATTGGCGCCGAGCAAGCGCGCCGCCTCTTCTTCCTGGGTGCCCTGCTCCTGCATCAGCGGGATCAGTTCACGGGCCACGAACGGCACGGTGACGAAGATGGTCGCCAGTACGATGCCGGGCAAGGCGAACACGATCTGGATGTCGTGGTCTTGCAGCCATGGGCCGAAGAAACCCTGGGCGCCGAACATCAGCACATAGACCAAACCCGCGATCACCGGCGATACCGAGAACGGCAAGTCGATCAGCGTGACCAGGATGCTCTTGCCACGGAACGAGTACTTGCTCACGCACCACGCGGCGCTGACGCCGAACACCACGTTGAGCGGCACAGAAATCAACACGGCGATTACTGTGAGTTTCAGTGCGGATAGCGCGTCGGGTTCCAGGATGGCGGTGAAGAACGCGCCGAGGCCATTCTTCAAGCCCTGGGACACCACGATAAACAGCGGCAGCAGCAGGAACAGGAAGAACACCAGCCAGCCCAGGCTGATCAGGATGCGCCGGGACACCGCGCTGCCACGGCGGGCAGCGTTGGCCGAGGACGCAGCGGAAATAGACGATTGGGACATGTTCCGCGCCTCCTTATGGACGTTCGATGCGCCGCTGCAACAAGTTGATCAGCAGCAGCAAGACAAAGGAAACCACCAGCATCAACACGCCAATGGAGGTGGCACCGCGGTAGTCGTATTGGTCGAGCTTGACCATGATCAGCAGCGGCAGGATCTCGGTTTTCATCGGCATGTTGCCGGCGATGAAAATCACCGACCCGTACTCACCCACGCCACGGGCAAAGGCCAGCGCGAAGCCGGTCAGCCAGGCGGGCAGCAATGCGGGCACGAGGATGTAGCGGAACACCTGCAACGGCTTGGCACCCAGGCAGGCGGCGGCTTCTTCGATTTCCCGGGGGATATCGGCCAGCACCGGCTGCACCGTGCGCACCACGAAGGGCAGCGTGACGAACGTCAGCGCCAGGGTGATACCCAACGGGCTGTAGGCGATTTTGAAGCCCAGGTCAGCGGCGAACTGGCCGACCAGGCCGGTCGGCGTGTACAACGCGGTCAGCGCAATACCGGCAACCGCCGTGGGCAGGGCAAAGGGCAGGTCGATCATCGCATCGATGATCTTGCGGCCGGGGAAGGTGTAGCGCACCAGCACCCAAGCCAGCAGCGTGCCGATCACGCCGTTGATCAGCGCAGCGTACAACGCGGTGCTGAAACTCAGTTTCAACGCCGCCAGCACGCGTGGTGCGGAAATAATGGCCCAGAACTGATCCCAAGTGAGTTGAGCGGCGTGTACAAACATCGCCGCCAGGGGGATGAGTACGATCAGGCTGAGGTACACCACGGTGTAGCCCAGCGTCAGCCCGAAGCCGGGTATGACGGGGGAAGTACGACGCGACATAAGAGTCCTTGGTTAAAAGGTAGAAACCACGGTAGGAGCGCGCTTTCTGTGGGGGCCGGCTTTTCTGTGGGAGCCGGACTTGCCCGCGATACAGGCACCTTGGTGTGTCAGTCACACCGCGGTGATGCTATCGCAGCGGTGCGACGATTCGACAAGCCAGCTCCCATAGAAGCCCAGCGCCTACAGAAAATCAGGCCCCTACAGGTACTTTGGCTTACTGCGCCGAGTAAATCTGGTCGAACACGCCACCGTCATTGAAGAATTTCGGTTGGGCAGTTTTCCAGCCGCCGAAGTCTTTGTCGATAGTCACCAGGTCCAGTTTCGGGAACTGCTGGGCGTACTTGGCGGCGACTTTCTCATCGCGTGGGCGGTAGAAGTTCTTCGCCGCAATCTCCTGGCCAGCGGGGCTGTACAGGTGCTTGAGGTATTCAGTGGCGATTTCGGTGTTGCCCTTTTTCTCGGCGTTCTTGTCGACCACCGCCACTGGCGGCTCGGCGAGGATCGACAGGGAAGGCACGACGATGTCGAACTTGTCGGCGCCGCCGTCTTCTTTCAGCGCCAGGAAGGCTTCGTTTTCCCAGGCCAGCAACACGTCACCCTGACCGTTGTTGACGAACGTGATGGTCGAACCGCGAGCGCCGGTGTCGAGAATCGGCACGTGCTTGAACAGTTCTTTCACGTATTCCTGGGCCTTGGCTTCGCTGCCACCGGCTTTGAGGCCGTAGGCCCAGGCGGCGAGGAAGTTCCAGCGCGCACCGCCGGAGGTTTTCGGGTTCGGGGTGATCACGGAAACGTCTTTCTTGATCAGGTCGCCCCAATCCTTGATGCCTTTAGGGTTGCCCTTGCGCACCAGGAACACGATGGTCGAGGTGTACGGGGTGCTGGCGTCCGGCAGGCGGGTTTGCCAGTTTTCCGGCAGGGTCTTGGCCAATTTGGCGATTTCGTCGATGTCGCCGGCCAGGGCCAGGGTCACCACGTCGGCGCGCAGGCCGTCGATCACTGCCCGGCCTTGTTTGCCCGAACCACCGTGGGATTGCTGGATCTTGACGTTGTCGCCGGGGTGGGACTGTTTCCAGTGGTTGGTGAACTCAGCGTTGTAGTCCTGGTACAGCTCACGGGTAGGGTCGTACGAGACGTTGAGCAACTCGTAGTCCTTGGCAACAGCGGAACCGGCAAACACGGCGCTGGCCAGTGCGGCCAGGGCGTAACGGCGAATCGACGACATAGAAGGCTCCTGAGAATTCTTGGTGTTGGCTTTTCTTATAGATGCGGGGGTCTATCGCCGTGAGTGCTTAGCTCGGTTTGTTACCCGGGTTTTGCAAACGGAATTTTTCCTTGCGTTCGATCTGTACCACTTGGGCGTTGTGCACCGTGATTTCCACCGCGCCAAACCGCAGGTCGCGCAAGGCGCTCTGGATCTCACGCAAAATGGCTGCTTCGTCCTGGCCGTCGACGCTACGTAGAGATGCGCTCATGGTCTCGCTCCTGAAATGAATAGTGCCTGGCAGTGGCGGCACTGCTTGCGGCGTGAGGGCGATAGTAGATAAGCGCGGATATTCTTAAAAATACTATTTAAGAATGTTTATATAACCAGAAAGAATTTTCTGGCAGGACGTGGGGTTGCGCGGGTTTTCGCGCGCTCGACACGGAAAATAAGCCGTGTCGAGATCCAAAGGTGGGAGCGGGCTTGCTCGCGAATGAGGTGGGTCAGCCACAGATGTATCGACTGACACTGCGCATTCGCGAGCAAGCCCGCTCCCACATTTCACTGTATTTCAGATTGAAAACGCGTCGACTATTGAATGGCAGGCGCACGCTCCCAATCAATTTCACTTGCAGGAATCGGGCGCCCAAACCAATACCCCTGCCCCATATCGCACTCCTGCTCCAACAAGAACCGCGCCTGCTCAACCTGCTCGATACCTTCGGCATGCACCTGCATGCCCATGCTTTTGGCCAGGGCGATCACCACGCGCACAATCGCCGCGTCGTCTTCGTCCCACGGCAACCCGGCGACGAAGCCCTGGTCGATCTTGAGCTTTTGCACCGGCAAGCGCTTGAGGCGCAGCAGCGAGGAATAGCCGGTGCCAAAATCGTCGATGGCCAGGCGCAAGCCCAGCTCACGCAGGCGGTGCAGTTGCTCAAGGGCGACCTCCGGGTCATCCATTACCGCGCTTTCGGTGACTTCCAGTTCCAGGAACGCCGGGTCGAGGCCGGTGGCGTGCAGCACCTGGGCGACTTGCTCGTACAGCTCGCGCCGGGCGAACAGACGGCTGGAAACATTCACCGCAATAAAGCTCAGCGGTGCGCCATCGGCCAACCATCGGCACATCTGGCGGCAGGCCTGGTCCATCACCCAGGCGTCGATGTCGGCAATCAGCCCGGTACGCTCGGCAATCGGAATGAACTCGCCCGGTGGCACCAAGCCGCGCGCCGGGTGCTGCCAGCGCACCAGCGCTTCGACGCCGACCAGGCGGCTGCCGCGCAGGTCGTACACCGGCTGGTAGTAAACGCGCAGTTCCTGCTGATCGAGGGCGCGGCGCAGTTCGCTGGCGATTTCCACGCGGTTCTGCGCGTGGGCGGTCAGCTCTTCGGTGTACAGCGCGTAGCCTTCGCGCCCGGCGCTCTTGGCCTTGAACAACGCCGAATCGGCATTGCGCAGCAGCTGTTCAGCGCTCAACGCGTCGCTGGGGAACAGGCTGATGCCGATGCTGGCGCTGATAAACAACTGGTTGCCATCAAACACGAACGGCTCCTTCATCGCATCGAGCATGCGCTGCGCGATCGCGGCGGCCTGCACCACCTGTGGACAACTTTCCGCCAGCACAGCGAACTCGTCACCCCCCAAGCGCGCCAAGGTCACGCCGGGGCCGAACAGCCCTTTGAGGCGCTCGCCTACGGCCTTGAGAAACTGGTCGCCAACGTTATGGCCCAGGCTGTCGTTGATGATCTTGAAATGGTCCAAGTCCAGCAGCAGCAAGGCACAGCCGCGTTTATGCACTTGCGCCGAGGCCAGCGCCTGCTCGGCACGGTCAGTGAACAACAGGCGGTTGGGCAAGTCGGTGAGCGGGTCGTGGTGGGCGAGGTGCGCCAGTTCGTGCTGGGAATCCTTGATGGCGCTGATATCGGAAAACACCGCAACGTAGTGGCTGACCTTGCCGTGGTCATCGCGGATCACGCGGATGGTTTGCCACTGTGGATAAATTTCACCGCTTTTGCGTCGGTTCCAGATTTCGCCGCTCCATTCGCCCGTTTGCTCCAGGGTCTGGAACATCTGCAGGTAGAAATTCGACGAATGGCGCCCCGACTTGAACAGGCTCGGCCGCTCGCCCATGACGTCCTTGCGGCTGTGGCCGGTGATCTCCATAAACGCCCGGTTGACGTGCACGATCAGCCCGTCGGCGTCGGTGACCAGCACGCCTTCGCGGGTGCAATCGAACACGGCAGCCGCCTGGCGCAGGCGCTCACGGTTTTCTTTCAGGGGTTGCTGCACCTGGTGGGTGCGGGCAAAACGCGCGCACAGCAAGTAAATCGCCGCCGCGCTCAGGGCCACCCACACATAGTCGCGCAGCTGCAGCCAGCGGACCAACTCCCGCGGGTCATCGAGAAAGTTGATCAATAGGTGGTGGCTGAGCTGAAGCCACACAATGGAAACCAGCAGATATACCAGCCCCACACGCAGGGCACCTCGGTATGAAAACAGCATAGAGTCAGTAATCCTTACCAAAAAACAAAATCGCCCCACAAAGGCTGCGGATTATAGAATAAGAAACATCCAGTCACTTCTATCTGAAAGGGCGGCTGGTTTTCTCTGTAGGCTTAGTGATAATGCGTGAGCTGTTTTTTTCTTTATCTGAGGGCCATACAGCCTATGTGGTACAACGGTTTTCTTGACTTGTCAGCCTGGCAACTGGTTGCAGTCACTCTGTTGATGACCCATGTGACCATCGTTGGGGTCACGGTCTATCTGCACCGCTATTCAGCCCATCGCTCCCTGGAGCTCAATGCCGGCCTGAAACACTTCTTCCGCTTCTGGCTGTGGCTGACCACGGCGCAGAACACCCGCGAGTGGACCGCTATCCACCGCAAACACCACGCCAAATGCGAAACCGTCGACGACCCGCACAGCCCGGTCATCAAAGGCCTGTCCACCGTGTTGCGCAAAGGTGCCGAGCTTTACCGCGCCGAGGCCGAAAACCCCGAAACCCTGCGCATCTACGGCAAGAACTGCCCGGATGACTGGATCGAACGCAAAATCTACACGCCTTACCCGCTGCTGGGCGTAGCGATCATGGGCGTGATCGACCTGCTGCTGTTCGGCACCATCGGCATCACCATCTGGGCGATCCAGATGATGTGGATTCCGTTCTGGGCCGCCGGCGTGATCAACGGCCTGGGGCATGCCGTGGGCTATCGCAATTTCGAATGCCGGGACGCGGCGACCAACCTGGTGCCGTGGGGCATCATTGTCGGCGGCGAAGAACTGCACAACAACCACCACACCTACCCCAACTCGGCCAAGCTGTCGGTGAAGAAGTGGGAGTTCGACCTGGGTTGGGCGTGGATCAAAGTGTTCAGCTTCCTGCGCCTGGCCAAGGTGCAGCGCGTGGCGCCTATCGCGCACCGCGTGGAGGGCAAAGGCCACCTGGACATGGACACCGCCATGGCGATCCTCAACAACCGCTTCCAGATCATGGCCCAGTACCGCAAGTTGGTGATCGGCCCACTGGTCAAGCAGGAGCTGGAAAAGGTCGATCATTCGGTGCGCCACCAGTTCCACCGCGCCAAGCGCCTGCTGTCGCGTGAAACCAGCTTGCTGGATGACCGCCATCACGTGCGCATCCAGAGCCTGCTGGAACACAGCCAGGCGCTGACAGTGATCTACGAGAAGCGCCTGGCGCTGCAGCAGATCTGGCTGAAAACCAGTTCCAATGGCCACGACATGCTGGCCGCGATCAAGGAATGGGTGCATGAGGCCGAAGCCAGCGGCATCCAGTCACTGCGCGATTTTGCCCATCAATTGAAGACCTATTCGCTGCGCCCTGCAGCGGTCTGACCGGGCATGCACACCCCGCTCGTTCCTGTGGCGAGCGGGCTTGTTGCCACAACAAGCCCGCTCACTAAAACCAGCCCATTGAGCACAGGGCTTGGCTTACCACCGGTTTTTGGCGCCATTTCTTAGTTAGCCCGCTCACGGAACTTCACTGCATTTACCCTCTCTCAGAGAACACTTCGCCATCATGGTGAACCCTTGTAGTGACCGCTGCTCCATCCTGCGGCGCGCCCAGAGAGAGTTGTACCGATGGTTCACGAACATCCCTACCTGCCAGATGCCCCTGCTGCCGAGGCTCCCCGCCCGGCCGCGGCGGCAACCCTGTTGGCGTTGATGCATGCCCAGGGTGAAGTCGAACGGTTGAGCGAACGCGAGCAGTTGCTGAGTTCGTTGCTGGTCAGTGTAAATGCCGTGCTGTGGGCCATCGATTGGGAAACGCGCCGTGTGCTGTATGTGAGCCCGGCCTATGAGCGGGTATTTGGCCGTACGGCCGGTTTGCTGCTCGCCGACTACCGCGAATGGCGCAACAGCGTTCACCCCGAAGACCTCGACTATGCCGAACACAGCCTCGCCCGCGTGCTGGAACAAGGCGCCGTGGAGGACCGCGAGTACCGCATCATCACCGCCGACGGGCAAATTCGCTGGCTGAGCGACAAGTGCTATATCAACCAGCAGGTCCAGCCCGGCAAGCCGGTGGTTGTGGTCGGCATGGCCGAAGACATCACCGAAAAGAAACAGATGGAGCTGGAACTGCACCGCCTCGCCACCACCGATGTGCTGACCCAAAGCAGCAACCGCAGGCACTTCTTCGAATGCGCCAACCTGGCCTTCGACAGCGCCTGTGCCCAGGGTGCACCGCTGGCGTTCCTGTTGCTGGACATCGATGATTTCAAAGACGTCAACGACACCTACGGCCATCTGGAGGGCGATCAGGTGTTGCGGCGTATCGCCGAGAGCGGTCGCAGTGTATTGCGCCGTGGCGACCTGTTCGGGCGCATTGGCGGCGAAGAATTCGCCGCCGTACTGCCCGGTTGTGCGCCGCACATGGCGTTGCAGGTGGCCGAGCGGCTGGGCAAGGAAATCCAGGCGCTGAGTTTCAGCTATGAAGGCCGGCAATTCACGGTGACCGTCAGCCAAGGCCTGGCCAACTTGCGCGAAGAAGATTCAGCCCTGGACAGCCTGTTCGCGCGGGCTGATGCGGCCATGTATGAGGCTAAGCGCCAGGGCAAGAACCGCGTCATAGCGAGTTAGAACTCGGTCAAACATGTGGGAGCGGGCTTGCTCGCGAATGCGGTGGATCAGTCAATATTTTCGGCGACTGGCACCGCATTCGCGAGCAAGCCCGCTCCCACACTTGATCCTCGTTGCCAGCTAGTTTTTGCGCACTCGCATCAACTCCGACAACCCGACCCTCAGCAACCGCGCAGTCTTGCTCCTCGCCAGCGCCTCAAGCCCTTCGTGCTCGGTCAGGCGCGCCATCTGCGCCGCCAGATTCATCACCAACGCTTCACGCGAATACACCCCGCCTTCGAGCGAATAGATCGCCGCAATCAACTGGCGCAGCTCCAACGGCAAGCGCCAGCGCGCACGCAATGCCGAGCCGTAGGCCGCACCAAAGGTATCAAGGGACTCACCAATCGCCTCGTCATCCAACGCCCCGCCGCCCTGGCGCCAATCCTCCAGGCAACGCAGCAACGCCAAGTCACCCAGCCGGTGCAGGATGCCGGCGCAGTAACAGCGCTCGTGGTCCAGCTCGAGCAAGCGCGCCAGGCGGCGGGCGTAGTCGGCGGTGTCTTCTGACAACTGCCAGTGGCGCTCGGCATAGTCCACCAGCGCCGGGTCGCCCAGCACCACGTTGTGCTTGAGGGCCAGGCCCAAGATCAAGTTCATGCTCTGCCCGGCCGCCAGCTTGTGCAGCGCAGCCGACAGGGTTTGCACCGGCGTGCCGTGATGCCCGGCGCTGTTGGCGGCGGCGATCAGTACGGCGGTAATTTGTGGGTCCATGCGCACCTGGTCTTCCAGGCGCTTGAGGTCCAGGCCATCAGGTTCAAGGCTGTGTTGCACGGCGGCTTTCACGTCGACGCGCAGCGGCGCGCCGTCGGAGGCTTCGCGGCGCCGCTCCAGGAACACCGGCAAGGTCACGCCAGGCGCCAGCGGCGGAATTTCGCAATACACGCTTTCGCCTTCGTTGAGCAGCAGGTCTTGCAGGCGCTGGGTCAGGCCTTCCATGTTCAGCGGTTTGGTCAGGTACGCGGTAGGCGCCAGCGGCAAGGCTTCGCGCACGCTGGCACTGTCGTTGCGACTGCTCAGCAGGATAAACGGCAGCGAACGGCGCTGCTGGCGTACGTTGCGCAGCAAGCTCAGACCATCGATGCCCGGCAGCTCCCAATCCGCCAGGATCAGGTCGTAGGTTTTTTCTCGCAACAGCGTCGCTGCTTGCTGCCCGTCACCACATACATCCAGCCGTGCGTCGCAGCGCACGTTCAACAACACTTGCTTGAGCAAATCCCGCGACCAAGGGTCCGCTTCAGCAATCAACACTCGGGGTACAGCCGGTAAATCAACAGCAGTCATCCAGCACGCTCCATCGGCAATGCTTGCACCTTAGACAATCAAGCCGCCTACGTACAATGAACAAGGCCTGAATGTGTTGCATCGGCCACAAAAAAACCCGCCGAAGCGGGTTTTTTTTGTCGATCAGGTCAATCCGCTTACAGCTCGGAGAAGCACTCTTCGATGATCGCCAAACCTTTGTCCAACTGCTCGTCCGGCGAGGTCAGCGGAACCAGCACGCGCAACACGTTGCCGTAGGTACCGCACGACAGCAGGATCAGGCCTTTGTCGCGCGCCTTGGCCACCACGGAGGCAACGGCAGCGGCGTTCGGCTTGTGGCTGTCGCCCTCTTCGAACAGCTCCACGGCGATCATCGCGCCCAGGGCACGCACTTCGCCGATCACCGGGTACTTGCCTTGAATGGCTTTCAGGCCGGTTACCAAACGCTCGCCGACCGCTTTACAACGGTCCAGCAGGTGTTCTTCTTCGAACACTTCCATCACCGCCAAAGCAGCGGCGCAAGCGATCGGGCTACCGGCGTAGGTGCCGCCCAGGCCGCCTGGAGCGATGGCGTCCATGTATTCAGCCTTGCCGCACACACCGGCCAACGGAAAGCCGCCGGCGATGGATTTGGCGAAGGTGGTCAGGTCGGCAGCAACGCCCATCTGCTCCATGGCGAAGAAGGTACCGGTACGGCCAGCGCCGGTTTGCACTTCGTCGGCGATCAGCAGGATGCCGTGCTTGTCGCACAGTTCGCGCAGGCGCTTCATGAAGGTTTTAGGCGCGACGTAGAAACCGCCTTCGCCCTGCACCGGCTCGATGATGATGGCAGCGATATCACGCGGTTCGGCATCGTTCTTGAAGATACGTTCGATGCTGGCGATGGCGTCGTCGTCGCTCACACCGTGCAGTTCGTTCGGGAACAGCGCGCGGAATACGCCGCCTGGCATCAGGCCCATGCCGGCCGAGTAAGGCACGACTTTACCGGTCAAGCCCAGGGTCATCATGGTGCGGCCGTGATAGGCGCCGGTGAAGGCGATCACACCGGCACGGCCAGTGGCGGCGCGGGCGATTTTCACGGCGTTCTCAACGGCTTCGGAACCGGTGGTGACCAGCAGGGTTTTCTTGGCGAAGTCGCCTGGCACCTTGGCGTTGATTTTTTCGCACAGTTCCACGTAAGGCTCGTAGGCCAGTACCTGGAAGCAGGTGTGGGTCAGCTTGTTCAGCTGCGCGGTCACGGCGGCGATGATTTTCGGGTGCACGTGGCCGGTGTTCAGCACGGCGATACCGCCGGCGAAGTCGATGAACTCGCGACCTTCAACGTCGGTCACGGTGGCGTTCTTCGCGGATTCGGCGAAGATCGGGTGAATCTGGCCAACACCGCGCGGTACAGCGGCTTCGCGGCGTTTCATCAGGGATGCGTTGGTCTTGCTCATAAAGTCCTCATTCGCCACTCATCGGGTGGCGTGGTCCAAGGAATACGTGGCGGGGAAGCAACTACGGCAGCATGCGATGATCGACTGCCACAGCTTTCCCGGCCACTACGAATTACGGTTTGAAACACGCAAAGGGACAGCGCTCTCGTGCCCTCTGCGTTTACTGCATGCTCGTGCCTGGCTTAGATGCCCAGGCAGAGGTATTTGATTTCCAGGTAATCCTCGATCCCATACTTGGAACCTTCACGGCCCAGGCCCGAGGCCTTGATGCCGCCGAACGGCGCCACTTCGTTGGAAATCAACCCGGTGTTGACGCCAACCATGCCGTATTCCAGGGCTTCGGCCACACGGAACACACGGCCCAGGTCGCGGGCATAGAAGTAGGACGCCAGGCCGAACTCGGTGTCGTTGGACATCGCGATCACTTCGGCTTCGTCTTTGAAGCGGAACAGCGGCGCCAGTGGGCCGAAGGTTTCTTCCTTGGCCACTGCAGCGTCTTTCGGCACGTTGACCAGGATGGTCGGCTCAAAGAAGTTACCTTCCATGACCTTGCCACCGGCCAACAGCTTGGCGCCTTTGCTCAGGGCATCAGCGATGTGCTCCTGAACCTTGGCCACGGCTTTTTCGTCGATCAGCGGGCCGGTGGTGGTGCCTTCTTCCAGACCGTTGCCGATCTTGAGCTTGGCCACGGCCACTTTGAGTTTTTCCGCGAAGGCGTCGTACACCGAATCCTGGATGTACAGGCGGTTGGCACAGACGCAGGTCTGGCCGTTGTTGCGGTATTTGGAAATGATCGCGCCTTCGACAGCCTTATCCAGGTCCGCGTCGTCAAACACGATGAACGGCGCGTTGCCGCCCAACTCCAGGGAGACTTTCTTGATGTCCTTGGCGCATTCGGCCATCAGCTGGCGACCGATTTCGGTGGAGCCGGTGAAGGACAATTTACGCACGATCGGGTTGCTGGTCAGCTCGCTGCCGATATCGCCGGCGCTGCCGGAGACCACGCTGAACACACCTTTAGGGATACCTGCACGCTGGGCCAGTTCAGCCAGGGCAAACGCCGAGAACGGGGTTTGCGACGCCGGCTTGAGCACCATGGTGCAACCGGCGGCCAGGGCCGGGCCGGCTTTACGGGTGATCATCGCGGCCGGGAAGTTCCACGGCGTGATAGCCGCGGTAACACCAATCGGCTGCTTGATCACGATCAGGCGCTTGTCCGGCTGATGGCCCGGAATCACATCACCGTAGATGCGCTTGGCTTCTTCGGCGAACCACTCGATAAACGAGGCGGCGTAAACGATTTCGCCTTTGGCTTCAGCCAGTGGCTTGCCCTGTTCCAGGGTCATCAGGCGAGCCAGGTCATCCTGGTTCTCGATGATCAGCTCAAACCAACGACGCAGCTTGTTGGCGCGGTCCTTGGCGGTGAGTGCACGCCAGGCCGGCAAAGCCTTGTCGGCCGCTTCGATGGCGCGGCGCGTTTCGGCCGCACCCATCTTCGGCACGGTACCGAGAATCTCGCCCGTGGCCGGGTTGTTAACCTTGATGGTTTGACCGTTGTCCGCATCCACCCAAGCGCCATCAATAAAGGCTTGCTGGCGGAACAACTGGGTATCTTTGAGCTGCATGTCGGCTTTCCTTAACAGCACCGCGCGCACGCGGAGCGAATTAGAGTTGTTGAAAGGCGCCTTGTGGGCTGCCGTCAGGGAAATCAGCCCCAGCACGCGGGAAAAGTGAAAGAGCGCACGGGAGACAGAGCGTTTGAAATCTCAAACGAATCCTAGGATCAATGGGGGTACAGGGCAATAGTCTGTTCGAAAAAAAGAACGAAAACGGCGCATTTACCAGATCTTTCTGATCCGCGTGATTCAGCCGGGTTCCACCGCAGCGACCACTGGCACCCGGCGCAGGGCCTCTGGGGGGCAAATTCCTACCTATAAAGGGCCAAAGACCGGCATGGACGCCCAAGGTCGACATGGGTATGATGTCGCCCGCACAAGCATCCGTAGCTCAGCTGGATAGAGTACTGCCCTCCGAAGGCAGGGGTCGTGGGTTCGAATCCCGCCGGGTGCACCATATAGCAGTCTCGGGCTGTCTCAGACAGTCTACGAACCACCCCAAGAAGCCCGCCCCGTGCGGGCTTTCTTGTTTCTGGCTATCCATCCCTGTCTACCCCTATAACTTCCCGCCGTGTATGCCCACGTGTATGCTTTGAGATTCCTATAACTGGAGGCATACAGGAAGTGAAGCGCACTGAAATCAAACGCCGCCCCTTAGCAGACACCACTCTTGCAGGCCTGGAGCCTGAGCAAACAACGTATCGGGAGCAGGACG